>JAEWDX010000137.1 GCA_023389895.1 Bacillota bacterium
TAGTAGAAGGGGCCGGAAAAATGTCAAAAAAAGCATTAATAAATGTTGATTACACAGTTGACTTTGTGGCTACAGATGGGGCATTAACTTGTGGAGTACCTGGTCAAGCTTTGGAACAGAAAATAACGCAATTAACGAAAAGTTTTATTGAAAATGGTGATTTTACCGTTTTTGCTATTGATGTTCATGAAAAAGGGGACAAGCATCATCCAGAAACGAAATTATTCCCACCACATAATATTCGCAACACAAGTGGAAGAGATTTATTTGTTTCATTACATGATGTATATGAAACGTATAAGGAAGCGGAAGATGTTTATTACTTGGATAAAACAAGATATTCAGCCTTCGCAGGAACAAATCTCGAAATGAAATTACGTGAACGAGGAATTACAGAAGTTCATATTATAGGAGTATGTACCGATATTTGCGTTCTCCATACTGCAGTGGATGCCTATAATAAAGGATTTAAGATTTTTATTTATAAAGATGCTGTTGCTTCATTTAATCAAGCAGGTCATGATTGGGCGCTTACTCATTTTGAACATACTTTAGGAGCAACAATTATTTAATTTAGAAGAGAGAAACCCTTGGTTGATTTTTTTTTTCAAGCAAGGGTTTTCTTTTTCTAATCTTATAATAAATGGTTCCTCTATATGCCGTAATTCAGCCATATGATGAACTTCAAAAAAGCTAAAACTTGCGCATTTTATAGGAGGGATGAAATGGATTTTCTATTAAAAGAAATATTTGTTGGTGTTCCTAAAACGGTTGGGAATAGTGCTGCTGATAACCCTATGGAACGTGAATGGCGGAGTGGGATTTTTAAAGAGCGTGTGAGTGGCTCTATTTGGGTAGGAAAGACGGGTTTAACGGGTGACGGGCAGGCAGATTTAAAACACCATGGTGGTCCTGAGAAGGCTGTGTTTGCGTATCCAAAGGAACATTATACATATTGGCAAAATGAATTAAACAATGCTCAAATAAATCCAGGAGGAATGGGTGAAAATTTTTCACTTGTCCATTTGACTGAAGAGATGATCGCAATCGGGGATATATTCCAAATTGGGGAAGCGATTGTGCAAGTTTCTCAGCCTAGGCAGCCATGCTGGAAGCCTGCACGGCGTTTTAAAATTAAAAATCTAGCTGTATTATTACAAAATACCGGGAGAACAGGATGGTATTTTCGTGTGCTTAAGGAAGGGCTTGTAGATGGAGGGCAGTCATTTATATTACTTGAGCGTTCCTTTCCAAAATGGACGATTGAAAAGTGCAATCAAATTATGCATATTGATAAGCAAAATTTCAAGGAAGCTAAGGAGCTTGCTGAATGTGAGCTCTTAGCAATGAATTGGAGAATAACCTTACAAAACCGAGTAGAAAAAGGGGAATTCTCCGATATTCAAAATAGGCTTATTGGACCAAATGCATAGATTTACATGTAATCAGCTAAGTTTGCGAGCTTCTCTCCCTTATTATTAAATAGCTTTATTAAACTTAATAGAGTACTATTTTAATTCTAGTAAAATTAAGGAAAGCTACATCATTTCAATAAGAATGGCGCGTATACCATCTTATAATAATGAAAAGTTAGTCACAAGCATATAGTTAGATAAAAAATGAAAAACGAAGGAGGTCGTTTAATGGGGAAAATGTCTAAGCCAGAACGTGGATGGGTCTTTTATGACTGGGCAAACTCTGCTTATTCGATTATTGTTGTAACTGCTATTTTTCCTTTATATTTTAAATCTGCCGCAACGGAGGCAGGAATTGCTGCTTCAACATCAACTGCTTATTTAGCATATGCTAATTCATTTGCCACCCTGATTGTTTCACTGCTTGCACCAATACTAGGAACAATTGCAGATTTTAAAGGATTTAAAAAGAGATTTTTTATTTTTTTTGCGGCGTTAGGAATTATTTTCACCATCATCTTAGCAATCATTCCAAGTGAACAATGGCTTATTTTATTAGGATGTTTTGTGTTAACCTCTGTTGGCTTTGCAGGTGCTAATATATTTTATGATGCTTTTTTAGTTGATGTTGCGCCGAAAAATAGGATGAGCCGTATTTCGGCAAATGGATATGCATTAGGATATATTGGAAGCTGTATACCATTTATTATGGCGATTGCAATTATTATCATGGCTCAGCAAGAAATCATTTCATTATCAGTTACTGTTGCCAGTCAGTTAGGATTCGCCATTACAGGTTTATGGTGGGGGCTATTTACGATTCCGATGCTTAGACATGTCGATCAGAAATATTATGTTGAACGTGTTCCAAAGCCAGTATCAACAAGCTTCAAAAGACTTTTGATCACAATGAAAAATATTAAATCCTATCGAGCGGTATTTCTATTTTTAGTCGCGTATTTTTTCTATATAGATGGCGTTCATACGATTATAAAAATGGCAACGGCTTACGGATCAGATTTGGGAATCGGATCTACAACATTGTTAATCGTTTTGTTTGTAACCCAAATTGTTGCCGCTCCAGCAGCGTATCTATTTGGAAAACTCGGGGAAAAATATACAGAAAAGCGAATGATTTTAGTAGGAATAATTGTATATACATGTATTTGTATTTATGCGTATTTTATGAAAACGGCGATAGATTTTTGGATTCTTGCCTTGATTGTTGGTGGTGTTCAAGGTGGAGTACAGGCATTAAGTCGATCTTATTTTGCCAAGCTAATCCCAAAGGAATCCTCAAATGAGTTTTTTGGCTTTTATAATATATTTGGAAAATTTGCCGCGATTGCTGGTCCGCTTTTAGTAGGAGTCACTACCCAAATAACGGGGAATACAAATAGTGGTGTGTTCAGTCTTGTCATCTTATTTATCATCGGGGGGATTTTATTAATACGCCTTCCGAATGAAACCGAAATAAATTTTGACCCTATAGTCACAAATCAATCAGATTAATGCCTCCCATGTGTGGGGCCGGTCGTCTCTTTAGCGGTGCTTGCACCCCTAAAGAGACTTTTCCTCAATGATTTTATAATTTTTATGTGCGACTACAGTTAGTGGCGTATCGATTTTTAATTTCACCGCATCTGATTCACTGATTTTTACAATCACACTTCCCTCGTTTACTTTAACGACTTCTCCTAAAATGAAAAATGTATTTCTTTTAAATAGAACTTTTTCTCCTTTTAAAGCAATAATGACGGTAGGCAATCTCATCAAACTCCCTATACATGACTTGAAATTTCTACTTGAAACATTATTGTTGAACCTTGGGACAATTATGCATCTGAAAAAATCGTTTGTCAATAAGTTGAACTTCAGTTCATGTTTTGGTTTTTATGTTATTATAATGATGAGGTGATAAGATGTCTGGCAAAGATGACCAATTAGTTGGAGCATTTCCATTTATTCCGATACAGGAACGTGCCCAGAAAAAGAGGCTTGCGATCCTTGAAAGCGGGAGGATTTTGTTTATGGAATATGGCTATGACCAAACGACTGCAAAGGATATTGCCTCTCATGCAGGTGTTGCAATTGGAACATTTTATCGCTATTTCAATGATAAACGCCAATTATTATTATCTATATTTGGTGAGCATTTGGAAAAACTAATGCCTCCTGTTCCTGATTGGTTTAAGAAAAACCCTGAACAATTTTTAGCATTGCTTCTGGAAAAGCATTATGAACGATTAGATGGAATTGGAATTGACCGAGTGATCCCAGAATTATTGTTAAAAGACCCTGAAATCTATGAACTTCTCTTGGAAGCAAGAAAAACTCTTTATGCAAAAATTCGCACAGGATTAGAATTAGCTAAGAAAAATGGCTTAACTTGGGAGGATCTTGACCTAGACATGGTTACATGGACAATCATTACGATGATTGAAAATGGAAGAAATAAGGAAGAGTATGTTGGGAAGCCGTTAGACTATTTTGAAATGGCAAAGGTTATTTGTAGATTAGTTTTTCTACCAGAAATTATAATTCGCTTACAAAATGAGAATAGACAGCAGTTTTAAATTTAATTATTGGGGTGAACGTGATGAAAGTTAAAGATTTCATGATTGAAACGGTTGTTAAAGCCAGTCCAGATGCGACAATTAAAGAAGTAATGGAAATATTCGTTATTAGAAAAATCGGGGGCTTGCCAATATGTGAGCGTGATGGGACATTACTTGGAATGGTTTCAGATGGAGATATTTTGAGAGCGATTAAACCGATCGATCGTAGATTATATGACTTTCTTTATTATATGCAATATACTGAGTCACAAGATGTACAAGGTCGTATTGAAGAAATAACGGAAGCACCCATTATTAATATTGCAAAAAAGAAGGGGCTCATTACAGTTTCCCCGAATGATGATATTGACCATGTTGTCAACTTATTATCGAAGCATCATTTTAAGAAATTACCTGTCCTTGACGAAAAAAAACGTGTCATTGGCGTTATTAGTAGAGGAGATGTATTGAGAAAAATACAAGCTTCTATCTTGAGTAAGTTATAAGTTGATATGAAGAAAGGAAATACAATATGGATATTGAAAAAACAATTGATCTTAAAGAGCTTAAGGCACTTGGAACAGAATTGAAAAGATTTATGATGGCATATAAATTTGGTTTAGACGAAATGAATACGAAAATTAATATTCTTAAAGAGGAATTTAGCTATATTCATGATTATAATCCGATCGAACATGTTAAATCACGAATAAAATCACCGGAAAGTATATTGAAAAAGATCTATAAAAAAAATATTGACGTATCCCTCCCTTCAATTAAAGAAAATATTAAAGATATTGCCGGTATTCGGATTACCTGTTCGTTTATTTCGGATATATACTCGCTTAGTTCCATGCTTGAAAAACAAAAGGATGTTCAGATAATCGAAATTAAAGATTATATTAAACATCCAAAGCCGAATGGCTACCAAAGTCTTCATATGATTGTAGAAATCCCAGTTTTTATGTCTGATCGAGAGGAAAGGATTTATGTTGAGATTCAAATTCGCACGATCGCAATGGATTTTTGGGCTAGTCTTGAACATAAAATCTTTTATAAATACAACAGAGAGGCCCCTGAGGGATTGCTTGCTGAGCTAAAGGATGCAGCAAGCATCGGTGCTGAATTAGATCGGAAAATGGAACGTCTCCATAAAGAAATTAATGCTCTAAAGCAAGAGGATGAGAGTAATGCTGATCTGTATTTCATAAATGAAGACATTAAAAAGCAGTTTTTTATCCCGAAAAATGGAACGCAAATAACAATCAGCGGAAGTTGAAAAACGATTGCTGATATAAGAATTAAAGCAAAAAAACAAAAATCTAATGCTTATTTTAAGGCATTGGATTTTTGTTTTTTATTATTTGATTAAATTACAAAAAGGAATGTATCCAGTGTATAATTATAAAATAATTCATAGATTATTGTGACACAGACTTTCTTGGGAGGCACAAATACAATGATGCAAGACCCGATACAATTCATTACTCAACAGCGAGAAGCAATTTTTCAAACATATGAAGAGCTTCATCTGCTTGCAGAACCAAGCTGGAAGGAGGAGAATACTTCTAAATATATAGAAGAAAAGTTAAGAAGGGCTGGCTTGTATGTGCAAACCTTTGCCGGACATTTTGGACTTGTTGCTGAAATTAAAGGGGAGACGAACGATGTTATTGCACTGCGGGCTGATTTAGATGCATTAGTTCAAGAAGTAGATGGAATAACAAAGCCAAATCATTCATGTGGTCATGATTCACATAGCACGATGGTACTATATTCAGCAATTGCCCTAATGAACTCTGGACGTAAATTCAAACATACATTGCGCTTTATTTTTCAACCGGCTGAGGAAAAGGGCGAGGGTGCATTGATGATGATGGAAGAAAATACACTAAATAATGTGAAATTTCTTGGCGGTATCCATTTGCGGCCAGCTATGGAAGTCCCATATAATCACGCATCTCCAGTTATTCTACACGGCTCAACCGTCAGTCTTAAAGGTGTCATTAAAGGAGTTCCAGCTCATGCTGCCCGTCCTGCTGAAGGGAATAATCCTTTAGAGGCTGCTGCACTACTCATTCAGGCGATTCGTCAAATTCGTTTAAAGGAAGAAGGCAATTATTCGATTAAAATAACGGAGTTAAATGGTGGAGAAGCCTCGAATATTATTCCGGAAACAGCTCATTTCACCTTTGATTTACGGGCGAGAACGAATGAAACGATGACAAGCTTAATGGAAAAAGCAAGACATATAGTTTTAAAGCTTGCTGATTTAACAGAAACAGTGATTGATTGTCATTTTGTCGAATATTCTCCAGCAGCGAAGGAAAACCGTCATGCAATTGAACTTGCCAAAAGTGCAATTATTGCCATTCTCGGGGAAGACGGTTACCAGGATGTATGCATATCGCCAGGAGCGGAGGATTTTCATTTCTATACATTAAAAAAGCCAGAAATAACTGCAACGATGATTGGACTTGGCTGTGATCTTCGTCCAGGGCTCCATCATCCAAAGATGGCATTTAATAAGGAAGCAATGATATATGGGGCAAAAATTTTGACAAAAATGTTGCTGGAAGCTGAAGAAAAGCAATGGTAAACACAATTTAATATTTTTAAAAAAGAAAAACTAGATAATGGAAAATTGTTCTAGTTTTTCTTTCCGTATTAATATAGAAAGCTTTATAAATTAGTCTATTGCTGTTTTTTCATTTGCTGTTGTGCCATGGAGACAAGTCGCTTCGTCATTTCGCCTCCAACTGAACCGTTTGCTCGTGCGGTCGTATCTGCCCCAAGATGAACGCCAAACTCTCCTGCAATTTCTTCCTTCATCTGATCCATTGCTTTTTCAGAACCAGGTACAAGAAGTTTGTTCCTTGCCATGACATCTCACTCCCACCACGAAAATTTTTTGAGCAATTATTGTCTTGCTCCTTATTAGGTTACCCGAAAATGATTGCCTCTCATTCATGGAGTAATTTTTAAAAAATGTTTTTATTTACATGAACGGTGGGACATTCTTCCCTATTTCAGAAATAAGTGAAGCAATTGATTCAAGCTGTTGTTCGTCTAGATCAAAAGCATCTTTTATTTTATTCTCTAAATTAATGGTCACTCTTCTTTTTCCTAATTCAACTAATGCGATAAGTGAAAAGCTACAGCTGACTATTTTGGCGAAATCGCGTTGGGTCATGTTATAACTTTCCCGCAAAAATTTAATAATTTCTTTATTCATTTTTTCACCTACTCGTTATACGTCAGTTATTTTTCTAAATTACCTTGAAATGATTGTTTTGTCAAAACAATTCTTGAACAATTGAGAAGGAATGCCCATAAGGTAAAATAGGGACCTTATGAAAGTAGGGATGAAGATGATTGTGATGAACAGTAATGATAAGATACCTGCAGCTACACAATTTCAAGGAGTTAAGCGGGAAATATATACGTCACTCGAGAATAGTCCAGAAACCTTTCAATATAACTCTGTGCATGAATTTATTTTCGAACTTTATTTGAGGGAAAATATTATTCGTGAAGCTAGGAGGCTGCATGAAGGAGAAGCAAGTTTTGCCCCATTTACCACGTCAAAATTTAATCCGACATATTGGACAAAAATTAAATATGGCTATTTGTTAAATGATAATGCATTACCATCAGATGCGATAAAAGATGTCTTTTCAAATGGAAAAGACTACGCATTCGAATGTTCAACAGCGATTGTCCTTATTTTTTATAAGGCAGTTTTAGACACAATCGCGACAAGTTTTTTTAATTCTTTATTTCAGCGACTTTTAGTCTGGGATTGGAATTACGATCTTGATTTAGGTATTGTTACTAAGCGTGGAGATAATTTCATTCCTGGCGATGTTGTTTATTTTTATAATCCTGATTTTGCTCACCCTATTTGGACAGGGGAAAATGCAGTTTATTTAGGAGGGGACTTGTACTTTGGCCATGGGGTTGGAATCGAAACGGAGGAAGGGATGATTAAAGCATTAAATACATTAAGAAAGGAAGGCTCTACAAAATCAGCGTATTTAATTTCTCAACATAGCAGATTGAATTCACAATATTTATCACAATTTTCAAGAGAACGCTTTTAGAGAATTAGTTATATTCCATCTTTCCAATCCATTGTTAGGCTTTTAATTAGATGTTTTATATAAGGAGTCGTCCTTTGTCCTTTGTATTTAACTCTTACAACAGAGTTTTAACATATGTTTAAGGAGGGCTCTTGTTTATTTTGCTCATTTTTGAAACATTTTAGTGATATACTCGTATATATAGTATTCAGAAAAATCAGAGGACAAAAGAGGAGGTAATAAATATGAAAACCATTACCTATGTTAAAAAAATGAATGTTCGTGTGAAGAAAATTCAAGAAAGGGATACTTAAAATGGAGTTATTTGGTCTTCCTATTCAAACCATTTATTTATATGTCCTGATTATTTCTGGTCTATTAATTGTGCTCTATTTATTTTTTGGCGATGTCATGGAAGGCATTTCAGAGGCAACGGGATTTCTTAACCCTGTTTTGATTCTTGCTTTCTTAGTATTTATGTCTGCTAGTGGTTATTTGCTTGAAGCTTTAACAGAAATGAATACTTTTCTTATTATGGCAGTCGCAGCTATTGCCTCACTGATCCTCGATACATTATTAAATATTTTCGTCCTTATTCCATTAGCTAATACTGAAGAATCATTAGCGTATACAGAGGAATCTTTGAAAGGAAGAATAGCATCGGTACTCATTTCAATCCCAGAAGATGGCTTTGGAGAGATTTTAATTGAAAGCATTAGTGGGAGAATTAGCAAGCCTGCTGTAAGTCTTGAAAATGAAATGATTGCAGAGGGAAGTAAGGTTCTTATTATTGATGTGAAAAACGGGGTTCTCTACGTAGTACCTCATAATGAATATTAGATTGGGGGAAAAAGCATGCCTATGCTCACTGTTTGGATTGTAATTGGAATTGTTGTTTTTCTATTAATTGCTCTGCTTGGTGTTTTCGTAACAAAGTACAGAACTGCTGGTCCTGATGAAGCATTAATCGTAACGGGTAGTTATCTTGGAAGCAAAAATGTTCATGTAGACGAATCTGGAAATAAAATCAAAATCATTCGAGGTGGGGGAACGTTTGTCCTGCCCGTGTTCCAGCAAGCACAACCACTAAGTTTATTATCCAGTAAGCTAGAAGTGTCCACACCTGAGGTTTACACGGAGCAGGGGGTTCCGGTTATGGCAGATGGAACCGCGATTATCAAAATCGGTGGCTCGATTGGTGAAATTGCTACGGCAGCTGAACAATTTCTAGGTAAGTCAAAAGAAGATCGAGAGAATGAAGCGAAGGAAGTTCTTGAAGGACATTTAAGATCCATACTTGGATCAATGACGGTCGAAGAGATCTACAAAAATCGTGACAAGTTCTCTCAAGAGGTTCAGCGTGTAGCTTCACAAGATCTTGCAAAAATGGGACTTATCATTGTTTCCTTTACGATTAAAGATGTTCGTGATAAAAACGGCTATTTAGACTCACTAGGTAAACCGCGAATTGCGCAAGTAAAACGAGATGCAGATATAGCAACAGCAGAAGCGGAGAAAGAAACGCGTATTAAGCGTGCAGAAGCAGCTAAAGATGCTCAAAGGGCTGAGCTTGAGAGAGCGACAGAAATTGCTGAAGCGGAAAAAGAAAATCAAATGAAAATGGCTGATTACCGTCGAGATCAAGACATTGCTAAGGCGCGTGCCGACCAAGCATATGATCTAGAAACAGCGCGCTCAAAACAAGAGGTTACAGAGCAAGAAATGCAAATTAAAATTATTGAACGTCAGAAACAAATAGAATTAGAAGAAAAAGAAATTTTAAGAAGAGAGCGTCAATATGATTCCGAAGTGAAGAAGAAAGCGGATGCCGATCGCTATGCTGTTGAACAAGCGGCAGAAGCAGAAAAGAAAAAGCAATTTGCTGAGGCGGATTCAAATCAATATCGCATTGAATCACAGGCTCGTGCTGAAGCGGAACGAGTGAAGGTAGATGGATTAGCAAGAGCTGAATCACAGCGTGCGCAAGGGGAAGCAGAAGCAGAAATTATTCGCTTAAAAGGACTTGCAGAAGCAGAGGCGAAGAGAAAGATTGCCGAAGCCTTCGAGCAGTATGGTCAAGCGGCGATTATGGACATGGTTTTAGAAATGCTTCCTGAATATGCAAAACAAGTTGCAACTCCACTTTCCAATATTGATAAGATCACAATTGTTGATACAGGCAGTGATAGTAAAAGTGGCGGTGCCAATAAAGTGACGGGCTATGCTACAAACTTAATGTCTACCATGCAGGAAAGCTTAAAGGCATCTTCAGGGATTGATGTGAAAGACCTACTAGAAAGCTTTGCAGGAAAAGGAAATCTTCGCCAGAGTATTGATGAGTTAACAGCAGAAGTTAAGGATAAGCAAAAGGCTGAAAAAGAAGAGTAATATCCATTGAAAATCTTATATAATCAAAAAAGTGCTGAATCATTTAGATTCGGCCTTTTTTTATTGTCCTGCTTGTTTGCTTAACGGATAGAATTCGAAGCTGGAAGACGTTTACTGCCTTTGTTC
>JAEWDX010000151.1 GCA_023389895.1 Bacillota bacterium
GCATACATCGATGTTGGACTTGCATTATAAGCATCGTTAATAATTTTTTCACCCTTATTCCCTTGAAGAAGCTCTGTTCTCATATTTGTTAGCTTGAGATGAGCAAAGCCCTCATTCATTTTTTCAAAAGGGACATCAAAATAGTTGGCAACAGTCATCGCAGCCAAAGCATTAAGAACATTATGTGTACCTAAAACAGGGAGCTGAAATTCCACATTCGAAACGTTTACACGGAAAGTATTTCCTGTATCATTAGGCTCAATCTCGACGGGAAAAAGGTCATTTCGTGAACTTCTTCCAAATGTTTTTTTGATTATATTCCGATTTAGTTTCATTACTCGATTTTTTAAAAGTGGTTCATCTCCATAATAAACGAAGAGACCATTATCTTGAAGACCATTAAGAATTTCCAATTTTGCTTCAGCAATTCCCTCTCTTGAGCCTAAATCGAGCAGATGAGATTCGCCAATATTCGTAATAATAACTGCTTCAGGACGGGCTAAACGAGTGAGGAATTCAATTTCCCCTTTGCTGCTCATTCCCATTTCAAGAACCGCAATATCCGTATCCTCTTGAAGGCCGAGAATCGTTAATGGGAGACCAATCTCATTATTATAGTTTCCTTCTGTTTTTTGCACTTTATATTGTAGAGCAAGCAATTTTGCCGTCATGTCCTTCGTTGTTGTCTTCCCATTGCTTCCAGTAATCCCAACAATTTTAACATTAAGCATATTCCGATATTTTCTTGAGAGCTCCTGCAAGGCGATTAATGTATCTTCAACAATTAATATCGGAAGATGAAGCGGTGGATTCGGAACATCCTTTTGCCAAAGAGCGGCCGCTGCTCCATTTTGAATTGCCGACTCGACAAAGCGATGACCATCAGAATGATCACCTTTAAATGGAATAAATAAATTTCCTTTTGTTATTTTTCTGGAATCGATACTGACGCCACTTATGACTATATCCTTAAATGCTGATAGAGCATTCTCAACCTCAATCATTTCAAGCAATTTCTGTAGCGTTTGTTTAATCACGAGTAACCTCCTCTTCTACATATAGGATGCAAAAAAAACCTCAAAGAGCCCGCACTCAATTCAGTGTGGGTTTTTTGATGCACAGGCTGTGCTAGTAATGCAGACAAGAAAAGCGTAGGCGCTGGAGCTAGACAATTCTCTAACTTCAGAAAAACTTATACTTTTTTATCTTTAAATAAAGTCGTAGCATTACTAGCCTGCAGGCCTATTTATTCTACCGTATATTTTATTTCTTGCTTTTCTTTATGTCTTTCGATAGCTAGATTAACAAGGCGTTCAATGAGCTCTGAATATTTCACCCCTGTATGCTCCCAAAGCAACGGAAACATGCTAATTGGGGTAAAACCTGGCATTGTATTAACTTCATTAATATAAAGCTTTCCCTCTTTTGTTAAAAAGAAGTCAGCACGAACGAGTCCTGAGCAATCAAGTGCTTTAAATGCACGAATCGCTATTTCCGAAAGCTCTTCGTATTCATCAGATGTAATATCAGCAGGGATGATAAGTGCTGTATCCCCATCTATATATTTCGCTTTATAATCATAAAAATCTTTTTTCGGAATAATTTCCCCCGCAATTGAGCATTTCGGATGATCATTGCCAAGAACGCCTGCTTCGATTTCTCTTGCAACAACACCTTCTTCAACTATAATTTTCCGATCAAATTGGAATGCCTCTACAAATGCTGCTTCTAATTCAGCGCGATTTATACATTTACTAATCCCTACGCTCGAGCCAAGATTTGCAGGCTTTACAAAGCAAGGATAACCAATTTCATTTTCTACCTTTAAATAAGCATTTTCATTCTCACTTTCCCAATCACTGCGAGTAAACCAAACATAGTCCACCTGCGGAAGCCCAGCCTGAGCAAAAATATTCTTCATAATTACTTTATCCATCCCAGCTGAAGAAGCAAGAACACCATTTCCAACATAAGGAAGATTTAATAATTCTAATAAGCCCTGTACAGTTCCATCTTCTCCATTTGGCCCATGCAGTAAAGGAAAAATCACATCAAAGGCTTCCTTTTCTTCTGCTCTAAATAAGGCAGGTGACAAGGTTGAAGAAGGGAGAGCATCATTGTTTGAAAAAACAAGCTCCGACACATTGTTAACTGGACCAGTTAATTGCGGTCCTTTATTCCACTCACCGATCTTAGTAATATGAATCGGATAAATATCAAATTTCTCCACATCAAGTGCTTTTATAACAGCCATTGCAGTTTGCAAGGATACTTCATGTTCAGCAGACTTTCCACCATATAATAAGCCAATTTTCGTTTTCATAACCAAGTTAAACCTCCATTCTCTGGTACACCTACCTATTCTACACTTTGTCTTAAAAGAATGGGAGTGAAAAAGGGGTGCTTTCCAAAGTTTTTTTGTAGAAATGCCCATTACATTATATGTATGAAATTGCTAGACTGTTGTAACTATTTTTTCCCGCATTAACGGGCTGGCCGAATAAGAGCGCCACGTCCTCCCAAATGATTCTCATTTGGTCGTGCGATGTATCGCTGACAAAGCCTTCCTTGTCCTGTGGCAATGTCGGCACTTGCACGTCCTGTGCTTCGGAAGACCCCTACTGATGATTAGTAGCTCCATTCTTCACAGTTGAGATGGAGCCCATAATGGGCGTGATGACTGCTTTACTTATTGCTTTTACAATCGGCTTAGGACTCGCAACCATTAAAGGCAATACATTGCAAAATGCGATGAATGATTTCCAAGCAATTGTTGAAAAGTTAATTGAAAATGTGATCATTCCTTTATTGCCGATTCATATCTTTGGAATTTTCTCTAATATGACATATGCTGGACAAGTTGGCACGATTTTAAGTGTTTTTGCAAAAAGTGTTTGTGATGATTATTGCTCTTCATCTTATTTATTTAATTTTTCAATATTCAGTTGCTGGTAGTGGCAAATCGTAATCCTTTTAAAATGCTTAAACAAATGCTCCCTGCCTACTTTACAGCATTAGGTACACAATCATCTGCCGCAACCATTCCTGTTACTTTAAAGCATGCAAAACAAATTGAGGCTCGTAATAATACAACAGATTTTGCAATTCCGCTTTTGGCAACGATTCATCTTTCTGGAAGTACGATTACTTTAGTGAGCTATCGTTTTGAGGACGGGCTTGTTGGGTATTTTCTCAATTGGACAGCTTTTCTCAACCATCTAGTTCCATCGCTTATCCTTTGAATTCATCTAGCTATTTTTCAACTAAACATCGAAATATTAAAGTGTTTAAGGGACGCTTCCTGTATCGCGATAAATAGAAACCATGCTGCAATTCCAAAGCCAATTGACAAATACAAGGATAAAGAGTGCTTTAAGGAAATATAAACAACAAACAGTAATACAGCTGTTGCAGGAAATCCCCAAAGAACACCTAGCGCAAATTTACTTAAAGTCGTATTTGACTCCCCTTGAACATAAAGCCAAATAATACTAAGCAGGCTTACTAACGGAAGTGCCGCTACTATTCCCCCATAAGTAGGAAATCTTCTTGCTAATTCCGTTACTACCCCAATGACAACTGCAGATACGATGATTTTCACAATTACATACATTTCTTCGCACACTCACTTAATAGTTTTAGCGATTTTTCAATGATGCTTCTTTCTTCTTCGCTTAACTTGTCCAAAATTTTCATTAACTTGCTTTCATCAAGACTTGTATGACGATGGAGGACTTCCTTCCCTAATTCAGTTAAGTAAAGAATGACTCTTCTTTCATCAAGATAATCCCTCTTTTTCTCAAGATACCCTTTTTGAATGATTCGCTTTACATGTTCAGAAGCAGTGTTTTGCGAAACATTTATATACTCAGCGAGATCATTAATACTAACATTTCCATATTTATCAACATGTTGTAGAATCCGAATGACTTGATGGGTAATTTTCTCTTTATGAGGATAATGCAAATGATAATAAATATCTGTCCAATATTGATTTAACAACGATACTTTATCTGACAATGTAATTCCTCCATTTGTTATTTACATCGTATTATACGATATAAATAACAAAAAGAAAATACCTAATAATATTAGATATCTTCCTTATAGTTTTATAAGATTGATTGAGAAACGATATGCTGAGGGGATTGCGGTAATTCTTGCTTCCACCAAATCTTCATTATTATTCAATCGGCGAGCAAATTTCAATATAGTGTCCATCTGGGTCCTCAACATAGGCAACCTTCTGTCCCCACGGCTTTTCAACAGGCTCCATTAATACGGAAACCCCTGATGCACGGAGTTTTTCTACAATCGCCTCAACTTCCTCCGTGACAAATCCTAGCTCAAATGTTTGTTCCTGTCTTTTGCCATTTGGAATTGGGAGATGAGTTAACTCACGTACATCCTCTCTCGTGTTAAAAGATAGAATCGTCGCTCCCGTACTGTATTCAATGTATGTTCCAAATTCATTTTTAAGCTCCAAACCTAGTAATTCTCCATAAAAATGCTTCGTCTTTTCTAAATTCTCAACATATAAAATGACATAGCCCAATTTCAGCTTCATTTTTGCACCTTCTCTTTATTTTTTTCATTTCTCTATTACACTGTCTTCAATAATTTTATCCGCTGGTAAGAGTGTCCATTCGTCTACTGTGATATCTGGATTATTACTCAAGAAACTTTCCATTATTTGAAAGCCAATTTTATAATTAGACCATTTCGGGATGCCGTCTTTCTTACTCCCTAAATGAAGTTTGCTAATATTATCAATATCAAGCGAGTATTTATTTTCCATTATAAATTTCACAACACGCTCGCTTTCTTCTGGACTTAACGGCTCTATCCACGGCACATCGTAATCAGGATATAGAGCTTTTGCGAAGGTATCAGCCTTCCCCTCTATAATAACGCTATCGATTAAATAATGCAGACGAGTTTTGTAATTCATATACTATTTCTCGAAAATTATGCGCAATCCTTTTTAGAACAACAAATTAATCCTATTTTTCTGATAAAATATCTATTCTCGTTTTATGACAAAAAGAAATTGCAGCTAGTCTACTTCTCTAGCTGCAATGCTCTATACATGCTTCTAAACATAATTCCATTATGCTATCTTGAACGCGAATGATCGTTAAGCTTGTCCCATGAATAAATGGCGGATTCCAAAGCTGGTCCATTGCTTCATTTTTGCAAAGGAGATAGAGAGCTTTAATGACAACACCATGCGTGACAACAAGTACATTTCCAGTCGGTTTCGTTTTTTCAAGATCAAGTAAAAAGTTCGCGATACGATTTTTTACATCGAAGAAATTTTCTCCTCCAATACTTTCGTAAGAATCTGGTTCATTCCAATAAGAATGATACTTTTCGGGGTACTGCTTCTTAATCTCATCATCTCTTAAACCTTGCCATTCCCCTAAGTGCATCTCCAATAGCCGCTCATCCGTTTCAATCGGAACTGCTTTATCCCCTTTAACTAGCATAGCCGTTTTCATTGTCCGATTGTTTGGGGAGGAGATGATTCGATTAAACTCAACCTCTAGCAATCTCTCATTTAAAAGTTGAGCGTCCTTTACCCCTTTCTCTGTTAATTCAGAGTCAGCCCGACCTTGAAATCTTTTTTCCGTATTCCATTCCGTTTCACCGTGGCGTATGACATATAAATAATACAAATAATCACTCCTAGTATGATATTTCGCATTTATTTACTCTCGCATTGAGGACGTTTCTTTTAACTATCGCATTAATATCGACCTCATTCAACTACATTTGTGGTCTATTATTATCTACAATAGCATAATTTCATGGAAATACTCCCCCACAACCGATTGAATGACCCCTCTCTTCTCTTCTGAAAAAACAACAAGAAAGCAAGTAGCAGGTCCCGATGACTTCTCAATATCTACACTAGTTTTAATCTCTTCACTACTAAATGTTTGATTAGGGAACATACGATTAATCTCATGGAGAATTCCTTTTGAACCGACTGGCCATGTTATAACATCTTGTCTTGCTGAAAGCTGTTTCATTAATGCCAGCGGTGCAACGTCTATCTCTCTTTCGATCACTTCGTTTCCTACTAAAGGGGTACCTATTACTGCGATACCTATTTCCTTCGGGTCAAAGTTCGTCACACTTTTTACAGCAATATTATTTTTCTTTTTCCCGAGAACCGTGATTCCAACTGCAGATTGTATGAGTGTAAAATTGCTTTCTGTGCTGCCATTAAGTTGGATGTCTTCAAATTGAAGCTCCGTTATCCCGCGCTGAATGCCTTTCTCAAGTGCCTGCCAAGCAGAATCTCCACAAAAATTCTGTAGCGTGACAGCAAATGGCTCTGCTCCTGCCGCCATGCATTCCATAACGGCAACGCGAAAACAATAATAAGCTACCATTTCATAAGGGACATGAACCGCATCCATATCCCTTAAACCGATTGCTCCACTATTATCACTCGCTAAGACAAGTGATTCTTCTTTATTAAACGGAATGATTAACACATCTCTCATCGGAAAATTCAAAACCCTTCATGCATATTTAGCTATTCTAAAAACTAATAGCTATTTTAATCAATGTTGTTGATTTATCATCGTAATCCTTCATAATCTCTTAGCGATTCATTTTTGCCCTTGTTAGCATTGGTTCCATTGCACGCGCTAATCTAGGAATAATGATAAAGGCAATGACGGTATTTAATACTGAACCAATGAGAAGGGATGGAACTAGCGACACATAAAATGCTTTACTAATCAAAAACATAAACGGCAGCGGTGCAGCAAACGTATTTCCAAGGACAAAAAACACACCTGCTAGCCATTTCTTCCCGCTTCGGTATAAAACGGCGAAAAGATAAGCTAAAATCGCCATCTCAACAGCAACAATGAAATGAAACGGTCCCATTGGCATTCCGCCTATTAATGCGGAAAGTAAATGCCCCATAGCACCAACAATGGCACCAGCTGGTCCGGCAAATATCGCGCCTGCTAGCAATGCCGGGAATGCATCTAGCGCAACACTTCCAATTATGGCAGGGATTTTGATTGCGGCACCGATAACAGTTAGGGCAACGAGCACAGCAACCGATGTCATTTTTACTTTTTTCATTTTCGTTTCCTCCTTTGTCACATCTTGTTATTTATCGTCCTTACGCTTCCCTTCACGGAACACCTTTGCACTGCGAATATATTCAACATCTTTTTCATTTAAGCGAAAATTAATAACTCTTGCTAACGCGAAGAAATAATCTGATAATCGGTTTAAGTATTGAAGCGTAGTCTCAGAAATCTCAGGATCTGCTTTCATTAATGAAACAACTAATCTTTCCGCTCTTCTTGTGACTGTGCGGGCAATATGAATCGATGCAGAAGCAGGTGTACCCCCTGGTAAAATAAATCTTTCTAGCTTTGGTGCTTCCTCGACAAAAGCATCTATTTTATTTTCCAAATATTTAACTGCTCCTTTTGTCAGCTTTAATTGGCGTTCCTTCATCACATTCGCCAAGTCACCACCACAATCAAAGAGCTCATGCTGGATTTTTTCTAAATCGTCCAAAACATCAGCGAATTTTCCCCGATCAAGCTGTGCCATTGCCTGCCCAACAAAACAGTTCACCTCATCAATAGTCCCATAGGCTTCTACACGAATATCATCCTTTTCCACTCTGCCACCGATTATGCTTGTTTTTCCTTTATCCCCTGTACGTGTATAAATTCTCATTTTCCCAATTACCCCTTTCAAATTCATATTTAGATCATTCACACTTTCGCAAAGTGAAACCATCTATTTTTTGATTTAACAAATCCTGCTAGGCTACGTTCACTTAATCGCAGCTTAACAGACCGTTAAACTCTACTAATTCAAGTTTCACTTTATCCCACATTAACGGGCAGTAAGACCCCTACTGATTGAGTTTCACTTTATCCTTTGGCTAATCCCATACCAGATTAAATCCACCCGCTCAGCCACTTTTGCAACATCCTGATAGGCCCAGCCAGCCAGATCACGCCATTTACGATCTTCATAAAGCATTGGGACGATTCCCTTAGTAATATCTGAGCCGATTAAAATCACCTTTCTGTTCGCTTCTCCCTGTTCCCACTGTAGCCAAGTGCGCAAGAACAACTGCCATTTTTCACGAGCCTCTTTCATACTTAGTTGTTCTATCCAGATCTTAAGCCATGCTTCAATTCCTTCCAGCACAACAACACTTTCTTCATTCGAAAAATTCTCTGGAATAACCACTTCATGATAGCTAGAGAACCAAAGGTGAGGAGTTTCTCTTAATTGATAATATTCCATTAGCCATTTGGATTTGCCATTAAAGGCACCTCCTGTAACAAAATGCATCGCTCACCCCTCCTTAAACCTTCTCGATTCCAAATGAATTCATAGCCTTTTCCATGAGAAGTCGTCCATTCCCAAAAGCTTTTTTTCTCAGGAGAAAACCTCGTTAACAAGAACCGGACCACACCCCCATGAGTCATAATCGCCACTCTTTTCATATTCAAATCAATAATCCTCTTCGTAAGTTCCTCCCAGCCATTCATAATCCTTATCGAAAATTCTGCAAACGTTTCCCCAGAAGGAGGTTTAATCGAACTTGGATCAATAAGCCAATGCTGATAGTCCTCATTATTTTTTAACTCTTCATAAACCTTCCCTTCCCAATCACCAAAATTCATCTCACGCAGTTCAGGCATAATAGAAGGATTATTTTGAGGAAACATAAGATTTGCTGTTTCGAGGCATCTTCCTAAATCACTTGAAAAAACCTGATCATATGAAGTTGTCACGCTCCTGATCTCATTCTTTGCAATTGGACAAAGCGGTGAATCCGTCCAGCCAAGATAAGCATGACGCTTGTTTGCCTCTGTCAGCCCATGGCGAAATAATGCAATAGCCACAACGTCATCCACAATAGCACCTCCGTCCCCTCTACACTTGCCCCGAGCACATCCCCAGTCATCCCGCCAAACCAAGTGATGATCTTCTTTTGCAAAAAAGTGAGGACAAGTACAGATACTAGTAATAAAGCAACATTTCCCCATAATGTTTTAGGAAAAAAAACAGCTGAGACACTAAACAAAACAAAAAGATAAACAGGGTAGACCAATAAGGTTTTCCCATTTGCTGCCTGTTTAAAAAGAGAGCCTAATCCTTCCCTTTTCGCTGCATCAACTCGTAAAAGCAAGACACCCATCACCATTTTGCTAAAAAAAGGAAGTAAAACAATAAATAAATATGAAAATGGAGAAATCCGCTCAATGATTTCATAGATGAACAGAAAACGAGCACTTAACAAAACGATGACTGAAATAACACCAAATGCCCCTGTCCGCGGATCGCTCATAATCTCAAGCCTTTTTTCCTTATCACGATAAGAAAAAAACGCATCACTCGTATCCATCCAGCCATCAAGATGAATGCCACCCGTTAATATAATCCCCACTAGCCAAACGGCAAAGGCAGCCGTTAACGTAGAAAATGGTGTCCACTGAATAATCGCATAGAGAATAAATGCATAAATTCCACCTTGAAATAGCCCAAGAAGTGGAAAGGTTTTGATCGTTTTTTCAAGGTACGCCTTATCCATCGGCAGTTCTAATGAAATCGGGATCGTTGTGAAAAATTGTAAATTAATAAGGAAGCCTTTAAGCCATTTCATCCGTGTTTCTCCAGTTAAAAATAATTTCTTTTAATTTTTCCCAATCAAGATGGACTAATAGGCGAGTGGCAAGTTCATCATAATTAACGTCCGCTAATTCATTCGGAGTAGATGGAGAAACGTCCATTGATTCTAATCCTATTATCACATCCATCTTAGGCAATGATAAAGAATCTTCCTCTGCGATCATATGATTTTCTATAAAGGGCAGCACCCCGAGTACAGGAATGCCAGTCCTTTCCTCTATCCAGCGGACACCATCTGCGAATAATTTCTCATCGCCACGAAATTTATTAATAATTAGTCCTTTCACTCTTTCCCTTTCTTCGGGAGTGAGCAGTTCCAATGTACCAACAATGCTAGCGAAGACTCCGCCCCGCTCAATATCAGCAACTAATACAACTGGAACATTAGCCATTTCGGCAACCTTCATATTCACAAGCTCTCGGTCCTTTAAATTAATCTCAACTGGACTCCCAGCGCCTTCCAAAATAAGCAATTCGTAGTCCTCCGCTAATTTTCCAAGTGCCGTTTCGATTGTTTGCAAACCTTTTTCATAAAATGAATTTCGATAGTCTTTCCCCGAAATCAATTCAACTGCTTCCCCTAGTAAAACTACTTCTGACCGCTGATTCGATCGCGGTTTTAACAAAATCGGATTCATCCACTTTGTGGCGACTGTTTTTGCTGCCTCTGCCTGAAAGCCTTGTGCTCTGCTAATTTCCTTCCCATCGCAAGTTATATAAGATAAATTCGACATGTTTTGTGATTTAAAGGGAACAACCTTATAGCCTTCATTGGCGAATGCGCGACATAATGCGGTGGCAATTAAGCTTTTTCCGACATCTGATCCTGTACCTTGAATCATGATTCCATTCATGCTTTTGCAGCTCCTTTCATAAGCAGTGGGACACTAACTTCAACCTTGTTTAGCCAATTATTTTCTTTTTTAACCTTTCATGAGCAGTGGAATACCAGCCTCGACAAGATAAGCATGATGCGCTTTTGCAACAACTTGCTGATGAAGCTGTCCTAGTATTTTTCCATAAATAAA
Source organism: Bacillota bacterium (assembly GCA_023389895.1). Classification (GTDB taxonomy): domain Bacteria; phylum Bacillota; class Bacilli; order Bacillales; family Cytobacillaceae; genus Cytobacillus. The sequence goes on from JAEWDX010000151.1 coordinate 10,725, forward strand.
GACAAGCTCGTTATCACCTTGTGCCTCGTGAAGCACTTCATTACTTACAATAATGAGCTGATAGCATTGCGCAGAAATCTGTTCAATTCCTGCTAAAATAGACTTCATTACCTTCTTTTGGAAATCGACATTCTGCCACTGTTCATCCACACTGAAAAATTCATTGTTTAGCAGTGTCGTTAAACAATCTAGCAATACAACATCTTTTTTTGAAAAAACACCTGTGAGCGCGATTAAATCAACAGGCTGCTCCCATGTCTTCCAAGCGAGCCCACTTTGTTCTCGGTCCTTTTGGTGGCGTGCGATTCTTTCCGTCATTTCTGCATCACTATTTCGACCTGCTGCAAGATAATGAAGCTGTCCGTTTATTTTCGCCGCATCTTCAGCGGCTATTTTTTCCGCAAAGCTGCTTTTCCCACTGCGGACCCCCCCACAAATAAAAATGATGGACGATGCCACACCATGAGCTAAGGATGATTCCGCCATTCTGTGATCGCCTCCATCAATTTATTATTATCATCCGCTCCTTTAATCGCGAGTCGAATCCATTCACCATTAAGACCATGAAAATTCAGTGTGTGCCGCGGAACAATACCTCTTGAAAGTAAAAATTGAAAAAAGGGGAATTGTTCCGTTATCATTGGATCTCTTAATAAATAAAAATTAACACAGGAAGGGGAAACAATAAATGCCTTTTCTTCATAAAAACAAAATAATCTGTCTCTTTCTGCTTCGATTAACGTTCGGGTTTTCTTTACATGGTCATCACTTTCTAGACACCATTCACCCGCCTTTAATGCGAGGGTATTCATACTCCATTGCGGCTGGTAGAAAGCTATTTGTTCAATCATTGCTTTGTTTCCCATCACATAGCCAAGTCGTAAACCTGGAATTGCATGCATTTTCGTCATCGATCTGACAATGAGTAAATTTTCGTATTCCTTTATGTAATGAACGATTGATTCGTAATCAGAAAGAAAATCATAAAAGGCTTCATCTATAATGAAAAGACAATTTTCCCGCCTGCATTCCACTAGTAACTCCTCAATTAGCTGCTTCGAATAATAAATGCCTGTCGGGTTACACGGATTACAGAGGAATAATGCATCTGCTTTTCGTAGCTTTGGAGAAACTTCATCTATTTTCAATTCCCATTTATCCGGAATTAATTGATGATGTTCAACCGAACATCCATTTATCCGGCAAGCTTCCTCATATTCCGAAAAAGCTGGCTGCGTGATGAGAACTTTTTTTCCAGCAAGCAAGCGGCCAATTAAGGAGATGATTTCCGCTCCCCCATTGCCAATTAGTAATTCACTTTCCTCTATTCCTTCCCTTTCAGCGAGCTTCTTCTTTAGCTCTTGTCCATTCGGATCTGGGTAATCCGATATGAGGTTAAAAAACGGTCCCCACATTTCTTGTAAAATCGGTGGTGAACCAAGCGGATTTATATTCGCGCTGAAATCGAGTCGTCTATCTGGCAGTGGAATATTTAAAGCTGAAAATAAATATTGTGGATTAGAACCATGTGCGGGTAAGTTCAAAGCATATTCCTCCTAGCCAAAGCATTATTAAGAAAAGCGGAACTGTATGAGAAACAATTTTATTCGTTTTACGGATATGGTCTTTTTCAATTTCCACTACTGGATCACCCATTGTCGCCCGATTCGAGAGGATTCCTTTATAATAATTAATACCGCCAAGCTGTATCCCTAAAATAGCCGCAACCGGCGCTTCTCCCCAGCCTGAGTTCGGACTTGGATGTTTTTTCGCGTCACGAAAAACGATTTTCCATGCATCAGCCTGATTACTAAACGCAGGACGACTCCCTGCAAGCATGCAAATAGAGGTAAGCCTGCTTGGAATCCAATTAACAACATCATCTAGACGGGCCGATGCCCAACCGAAATCCTCGTATTTCTCATTGCGATAACCGACCATTGAATCACAAGTGTTGATGGCGCGGTAAATAAGGGCAAATGGCGCTCCGCCAATCAATGCCCAAAACAATGGAGCTGTTATGCCGTCACTCGTATTTTCCGCAACAGTCTCAACAGCTGCACGAACAATTTCCGATTCATCAAGCTTCTCTGTATCCCTGCCAACGATGTAAGAAAGCTTTCTTCGTGCCTCCGCTAAATCCCCTTTTTCTAAAGGAGCATAAACCGTCATTGCAGCTTCCTTCAGGCTCCTTTCGGCAATCGTAGTCGAAATCATCATTGCTTCAGCAAGGATCCCAGCCACAACATGCAATGAATAAAAAACGCTTACAATAAGAAGGGCAATTCCCCCAACAACGAGGAGAACCGTAACAAGCATACAAATTCCTGCTAATTTTCTCTTACTGCCTTTATTCCAGCTTTTATCTAGTTTCGCAATAAGAGACCCGATCCACCTTACTGGGTGTGGCCAATTTGGTGGATCGCCAATCATTCGATCAATGAAAAGGGCAATCGTCAGTGCGATCAAATGATGAATGATCATTTCCTCACCCTTTTTCTACTTTTCTGAATCGCCTCGATTGTACATTGTGTAACACCTTTTCCGATTATTTTTCCAAGTCGAGTAATCGTGCCAGCATAGTCAAGCATTTCCCCTCTTTGAGTCGAGGCAATCAAGATGCTGTCCGTTGATGTTCCTGTCGCAATCGTTCCTGTGACTGCATCCTTTACTTCCAATTCATACATTGCCTTTACCTTCGCCTCCGTCGCGGTCATGATGCTTTGAATGAAGGCTTCTTCCGTTAATTCTCCACTAACAAAAATCCACGTATTAATTGTCCCTGGCGTCAGTTCATACACATGCTCTTCACTTCTAGCCGCATCAACGGCATTGCCAACGCCAGCCGTTACTAGAATAAACACCGAAAAGTTATCCGCTTCATAAAGCCGATAGCTCACATCCTCCAGCCTAACGGCTGTCATCATGCCCACTGTTTCTGTCGGCTCAAATCCTTGATTCCGTAAATATTTAACCATTTCCTTGCGATGATCACTGCAATCATAATCTTTATCGACATGTCGATTGACAAATTGTTGATGCCAGCCAGTACCCGCTCCAACAACACCAGAAGACATCGTTCGCAGCGGAATCGGAGAACGTAATACAATTTGTGCTGCAGATAATTGTAAGTAGCTTTCATCAATGCGATAGTATTCCTTCTCCTTCGCAAATTCCTTTGGAATCATCACTATTTGCGGTGCAGCAATCTTTGGATGGGAGTGTTTTTTTATATTTGTGTTATAAACTGCACGAATCCGTTCCTCCTGTAGAACTTCATTCGGGATGTGGTTAATATTAATACTACCGTTTTCAAGGAGCAGCAGCCGATCACAATACAAGCCAGCAAGATTAAGATCATGAAAAATCGAAATGACGGTTAATCCCTTATCCTTCGTCCAGCCTTTCAACAAATCCAATAAATCCTTTTGATAAGAAAGATCAAGATGGTTAGTCGGCTCATCCAATAATAAGATTTCCGGCTCCTGTGCGAGCGCCTGCGAAAGAAAAACACGTTGTCTCTCTCCACCTGAAAGCTCATGGATAAAATGATTTTCAAAATGGGCTACACCCGTCTGCTCCATTACTTGTTTGACGATCCGTTCATCCTCATCTGACCATGTTTGGAACCAGCCTTTTTGATGCGCATATCTTCCGAGCGAAACCGTTTCCTTCACTGTATAAGAGAAGGCTTCCTGAGAATGCTGGGGCAAAACGGCAATGATCTTTGCCAATTCCTTTGCTGAATACTCTTTAAGCGATTTTCCTTTCAGCAAAACCTCACCATCTTGAAAAGGCAAAATCCCACTCAACATTTTCAGCAACGTTGTCTTCCCACTCCCATTCGGACCTAAAATTCCAAATAGCTCCCCTTTTTCTATTTCAAAACTCACATTCTTTATAATGGATTGACCGAAATACCCACCTATTAATCGTTGAACGTTAAGCATCCCTTTACCCTCTTCTTTCCGTTCGTCTCTTCATTAAAATAATCGCAAATACAGGAGCCCCGATGATCGCTGTAATGACACCAATTGGCAGCTCAGTTGGGGAAATAATCGTTCTTGCAAAAAGGTCGGCTAAAATTAAAAATCCTCCCCCAGTGAAGATCGACAGTGGTAATAAATGCTTATGATCAGGCCCCCATAGTAATCTTGTTAAATGGGGGATCACAAGCCCTACAAAACCAATCGTACCGGAAACCGCAACGGCTGCTCCTGTCAAAATCGACCCCGCAATTAAAATCATCATCTTTCTTTTCTGGACATCGACCCCAATATGCTGAGCCCTTTCTTCACCGAATGACATTGCATTTAATTCATTGCAATTAAGCATTAGTAAAATCGACCCGATGATAAAAAATGGTAAAATGATTTTAATATATGCCCAGCCGCGCATAGATACACTGCCTAGAAGCCAGCCGATAATTTGTCTTAATTCCTCTCCCGTTAAGGCGATCATCAAGGAAATTAATGCGCCAAGAAAAGAACTAAAGATGATTCCAGTTAAGATAATCGTCTCTACCTTCATCGATCGTTCAATCTGTCTAGCAAATAATAATACAAGAAAAATCGTAATGAATGAAAAAAGAATACTTAATAATGGCAATGTGAATATTCCTACGAACGGAATGGAAAGACCGAAGAAAAGGGTAATAACAGCTCCTACAGAAGCACCAGAGGAAACGCCCAAAGTATACGGATCTGCAAGAGGGTTTCGTAATAATCCTTGAAAGGCGGCTCCTGCAATTGCAAGAGACGCCCCCACTAAGCCTGCTAGTATGACTCTAGGTAAGCGAATATTCATCACAATATTCACATACATCGGATCAATACTTTCATTAGGTGAGAAGCGAAAAATTTCTGCACCAATTATTTTTATTATATCTAATGCGGGAACAGAGACTGTTCCGATGGAAATACCAAGCAGCATTGCTACAAATAGAAATGCTGTGGCAATAACATAAGCAAAAAACTTATTATTTAAAGACTTCAGGGTAAATCGCTTTTGCAAGTTCCTCTACTCCTTCAACAAGCCTTGGACCTGTGCGGGTTACCTTATCTGAATGAACATCTACAACTTGCTGATTTTTCACAGCTGTAATATCTTGCCAGCCATCACGAGCTAGTACATCTGCAATTGGATCCTCCGTGTAGTATCCGTGAGTTGTAATGATTACATCCGGATTCCGTTCAATAACCGCTTCTGGATCGATTTTCGGCCAGCCTTCCTCTGTAAGAATATTATCTGCGTGAAGCATGATTAACATTTCATTGATAAATGTATTCACACCAACAGCATAAATATCAGGAGCTGGTGAAACTTCAGCAAAAACCGTTTTGCGATCTTCAGCCTTTATGTCCTGAGCCTTTGTTTTAATCTCTTCAAGCTTTGTTTTCATTTCAAAGACAAGCTTCTCCACCTCTTCTTTTTGACCTGAAGCTGTTCCAATCATATTAATTGAGTCGTAAACCTCGTCGAAATTCTTTGCATCATTTACAACAACGACAGCAATGCCAGCATCTCTTAGCAGCTGCAAGCCTTCCGCTGAATTATGCGCACTTGAAGCATGGGCAAGGACAAGATCAGGCTTTAATGAAAGAATCTTCTCAACATTAAAATCCACGCCACCAATTTTTTCTTTTTCATTTACTTCTTCTGGATAATTATCATAATCATTTACACCAACAATTTCACTTCCTAACCCTAAAGCAAAAGCAATTTCTGTGTTGCTTGGAATGAGTGAAACAATTCGTTCAGGCTTCGCACCCAAAACAACCTCATTATCAAGCGCATCCTTTATCGTAACAGGAAAAGATGCTTCCTCTTGCTCTACGGCTTGTTTCTCCTCTGTACCTGCATTTTGTTCCGTTCCAGTATTGTCTTTCAGCTTGTCTGCATTATCACTACAACCAGCTAATACACCGATCGCTAATAAAAATGCAAACAACAATGAATTAAGCTTTTTCACTTTTTATCCCCCTCGTATTTTTTGTCGGGGGTGCCCTATAAGTGGTCTTTGATTATAGGACTCCCCTTAATCAATAAAAAAACATCTCCACACTTGACATGGAGATGTTTGCATAGGCATCTTTTAAAAAATCTAATAGATATCTAACCAATCAAACACCTCCTATCCTCGTAGGTTTGATGGTGCTAAAGAAGCAGGCAGGTCTCCTGGCTCATGATCATTGCTTTTCTGCGCCTTCCCATATTGCTCATACAGTGGCAGTTGCAGCAAGCTCTCATTTACAGTGGCGGGACCGCGTTGGATTTACACCAACTTCCCTTTTAAGTCTCAAAAATGAAAGACACCCATTCTTTATTTATGTATGAAATTTTTCGCTAATTCCGATTATACACGATTTTTTATAAGTGAGTATATCATGAAAAAATACAACTGACTGATATATCTCGAAAGTGACCGATACATTTCAATATATCCAAAAAGTGACCGAAATATTCTTAACTAAGATGCTAATATATTTGAAAATACTAGAAGATTTCAATGTAAACTTTCATCATTTTATTCGTTATCTAACCGATTATTAGCTAATTACCTTCCATACTCGCGATTTTTTATCCAAAATTAACTTTGCCTCACATGACCTGTTCTTGTTCACAATATATTCGTATTCCTCATACATATCGTCCATATCAGAAAAATCACCAATCACCCAAATAGGAATTTCGATTCGTGCTCGGCTTTGTTCAATATCCTTTAGAGAAAGGAGAACTCCCTCCTTCATAAACCCCTTCAGAGAAGTCATAATTTCACTTACAATCTGCGGATATGGCTTCATTTTTTTTAATCCGAGCAAGGGTTTCTCTAATTTCATTCGATCCATTTTACTCGGAATAATAGTTCCAAGCATTCGATAAAAATTAGTAAAATTACGATAATAGGTTTTATTGATAAAACCATCATCATGAGCTAAATACACATAGCGATTACCTAATTGATTATAGAAAGGCGGTTTCAAATGCTCCTTCATATGACCTAGATAAAGAAGCTCGGCAATCCCTTGCTCCGAGAGCTCATTTAGCGCTTCTTCTTCTTCAAAATCAATCCAGCAAAAATCACCGTACCCATATACGTCCTCTTCCATAAGCTTCATTAGCTTTTCACGCGGTACAAACTCATGTAAAGTGTGCATATTAAAATCACCGTCATCAAAACGGTGTTTCAATAATAAGAGATTATTTAAAGATTCAAATAAGCTGTCTGCAAACTCCGCAAATTCAATTCCATATGTAACAACGTATTGTTCCCGTTCATTTAAATGAATATAAATAATATCCCGAATATTATGGTTTCTCTTTTTCACTTTTGAAACCTCCAAAAAATAATCAAAAATCCTATACTCATCAATATAAATACGATATTATGAAAGAATGGCTTCCTTCCTAATCGCAATATCTTTCTTACCTATTCTAACAATAACATTCACATTATATAACTTATATCATAACTCCATTTTAATCGTTAGCAAACTTTTTTATAATAAAACGATCGTAAGTTCCAAAAACTATATTGAAATAAGCTTCTATTTGTCGAAAGGAGCGTGAGAAATTTGATTCATAATATGACAGAAAATCAAATCACTCTTTATATCATTAAAACATTAAAGGAAAATAAGAAAAAAGATTTCGAGACCATTCTTGATGAACTACACCCATATGACATTGCCCAAATATATGAAGATCTTCCAGAAAAGCATAAAACACGATTTTTGCTTTTTATGACCATTAATAGTCTTGCTGATCTAATCCAAGAGTTAAGCAAAGATGCTCAGCTTGACGTATTAAATAAACTTGGCATTGAAAAATCAGGTAAAGTCCTTGATTTAATGGACAATGATGATTTAGCCGTTCTCCTTGATGATTTATCGCCAAAGAAAATCGAATCCCTCCTTTCAGGAATGAAACAAAGCGAATCGCAAATTGTTCAAGACATCATGAATTATCCTCCAGAAACAGCAGGACGATTAATGACGAATCGCTTTGTTTGGATTAGAGATTATTACACGGTCACTGAAGCAGTTAGTAAACTGAAAACTTTTGCAGAATTTGCAGAAACCATCAATTATTTATATGTTGTTGATCAAGAACGAAAACTTGTTGGAGTCGTTTCTTATCGCGACCTTCTTATCGCGACTCCAGACGAATTCATCAGAAATATTATGTATGAACGGGTTATTTCCGTTACCGTAGATACTGACCAAGAAGAAGTCGCTAAGCTCGTTGAAAGATACGACTTCCTTGCCATCCCTGTCGTAAGTGAAGAGAATGTACTAATGGGGATTGCAACCGTTGACGACATTATCGACGTTATGATTATGGAAGCAAATGAAGACATTGAAAAGTTTTCTGCAACCGGGAAATCGATCGACTTTGAAACGAAAGCAATCGTTGCCGCCTATCGTAGACTGCCTTGGTTAATCTTGCTATTATTTATTGGGATCTTGTCTGGTAGCATCATTGACGCTTTTTCAGCTACATTGCAAAGCGTTGTTGCCCTTGCTTTTTTTATGCCGATGATTTCAGGGATGACTGGAAATACAGGGACACAATCCCTTGCTGTCGTTGTTAGAGGACTTGCATCGAATGATATTGATAAAAAAGTTATCTTTCGGTTAATTATGAGAGAATTTGGGGTTAGCTTAATTATCGGATTAATCTGCGGAATTGTCATTTCATTAATTGCCTTCTTCTGGCAAGGAAATGCGGTTCTCGGTGCGGTTGTAGGCTTCTCTCTCTTTTTAACATTAATTATCGGAACTTTAGCGGGTACGATTATTCCGCTTATTCTCTATCGTTTCAAAATTGATCCTGCCGTTGCTTCAGGACCGCTTATTACAACTTTAAATGATATTTTCTCTCTTATCACTTACTTTGGGATCGCCACCATGTTTATCAAATATTTAATTTGAAGCTCGGATTTATTATCCGCGCTTTTTTTGTTTGTCGAAACCATTCCCTCTTTCCTTACGTCTATTCATATAGGATATATTTCAAGTTGAAAGGGCATTTTTTCTTTGCTACGATAAGAGAAACGCGGAACACTTAGCAAACTCGAATAAGAAACGCATTCTTTTTAAAGATAAATGAATAGAAACAGGTGTATGATTTTATGAAAAAAAAAGTAAAGAGAGTAGAGCGTTTCGATTGGACTTTAGCACTTCTATTACTTTTATTTTGTGCGATTAGCTGCATCGCTATCTATAGTGGTCAAGCTTCTGGGCAGTATGAAGGCAACTTCGTATTAGGCCAACTTAAAAATTACGTCGTAGGGATATTGATTATTGCTGTTGTCATGTATTTCGACGGCGAACAAATAAAAAAACTATCTTGGGTTTTATATGGATTCGGAATTCTGCTGTTAATTGGACTATTTATCATGCCTGAAAGCATCGTTCCTGAAAGAAAAGGGGCTAAGCTTTGGTATATTATTCCTCTTCTCGGGCAATTTCAACCATCAGAATTTGTGAAGATTTTCCTTATTATTGCCCTAAGTAAACTAATTGTTAAACATCATGAAAAATATCTCGTAAAAACATTGAAAACAGATTTTTTTCTTTTAATAAAATTAGTTGTCGTGACTTCCCTTCCATTAGGATTAATTATTATCCGTGATTTAGGAACGGCGCTTGTCGTTGTCGCCATTCTAGCGGGGATTATTCTCGCTTCTGGCATCTCATGGAAAATTATTGTCCCGATATACGGATTAGGGGGAACATTTGCAGGAATCATTCTCTATCTTGTCATTAGCGCTCCAGAAATACTAGAAAAATATTTAAAAATCGACACTTATCAATTTTTCCGAATTTATTCCTGGCTCGATCCGATTGGGCATAAGCAAGGTGCAGGCTTACAGCTGTACAAATCATTGCAAGCGATTGGATCGGGTTTGATTACTGGAAAAGGCTTTAGTGGCAGACAAGTATATATTCCTGACAGCCATACGGATTTTATCTTTAGCGTTATCGGTGAAGAATACGGATTTATTGGCGGAAGTATTGTCATTAGTTTATTCTTTTTACTTATCTATCATTTAACGAAAACAGCGCTTGATACGAAAGATCCATTTAATACGTATATTTGTGTAGGAATTATCAGCATGATCACTTTCCATGTATTTCAAAATATTGGGATGACCATTCAAGTATTGCCGATAACAGGAATTCCACTTCCTTTTATAAGCTATGGAGGCAGCTCCTTAATGGGGAATATGATGGCAATGGGCTTAATATTTGGCATGAGATACCATCATAAAAACTATATGTTTGCATCTGATTCAAAGTATGTTGCTAAGCACGAAAAATAAGCAAACGCTTGTTAAAATTACGAAGCAATAGTATTAGGCCCCCTCATTGAATTATTTAGCTTGTTAAAGTTGGGGGCCATACCCTTTTCTAAGGACTGCAAGTGAGAAAATAAGCACGCCGTATTAAGACTGTTCCTTCAACTTTTCTTTATGATCTCGAACTCTTAAGATTGATCTAATAAAGAAATACAAAATAAAGCCGCCTAACAAAATTAGCCCGACAATATTTAAATGGACAAGCTTTAAGACAACACTTATTAATGTCGCGATATAAATACCGCTAAGAAGGAGACTAATTTCTTTGTTTTCATAATAGCTTGTTAGTTTAGCACCGAAAGAGGAACCGATGAGTCCACCCGCTACAAGTAGCAAGCTTATTTTATAATTAATTGGAACCGTAAAGGCATACGATAAAAAGGCGATTGGAACGATCATAAAAATCGTAAATAAACTTGTTCCAATTGCTTTCTTCGGTTCGAAACCGAGAAGGGCAACTGAAAGTGGGACAATAATAAAGCCGCCGCCAACTCCCAATATAGTCGAAACAAAGCCGGCAAATGCACCTATTAAGATCATTTTTATAATCGATGGAGAAGTCGGATTTTCTTTCTTCGTTGAAGAAGCCTTTTTTCCTTGTTTAAACATTGTCATCGCAAAATAAGAAAGTAAAATAATATAGAAAACCGGAATAACAATTCCGTCTAAGCCTTCACTCTCAAGAAAAAATACAAACGGACGTGCTAATTGAGTAGCTGCAATACCGCTCAGACCAAGGATAATCCCATTCTTCCAAATAATATTCTTATAACGAATATGAGTAGTGATTCCTGAAAAAGATGTCCCTAGCGTAAACAATAAGCTTGTCGTCACAGCATCAATTGGTGAAAAGCCAAATAACATGAGCAATGGTGTTAAAATAAAACCGCCACCAACGCCAAAGAAACCTGACAATACACTAATACAAGCACCTAATAAGAAAAATAAAATCAATAACATGAAAAGACTCCTCACTATTTGTGGTCTTCTTTACATTGTAAATTATTTTCACATATCGTGCTTAATCTTTTCATAAAAAATACTCTGTTTTCTTTCTGCATGACGGAAACAGCTTAAAATGGTATACTTCTGTTGTGTTTACTAGAGGTTAACGAACAATCTAGCATATTCTTGAGTGTCAAAGTCTCATCACTTTATTAAGCATACGTAACTAAAGGAGAACATACAATAATGTCTGAAATTTTACACACAATTGAAGAATGGTTGATGGAATACGGCATATTCGGCCTGTTCTTCGTATCCTTTGCCGATTCGTCCTTTTTCCCACTCCCACCTGATGTTTTATTAATTCCTATGAGTATTACAAATCCTGACAGTGCACTATGGTACGCATTTGTTACTACAGTTGCCTCGATTCTTGGTGCATTATTAGGTTGGTATATTGGGAAAAAATTAGGAAGGCCTGTCTTAAAATTGATTATCTCCGAGGAAAAAATTGAAAAGGTTGAATACTACTTTACAAAATATGGCCCGATGGCTATTTTAGTCGGTGCCTTTACACCAATACCATATAAAGTGTTTACCATTTTTTCAGGAATTTCAAGGCTTTCATTACGAGTGCTTATTATTTGGTCGATCATCGGTCGAGGAGCGCGCTTCTTCATAGAAGCATTGATCATTATGGCATTAGGGGCACAAGCAAAGCCATTTATCGAAGAAAACTTTACACTCATTACATTTGTCGGCAGCGCCCTCATTATTATTGTATATGTGATCTACATAATTATCCGTAAAAAGAAAAAGAATAAGTAATACAGCAGCCCAGTTGGTATCAGCTGGGTTATTTTTTGGCTAAGTATATGGTTAAGCGTCTTAATGAACTAGACGACAAAAAAGCATTCACTGAAAAGCTCAGTGAATGTAGTAATTTAAAATAATTATCAATTAATAATTATTTTAAATAAGTATTGATTATAATTTTATATTTGGTATAATAATGATAGAGGATTTAGTATCTAGCCTCAGCGCCAAGTCTCTCATCGGAATTATTAGCCTTTGATCGTACTGAGAGTGCAGCGGCTTTTATCTTAAGGAGGAATTAATAATGGAAAAATTACACACAGCATTAAATGTACAAATTGCTAACTGGAGTGTACTTTACACAAAGCTTCACAATTATCACTGGTTTGTAAAAGGACCGTTTTTCTTTACTCTTCATGAAAAATTCGAAGAATATTACAATGAAGCAGCAGAAATTGTTGATGAAGTTGCAGAAAAATTATTAGCAGTTGGCGGAACTCCTGTTGCGACAATGAAAGAATACTTAAACATTGCAACGATTGAAGAAGCAGCTGGTACAAGCAATGCCAATGACATGGTATCAAGCTTAGTTGCTGATTACAAAAAGCTTCAAGCAGAATTGAAAGAGTTAGCAGAGCTGGCTGATGATGAAGACAATGACAGCATTAACGATCTAGCTGTTGGCCTAGTTGCAAAGCTTGATCTCCATATTTGGATGCTTACTTCCTACTTAGGAGAATAATACAACTCGCAAAAAAAGCCAGTGAATAATATCACACCAGAAAAGCCTGTGGATCTAAACGGATACCCACAGGCTTTTTGTTATTCCAACGCTAAATTATTTTCATTTTGCTCTGATAAAAACTCAGATAAAGCTTGTTTATTTTTATCGAAATCAATTGAGAGAACCTCCCCCACGTTAACACGTTCATTCACATATGAATTATTAAGAGGAATTCTTAAAGTCTCCACCTGCTTAGATTTCCCCGTAATCAACCCTTTTCCAATTGAAAGAATTGTACTAGTATCAACATTTGTATCAATGTATGGGTCGGCAGCTCCAAGTAATTTAGGAAGATTAACAATACTATTAAAGCTAACAGCTTCTTCCTTAAGCTTTGATAGAACTTCTTGCTGGCGTTCTACACGTCCGAAATCACTTAAGCGGTCGTGGCGAAAACGAACATATCCAAGCAATTCATTTCCGTGTAAAGTTTGCTTCCCTGGATACAATGTCATCCCAATTCCATATGACATTTCATATGGGATGTCAACCTCTATCCCGTTAGGAGCTACAATATCGACGAGCTTTGAAAAACCATTAAAATCAACAACAGCATAGTAATTGATGTCAACATCAAAATTTTCCTTAATCGTTTTTCTTACGAGCTCCGGACCGCCTAGCGCAAAAGCAGCATTTAATTTATATTTTCCGTAATCAGGAATAGCAACATATATATCTCTCATTAAGGAAGCAATTTTCATAGAATGAGATTTTTGATTATAGTGTGCAATCATTAACGTATCAGATTGCCCATTTTCTTCACCTCTCGTGTCAGTACCGATTAAGAGGATATTAACTTCTCCTAATTCCGGCTCCGGACCTTCGAACGCCTCAAAGGTTGCACCGTCATCCTTGTAAAGCCCATCTTCTGCCATAGATTGTCCTATCTTATATTGATAAACACTATAGGAAACTACCATTATTATTATTAATGAAAATATTAATAGGAGATTTCTTGCCAATTTGCTTTTTTTCGCCTTACTTCTTTCCATGCATAACATCACCAATCACTTAAATTATCACCTTGCTGCAAAACATTATTCGGTCTAATTCTTTTTTATAGTAAACTTTTGATCATATAAAGTGAAACTCAATCAGTGGGGTTTTCCGAAGTACAGGATGTGCTAGTGCAGACGTTGCGACAGGACATCGCGTACTTAGTCTGCCTTCATCCCCCACTGATTGTTAGTTGAACCAATCACGCTCAAAACGCCACGTCCTCCCAAAACTACCGTTTAGGTCGTGCGATGAATCGCTGCCGATGCTTTCCTTGTCCTGTGGCTTCGCCTGACTAGGACATTTACGGGCTTGTTTGATCCCCCACTTGGAATTTTTCGTTTCCCTTAAACTTCTTGAAGTGAGGGTCTTACGACATACAGGACGTATTAGTGCCGACGTTGCCACAGGACGTGGCATTCTTAGTCGGCCAGCCCGTTAATGCGGGATAAATTTGAGGAGATTTTCTTTTCGTTTCTCCATTTTCAATTCTCCTTTCTTAATGGAAATCGATAAGGATAAAATAACAATATCTCGGCGTTGACAATTTGTCAACACCTTAAGAAGGCGAATAAGCTTAATAAATACTTAAAGTAAATCGAAACAAATATAATGCCCTTATATACATTTGAAAACTATTACAAACTAGAGCAAAATAAAAAAGCCGTCAAATAAGATGACTTTTTCCTTTACCTATTATTTAGTATTTACGGCTATCTGCAGTACGTACCGAAAAGTGCGTTTTTTTATAATTCGGGCTTACAAAAGAACCGCTCAAGGATTTTTTCCCTCGAGCGGCGGCCAATATTGCCACTTATATCTCTATATCAATCTCAACGCTAGAGTTGAATTCTACGGTCACCTTATCATCGACGATATTTTTAAAAACGAATACAAAAAATAATCTAATTTTCTATTAGGTTTCTTGGACATGCTCATTTTTTTGAGATGCTTCTCTTTTTTTATTTAATTTTATAACTAATAAATGGCTATTGGCCCATAAGGACCATCGATAATTTCTATTTTCGTTTCAAAAATTTCCGTCAAAACTTCTGGGTCCATAACCTCTTCTACTGTTCCAAAAGCGGCAATTTGTCCATCTTTCATAGCACAAATTCTATCAGAATATTTTGCTGCAAAATTTATATCATGCATAACAGTCAGAATTGTTCTTCCAAATTCATTAGCAGCATGCCTCAAATGCGCCATCATTTGAACAGAACGCGCAACATCAAGATTGTTCAGAGGCTCGTCCAAAAGTACATATTCAGTCTCTTGGCACAAAACCATTGCTACATATGCCCTTTGCCTTTGACCACCAGAAAGCTCATCTAAATATCTATTTTCCAGATCAGTCAAGTCTAAAAAATCGATATATTTAGAAATAATAGCCTCATCCTCTTTAGTTAATCTTCCCTTTGAATAAGGAAAACGTCCAAATCCAGCTAGTTGTCTAACAGTTAGCTTCGTTACAAAATGATTTTCTTGTCGCAAAATAGTCAAAATTTTTGCTAAGTCTTCTGATTTAGATTTAGAAACATCCATATTTGCTACCTTAATTTGGCCTTCATCCATATCCAAAAGTCTTCCGATCATCAAAAGTGTCGTAGACTTTCCAGCACCATTTGGTCCAATTAAAGAAGTAAGACCAGCTTTTGGTATATTAATATTCAAAGGTCCTATTTTTACCTCATCAGTATATGACTTTCTAACATTATCAATCTTTATCATAAAGCCCTCTTCCTTAAAATTACAATTAAAAATGTTATTCCACCAAACAGTTCGATAATAACTGAAACTACACCTTGAGCATTGAATACATGATACATAAAAAAGTATGCACCCGTTATTATCAAAAATCCGATAGCAAAAGCCATTGGAAAAATATAT
Source organism: Bacillota bacterium (assembly GCA_023389895.1). Classification (GTDB taxonomy): domain Bacteria; phylum Bacillota; class Bacilli; order Bacillales; family Cytobacillaceae; genus Cytobacillus. Next base: position 26,519 of record JAEWDX010000151.1, read on the forward strand.
TTGTGATCATAAGTTGGCGCCGCTAAATAACTCAAAGTTGCAACTAAAAATCCATAGAAAGTAAGTGGTCCAACTAAAGCCGTTGAAATGGACATCAAAATAGAAACTAATACAAGAGCATAAATTACGCCAAATTTATGATTAACTCCCAAAGAAGGGGAGACATCCTTCCCAAGTGACAATACATTTAATTTCTTGGAATAAGCAAAAAGAAGGAATGCTACAATTATTACAATTGGAATTGCAATAGGAAAATAGCCAGCATCCGCATTATTGACAGAAGCAAACAATCTTGCCTGTAAAATATCAAACTCAGACGGCGCAAGAAGTCTTCTCATAAAAGATGATAATGACCTCAGCCCTATTCCAATAATAATTCCAACTAAAAGCATAATTTGTAAATTTCCATACTTTCCAGAAAGCAACCATCCATAAAGTAGCAAACATAGCAAGACCATAAGAACAACTTGAAATACGAATGATCCAACACCAGTAAAACTTATAAATGCACCAATACCAAAGAAAAACATTGTACTAGTATGAATTGCTGAGTAAAGTGCTTCAAAACCTAAAAGTGAAGGGGTTATAATCCTATTATTCGTAATCGATTGGAAAGCAACGGTCGCCAAACTCTGACAAATTGCCGCAATAATCATTGCACCAATAGCTACCAGCCTTCTTTTAACAACTGGGATAAAAGAAGGGGAATCTACTGGAACTGGATTGTTATAAACCAAAAGTCCATACGAAGAAAGAATGCCCAAAGCAATCAATGTTATCAGCAAAATCCAATAACGTTTTTCTTCTTTCTTAGAACGAAAAGCTCTAGCTGATCTATTTTTATTATGAAGGCTAGGATTGATTTTGACATTTTCTTTATTACTATATTCTAATGTGCTCATCTTAGCCTCCTTTGTCTCAATAAAATAACAATAAATACGACTGCTCCCACTGTTCCAAGTATTAAAGAGACAGGTACTTCAAAAGGCATAATAACTGTTCGAGAAATTATGTCACAAACAGTTATAGTACCCATTCCTAACACACATACCCAAGGCAAATTACTCCTCAGATCATCTCCTCTATACATTGAAACAATATTTGGTACAATTAAACCTAAAAAAGGTAAATTTCCGATAACAGCTGCAACAATACCAACTGCTAGAGAAATAAGACCAGTACCAAGAAGAACGATCCTATTATAATTTACTCCCAGACTTTTTGAAACATCTTCCCCTAGTCCAGCTAAAGTCAATCGATTAGCATAAATAAAAATAAGAAAAGTAACGATAATAATGAACCATAAGTATTCATATCTTCCAACTTGAACCGGTGCAAAAGAACCTACAAACCAAGTTTCAATATTTTGCGTCATTTGGAAAACGAGGCCAATAAAAGTGGAAACTGCAGAAATAATTGCTCCAAGCATCATCCCAATAATCGGAACAATTAGAGACGAACGAAGTTTAACCCTTCTTAAAAACAAAAAGAAAATCATCGTTCCTATAAAAGAAAAAATGATTGCACCAGTCATTCTTAGAACTAAAGTTGGTGCAGGAAATAATAAATAAACAAGAAGAAGTCCCAAACCTGACCATTCAATCGTTCCTGTTGTGGTAGGTTCGACTAAACGGTTCTGTGTAATCAGTTGCATTACGAGTCCTGCCATTGACATGGCAGCTCCAGTAAGCATTAGTGCAGCTGTTCTTGGAACACGAGTTATGAAAAACATTTCCATTCCATCCTCTTGTCCCTGTATATCATAAACTCCAGTAAACAGTGATATAATACCTAAAATAATAACAACTATAATCGCTAATATAAAAGGTTTTGTCCATATCTTATTGTGATTATAACGCTGGGGTTGAGAACTCTCAACCCCGGCAATTTTTTGTATTATATTTTTCGGCACTACGTTATACTCCTTTATACTACTTGGCTAAAGTACTTGCAAGATTTTCAAATAACTCTAGGTAAGTTTCTATTGATTCATTTGTGTAAGTGTCATCTGGTGCATAAACGATCTTTCCTCCAGAAACAGCAGTTGTGTTTTGAAGAGCAGGTGAATTATCGATAACATCCTTAGCAGGAGTTGCATCCTCTGAAGAAGATACTGCCGCATCACGATCTAGTACGAAGATCCAATCAGGATTACTTTGTGCAATAGCTTCAACAGAAATATCATCACCTTTGTGATCTGAAGAAGACTTGTCAACTTCTAATGCTGGAACCCATCCAAAAATTTCATACATTGGTCCCCAAACACGTCCAGAAAGAGGAGCTGAAAAACCAATATCTCCACCAGAAACTACAACACTCATAATTGTATCCGTTCCATTATATGCAGACTTAGCTTTTTCAATAACTTGATCAAAATCAGCTATCAATTGTTTTGCCTCTTCATTTTTATCAAAAATTTTCCCCAAAGAGATTGTAGAATCCTTAAGTCCATTTACTAAGTTTTCTCCAGGTGTATTAGCTTCTGCAGAAACATCAAAATTAAGATCAATAACAGCTGCATTTGGCACTAATTTTTTTATATCTTCATAAAAGCCAGCAAATCTTTGACCGACAATTACAAGTTCAGGGTCTACAGCTGCTATAATTTCAAGATTTGGTTCACGATGATTTCCAATATCTTGAACTGAATCATCACTTACATATGGTGAATCCGCAGGCATTACAGGCTTTGGAGCAGCCGCTAATTCAATTTCCCAATTAGCTAAAGTTTCAAAAGTTCTACTATCTAAAGAAATTACATTCTTTGGATTTATAGGAACAGTAACAGTTCCATGAGCATCAGTAATTTCAACCGTTGTAGCTACCTCAGGCTCAGCAGTTTCTTCACTTCCCGTAGTTTCAGTTTCAGCAGTTTCATTACTCGAATTTGAGCAAGCTGCCAACATCAAAGCAAAAATTGCCATAATGACAGTTAATTTTAAAAATTTAAATTTCCCCATTTCTTATACCTCTCTCCTTATGTATAAACTTTATAGACAAACAGATTATTAAATTAATAAAATTAATATCTATGCTATATTTTTATGCGCGATTTAAATAATAGTTATCTCAATTTCACATAGTGCACAGCGACAACACAAAAGCATTGATATTGATTATCAATTTCAATAACCTACTCAAGTATACCAAATCAAAAAACACTGTCAACTACTTTTTGATATCTTTAATTTTTTAAACTTAGGAGTATAGCCTACACTTGTCTATATTTTTATATTCATACTGGGAAGAAATCTTCCTCCGAAGATACTCGCACTTCAAGCTTATACTGCTACCTGCCTCAAACCTTGAATCTTCTCTATCACCTGAAGCTAATGGTGCATCTCTTATATCCACGTCTAAATTCCATATTTGAAACTCCATTTTTCCATCTGATGTCGTTTTTATATGATATCCGCTACTTTGATTTAACCCAAAAATTATAATCTCAGTAATTTGGGAATTCTTCAAAGTCATCTACCATAGGCTGATATCCCCTTGATCACCCTTCACGAACTCCATGATAAAAACTTGGTTAATTGTTACTTGTAAAAAAAGTATTTGACATTGTACACTTAACAAAAAAAAGCTGTTCGATAAGAGTTTCTTATCAAATAGCTTGGATTTATTTTTTGCTCAATATTTGAAGATAGCAAGCTTCTTGTCGCATCTATTTTCACATATTCAATAGAATGCAATCAAAGGCTAGTTTCCTTTTTTAATATAGTCTGAGATTAAATTTCCAATGTTTGACAGTATTTGCTGACCTGCTGACTGATATGGAAGCCGATCCATTAATACCGCTGCGTAGATCACTTCGTCTTTATAACGAAATTGTGCACAATCATGTTCAACCCCTGGTAAACCGCCCGTTTTATTCGCAACAATCATCTGCTCATCACTAATTGTCGCGGCAAGCTTATCTTTAAATTGCTGCCTTTCCATCATTCGTAATGATTGTTCAGTACTTTCGATAGTTAAATATTCTTGTCCGGCTATCGCCTTCAAGCATGTAATCATATCATTTGCTGTCGTATAATTATCGACACCATTTTTCAATGCCTGGAAATCCATCATTTTCCGATTAAGTCGACTATTTTCCATCCCGATGAGCTGCATGCATTTATTTACTTGCTCCATCCCTAGCCGTTCAATTAATAAATTTGTCGCAATATTATCTGAAACAATGATCATTAAAGTCATTAAATCAATGATTTTCAAATCGATGTCTGAAGATAATGCTTGGATGACACCTGTTCCTTCTACTCTATCAGCCTGTGAGATGGAAATAGATTCATGTAAATCGAGCAGCCCCCTATCAGATTGACGAAATCCTTCAATTAAAATTGGAAGTTTAATCAAGCTTGCTGAGGAAAATATTTCTTCTGAATTGATTTCAATCGTTCCATCTTTGCTTGCAATGACAAGACCAACTCTACCTTTACAGGCATCTACTAGCTTTAGAACTTCTCTTTTTAATGTCGAGAATCTCATTTTATTTTCTCCCTCGAATCGTGACAGCTACTTCTGGACGATTCGGATCGCCGAACCTGTTCTGATCGTATAAATGACAAGCAACAAAATGACTCACTTCGATTTCTTTCCATTCAGGCTTTTGGGATGAACAGACAGGCATTACATACGGACAGCGTGTTCTAAATACACACCCGCTTGGAGGGTTAATTGAACTTGGAAGCTCCCCTTGCAGAATCATACGCTCCCTGCTGTCTTCTACATCAGGATCTGGAATCGGAATGGCTGATAGAAGTGCTTTTGTATATGGATGGAGTGGGTCTCGATATAAATTCGCACTCGTCGTTAATTCAACAAGATGCCCTAAATACATGACTCCAATTCGGTCGCTAATATGCTTCACCATCGATAAATCATGAGCAATAAATAAATACGTTAAATTCTTTTTTCTTTGCAAGCCCTTTAATAAATTTACGACCTGTGCCTGCACAGAAACATCGAGAGCAGAAATGGGTTCATCGGCAATAATAAAGTCTGGATCTAATGATAAAGCTCGGGCAATGCCGATGCGCTGTCTTTGACCACCACTAAATTCATGGGGATAGCGGTTTGCATGATCGCGATTAAGACCGACATCCTCTAATAATTGATAAACGCGCTCTAATCTTTCCTTTTTATTACGATACAGTCCATGGACTTCCATCGGCTCGGAAATTATCTCTCTTACGGTAGAACGCGGATTTAAAGAAGCATACGGATCTTGAAAGATCATTTGCATTTTCCGATGAAAGGCGAACCTTTCTTTTTCCGTCATTTCATGAACATTTTTCCCTTCGTAAAGAACCTCACCCTCTGTCCGCTCATATAAACCGATAATCGTCCGCCCAGCAGTTGATTTTCCGCAGCCTGATTCTCCAACAATCCCGAAGGTTTCTCCCTTTTTAATATGGAAGGTCACATCATCAACGGCCTTTAAAACATGCCCTTTTCCAATAGAGAAATGTTTTTTCAGATGATTCACTGCTAATAATGCATCATTTGCCATCCTTATTCCTCCATCTCCTGCCAATACCGCCTTGCCACGCATAGCTCCTTTTCGTAAAGGGTATTTTTCATCTCCATGATTTCAATCGTTTTACCTATGTTCGGGGAATGAAGCAATTTTCCTTCTCCATAATAGATGCCGACGTGATGAATACTTCCTTTTCCTTCTTCGTAAGCGAAAAATAGTAAATCACCGGGCAGTATTTCTTCAAGATCAATTTTTTTACCAGAGGCAGCCTGATCATGAGCATCGCGAGGAATGATATACCCGTTCGCCTTACACATGGAATAACTGAAACCAGAGCAATCATAGCCGAAGCTACTCATTCCTCCCCATAAATAAGGCAGGCCAAGAAACTTCTCCCCTGCGGAAACAATCTCTTTTCCAGATCCTTGATACATATTTTCTAGCGATTCAAAAATGATTACTTCCTCCGCCTGCAAAAAGCCTTCTCCTGATGGAATTTGCACTTGTATCCGCCCCCCGTTTTTACAAATGAAGGGGAGAATTGTTTGATAGCTTAAAGATAGCCGGGCAGCTTTAGCATCACGATAAAGAGATGCTTGCTTCTCCTTTATGACCGCGATTGGGCCGCGATTAAGCAACCAATCCTTCACTAGCATAAGCTGTGCCTTTGGGAGCCACCCTGGATAACCTTTGCTGTCTTTTGATGATGATTGGTTCAGTGCTATTACTTTAACCCATTCGTCCTTTTCTTCTAAACAAATGACTTCCTCACCATATAGTAATTGGGACTGCACTAAATTATTTTTACAAAGCGCTAAGCTCGTTTCATGCGATAAACCGCTTAGCCATTTCTCCACAAATGCTGGATTTGTTATAGCTGCTCGATCGATTTCCCTCGCAGAATCGAATGAAGTCCATAAAGTGGCAACCGGAACATTGACTAACCATTTAGGCTTTATGTCCAAGTAAACTCCCTCCTTTATCAAGATTTGTCGCGAATTCGCATTTACGTTTTTTAATTGTTTATCTAGATTAACGTCTATATTTTCGCATTGGATTGTTGGAAGACTCTAATTTTTTATTGTCGTTAAGCTGAACATTTCGAATCCCCAGCCCAGGTTCCGTCGGAAGCACAATTTTTCTCCCAAAGTAGGTAATTCCTCCGTCAACGATTTCCTTGGCAAACATTAATGGAGCATCAAAATCAAAACGGGTAATATTTTTCTTACTCGCGGCAAAATGGGCTGCTGCCGTAATGCCGATGCGTGTTTCAATCATGCTTCCAACCATGCACTCTACTCCGCATACTTCAGCAAGCTGGTTAATAATTTGCGCCTGATAGATTCCACCTGATTTCATTAACTTAATATTAATTAAATCAGCGCTTCTCGTTTGAATCACATCAAGGGCTTGCTTTGGTGTAAATACACTTTCATCTGCCATAATCATCGTATCAACATGGTCGGTAACTTGCTTCAGCCCCGCAATATCCCATGCTTTTACAGGCTGCTCGACAAGCTCGATTTTCAGATGAAGATCCTCCATTTTACGAATGGCTTGAATTGCCTCCTTTGGGTGCCAGCCTTGATTCGCATCAAGACGAAGCTTTACCCCATCGCCAACTCGCTTTCTAATCTCACATATTCGTTCTATATCTGTGAAAATATTATCTTTTCCGACCTTCACCTTTAAAACATCGAACCCTTGCTGAACATAGGAAACAGCATCTTTCCCCATCTCTTCTGGTCCGTTGACACTGACAGTGAAATCTGTCTCAATTTCATTTTTATGCCCGCCCAAAAATTGATAGAGTGGAAGTTTGCTTTGCTGGGCTAAACAATCATATAAAGCCATATCTACTGCCGCTTTAGCACTAGAATTTCCGTAAAGAATCGTTTGGATTCCTTGGAAAACAACTTCGTAATTTAAGAGATTTTGTTTTTCCAAGTATGGCTTTAACACATCATGAATAGCGGATTCTATACTAGAAAGGCTTTCACCTGTTATGACAATCGTCGGAGGTGCTTCCCCCCAGCCAATAATCCCATTATCACAAGTTAGTTTGACAAGAATGGATTCAGCGACTTTTACTGTGCGCAAAGCGGTTTTGAAAGGCTTCCTAAGTGGAACGGCTACCTTGAATGTTTCAATCTTGGCTAATTTCATTGTTTACCACCCTTCACTGAATCCCACTTTCAATCGTCAATTGCTTTGTTTCCGTATTTAATTCCGCATGTACACCGAGCGGAATCGAAATATGTGGAGAACAATGACCTATCTTAAAGCCCTTTATTGCCGGCTTGTTTGCAAGATGAACATAGTGAGCGATTACTTCATCAAGACTTAAAGATAACTCTCTTTCAGGAATACAATTATTAAAATCACCAATAATGAATCCAGCAATCTCTTGAAGCTTACCAGCCATATGCATTTGATTAAGCATCCGATCAAGCGAACGCGGCTCCTCATTAATGTCTTCAATGAGTAGCAATTTCCCCTTTGTCTCTACTTCAAACGGCGTCCCAACTGTACTCGCTAATAACGTTAAGTTTCCTCCAATTATCTCTCCACTAGCTTTCCCATCAATTAAAACCTCTAAAGGAGAGACATCATTTGTGTATTGGATAAGCATTGGTTCAAACAACTGATTGAAGCATTCCTTCGAAAGCGGGTCGACATCCTTTTTGCCGATATCTGAGGCAAGCATAGGCCCATGAAAGGTGACAAGCCTTGCTTTCTGCCTAATCGCTGTATGCAGAAAAGTAATATCGCTGTAACCCCAGAAAATCTTCGGGTTGTTACTTATTAATGAATAATCGATTTGCTGTGCGATGCGTCCAGTCCCATATCCACCACCGGCACAGATGATCGCCTTTACTTCCTGATCGATAAACATTTTATGTAAATCTGCTAATCTATCTCCGTCGCTACCTGCTAGATAGCCATATTGATCTGCAACATGCTGGCCCAGCTTAATTTTTAAGCCAAGCTCTTCTAAAAACGAGAAGGAGCGCTGTAAATTTTCTTGATTTGGTGGACTGGCAGGTGCAATAATGCCAATCGTATCTCCTATTTTAAGCCTTTCTGGTTTTACTAACATGCTGTCACGTCCTTTATCATTAGACTTTCATTGAAAATTTTATCTTTTTGACTCGTAAATGGATGAATCATGGCACTTTTCTTGAAAAATCTATCACTTTGATTCGCAAACAGATGAATCATAGCACTTTTCTTGAAAAATCTATCACTTTGATTCGCAAACAGATGAATCGTTGCACTTTTCTTAAAAAATTCAGCATTTTGATTCGCAAATGAATGAATCGTTGCACTTTTCTTGAAAAATCTATCACTTTGATTCGCAAATGAATGAATCGTTGCACTTTTCTTGAAAAATTCATCACTTTGAATCACAAACATTCAATAAGGTCGAATTTCTACCATAAGCATCGAATTTCGACCTCATCAATATAATCACAGAAAAGCTATTTTATAGACGGAAGCAATCTATTAAGCTTTAGTTCTTATCCGCACCTTTCAATTCAATATAACCGACTGGGTGACGGATAATTCCAGTGACCGCTTCATTTTGTAAATAGGCATAATTATAGAAATAAAGCGGGAAGATTGGCATTTCATCGAAGAGAATCTTCTCTGCCTTATACATCATTTCATAACGCTTTGTTTCATCCCCTTCATTTTTTGCATCTTTAATTAATTGATCGAATTCAGCATTGCTCCAGCCTGTACGGTTCATCGCGAGGTCAGTTTGGAAGTTTTCTAGGAAGTTAATTGGATCTGCATAATCAGCAAGGAAGGAGCTGCGAGAAAGCTGAAATTTCAATGCGGTTTGTTCTTCAGCAAATACTTTCCATTCCATATTCGCTAGCTTTACATCTACCCCTAAGTTTTCTTTAAACATTTGCTGAAGCGCTTCAGCAATTTTCTTATGTGAATCACTCGTGCTATACGTTAATGTCACTTCTGGAAGCGTAGAATATTCTTCTTCCTCCATCCCTTTTGCAAGTAATGCTTTCGCTTCTTCACTATTTGTTTTCACAAGATCACCAGATGTCTCGCGGAAATCCTTACCAGATGGATCTAGGAAACCATACGAAACAAATCCATAAGCCGGTTTTTCCCCTTTCTTCGTTACAAATTCAACCATTTGCTTCTGGTCGACAGCCATCGCAAAAGCTTTACGAATATTCACGTTTTGGAACGGCTCTAATGTAACATTAAAGCGATAGAAGTAATCACCTGCTTGATCGCCTACTTGAACCTTGCCTTCATCGAAAAGCTGGTCACTTAAATCTGCCGGAATATCAGATGCGTCTAAATTTCCTGTTTGATACATTTGATATTCCGTATTTGTATCATCAATAATCGCCCAATGCACTTTGTCTAGTTTCACATTTGCTGCATCCCAATATTGATCATTCTTCGCCATAACAAAATGACTATCATGCTCCCATTCGATTAAATTGAATGGACCATTTCCGACGAATGTTGTCGCTTCTGCAAACCAGTTTGGATTTTCGGTTGCAACTTTTTCATTGATTGGGAAAAAGGATGGATTTGTAATCACACTTAAGAAATAAGCTTGCGGACTAGTTAATGTTACTTCGAACGTTTTTTCATCAACTACTTTCACCTTTACATCATCTACTGATCCTTCGCCATTATTGTATGCTTCTGCTCCTTCGATGAAATAACCTAGAAATGCTGCTGGAGACCCAGTATCAGGATTTAACATATGTCTCCAAGCAAAGACAAAATCACTAGCGGTGACATCATCCCCATTGGACCATTTTGCATTATCACGTAGATGGAATGTGTAAATTTTACCATCGGGAGATAGTTCCCAATTTTCCGCAATTGCAGCTTCTGGTTCATGCGTTGCCCCTAGACGTGTAAGCCCTTCCATAATATTATTTAATGGGCTCCATGAGACTGAATCAAACCCAATCGACGGATCGAAGGATGTTGGTTCCATGCCATTATTCAAATAAAGGATCTTTTCACTTGCAGGCTCTTCTGTCACGCCTTCTTCTTTGTCATTATCCTTCGGCTGTTCAGTTCCTGCCTCCTGCTTTGCTGTACATGCCCCAAGCACAAAAGCCAATAATCCTACGAGCAACAACGATAATATCTTTTTCACTTCTTTTCCCCCTTTTAAGTTGAAAAATACTTCATTTCATTCTTGCCAGCGGATTAACAGCCCGCTCGTCCTGTAGCCAACAATCCACATAATGCTCCTCACTCAGATGAGTTTTAAAAGGATAGACCTTATCACAAACCTCCATTGCGTAGCTACATCTTGCGGTAAAAGGACAACCAACGGGTGGAGAAAACAAATCAGGTGGTGAGCCGCTAATTGGAATAAGCTCTCCCCCTTCAAGATCGAGTCTTGGTACAGAGTTTAGCAACCCCTTCGTGTAAGGATGCTGCGGGTTGTAGAAAATTTCCCGTCTTGATCCTGCTTCAATAATTTTGCCTGCATACATGACTGCAATTCGATTAGCGACCTGTGCGACTACCCCTAAATCATGAGTAATCAAAATTATCGATACACCTGTTTTCTTCTGAATGTCTTTAAAAAGATCAAGAATTTGCGCTTGAATAGTAACATCTAGGGCAGTAGTTGGCTCATCTGCAATCAATATTTCTGGTTGGCAGACAAGAGCCATCGCGATCATAATGCGCTGTCTCATCCCTCCACTGAATTGATGTGGATGCTGCCTTAAACGTTCATCTGGATCAGGAATCCCCACTAAATGAAGCATTTCAATAGCTATCTTTTTTGCTTGCTTCCTTGAAATTCGCTCATGCTGCAAAATGCTTTCAATTATTTGTTCTCCAATCGTTATCGTTGGATTTAAAGCAGTCATCGGATCTTGGAAAATCATTGAAATTTCAGCCCCGCGAATATTTCGCATTTCGACTTCTTTTACTTTCGTTAAATCCTTCCCCCTGAAAAAAATAGATCCATTCGTAATTTTTCCAGGGGGATTTGGAATAAGGCGCATAATGCTCTGCGAAGTAACACTTTTTCCACAGCCAGATTCACCGACAATCGCTAAAGTTTCCCCTCTATGGAGAGAGAAGTTTACCCCCCTCACAGCTTGAACTTCTCCTCCATATGTTTTAAAAGCAACGTGGAGATCTTTAACTTCAAGAACTTTATCCATGATGCATCCTCACCTCCTTAGCTTCGGATCAAGTGCATCTTGAAGTCCATCTCCGAGCACATTAAATGAAAACATTGTCAATGAAATGAAAAAGGCTGGGAAGAATAATCGCCACCAATGACCGGATAAAATCGTTGATAATCCATCACTTGCCATTGAACCCCAACTTGCAAAAGGTGGTTGAATTCCTAGTCCAAGAAAGCTTAGGAACGCCTCCGCAAAAATCGCTGAAGGAACAGTCAACGTCATTTGCACGATAATTGGCCCCATCGTATTAGGAAGCAAATTTTTCCGAATGATTCTCCCTGTCTTCGTCCCAAACGTTTTCGAGGCAAAAACGAATTCATAATTTTTTATTTGCAGCACCTGCCCCCGCACAATCCTTGCCATTCCGACCCATCCAGTGACAGATAAAGCGAAGATGATCGTAAATAAGCCAGATCCCATAACAACACTTATTAAAATAACGACAAGCAAGTACGGTAATCCGTATAAAATCTCGACGATTCGCATCATCACATTGTCGGTATTTCCACCCTTGTACCCCGCTATTCCTCCGTATACAACGCCAATCGCAAAATCGATTAACGCTGCCACGACGCCTACAAATAAGGAAATCCGTGCCCCAAACCATGTTCTTGCGAAGACATCCCTTCCTAATTCGTCTGTTCCGAACCAATATTGACTAGATGGAGGAAGATTCTGATTAGCGAGCTTTTGTTCAGATAAATCATGTGGGGACATCATTGGCCCAAAGAGCGCCATAATGACGAGAAAAATCAGAAAGACGAGTCCTGCCATCGCTAGTTTATTTTTTAACAGCCGTCGCCAAGCATCTTGCCAATAGCTCAAACTTGGTCGAACAATCGCTTCTTCTATTGCTTTATTTTTTGCTTTTGGTTTAAACCATTCGTCTGGAATAGTTGGCGCTATATTTGAATCAACCTGTTTGCGTAATTCCACTCATTCCCCTCCTTTTTCTAGCTTCAGCTTTTCTCTGGCTAGCTTCAGCGGCTAGGGGCTCGAGGTCTTAAGCCAATCTGTCAAGTAGGTTAAAGGCCAACCTACTCGCCAGCTCGTCTTAAGCTTGTCGCCCCTGGGCAAGCCGCCTCAGCTTTTCTCTTTATGTAATTTAATTCGGGGGTCTAGGATTCCGTAGGCGATATCGACTAGGAACAGCATGATGATGAGAATGGTGCTATAAAACACAGTCGTACCCATGATTACTGGATAGTCGCGCTGGTTGATGCTCTCAACAAAATATTTTCCCATTCCCGGGATGGCGAAGATTTTCTCAATAACAAAAGTACCAGTTAAAATACTTGCGGCAAGGGAGCCTAAAACTGTAACGACTGGTAAAAGGGCATTTCGGAGTGCATGTTTAAAAATTATTTTCACAGGCGATAAGCCCTTTGCTTTCGCTGTTCTGATATAATCCTGTGTTAGGACCTCAAGCATACTTGATCGTGTTAACCTTGCAATTATCGCCATTGGCCCAGTTGCCAATGCTAAAGTTGGCAAAATCATATGTTTCACACTCACCCATGTTGCAACTGGGAGAATCCCCCAATTTACTGCAACCTGCTGAATTAAAAGAGTCGCCATGACGAAATTCGGGATCGAAATTCCAAGGACAGCAATCGTCATCGCAAGATAATCGATGATCCCGTTATGTCGAAGTGCTGCAATAACACCGAGTGTTATCCCAGATATAACTGCAACAAGCAAGGTGACAAGCCCTAGCTCAAACGAAACTGGAAATCCCCTACCAAGCATATCGTTAACCGTTTGCGATGATTTTTTAATCGATGGGCCAAAATCAAAGGTGACGACAGATTTCAAATACATCCCATATTGCACATATAGCGGTTTATCAAGGTGATAGAATTTCTCTAAATTTCTTTGGACAGCTTCACTTGTTGCCCTTTCATCTGTAAAAGGTGAGCCTGGAATTGAATGCATAAGAAAGAACGTTAATGTTATGATTAGCCAAAGGGTTAACAGCATGGCGATAAGGCGTTTCCCTACATATTTAGTCATTTGCAAACAACCTCATTCCGGAATGGAATTATCCAATATTCTGCATTTTTTCTATATCTCAATCATCAACAAAACTTCCTAACAGAATGAAGTTCCCACTGCTAATTCAATCATCACAAGCATAGCGCGATAGGCTTCAAGAATATCCTTTGCCTGAAAACGGACGATCGTTGTATTTTCTTCAAGCACTGTCCCAGGCATGAGGCTTGCCCATTCCGCCTGCCCATAATTGGCGAATTCTATTCTTAATATTGGTTCTTTAGGTGGAACAAGTGGTTCGACAAGCTGCTGATTCCTTAGGGCGATCTCTGTTTTTTCTCTAAGAAGCTCACCAGCCTTCACAGGAGTTAATGACTTTACTGCTGAACGAGTAATCGTTTCTTTCACGATGGCGGTTGTTATATTCGGAATTAGCTGTTCTGCCTCTAATGCCGCTCGATCATCTCCTGCAACCATGAGAAGCGGAACGCCATAATAGCCAGCAACATACGCATTCAGGCCCATCTCACCAATCGCAACATCATTGATATACATATTACGCACACCGAAAATCATCGAATGGGACATCACCCCTTTCATCGAGGCACGGGCATGATAGCCGATAAACATCGCCCCACCAAAGGTCGCATCCAGCCCTTGAACCATTGAATAAGGCTTAACATCTCCAGTAATGAGCTGTGTTTCAGGATGGAGCCTCTCAATGAGAAGATTATTCATTTTCGAATGGCTATCATTCACTAATACTTCCTCACAGCCATTCTTAAAAGCAGCTGTGATAACATGATTCGCTTCTTCTGTCATGATAAGGCGACTTCTTTCATAGTTATGCTTTGAAGAATCGACATGAGTATAGTCCGCTAAACCTGTAATTCCTTCCATATCTACTGATACATATAATTTCATTTCACATCCTCCTCTATTTCTATTTAATGTTCCTTCTTTTCGAAAAATGACAAGTTATCATTGGAAAATAAAAAATCCAGCTGCTAGAGTAAAAGCTTCTCCAACAGCTGGATTTTATCTGCGTCAAACAGAAAAAGCAGCCTTCTTATTCATGATTTGTGCATATTTAATACTAGCATTTTTAAATGCGACCATTAATGCCTTTTGCGATGAACCGAAGTAACGTTGTTCAATTTCCGCAAGCATCGCATCCACTTGCAAAATGGACTTTCCTTTGAACAGTGATTTGACAAAAAGGGAAGTTAAATCAATCGTTGAGGAACATTCCGCATCGATTATCTCATCTGTTTCCCTGTCAACAACAAGCCCAATAAAGAATGTATTGTACTTTTGCATAATTGGATTGTTCAACGCAGTCTTACTGTCTCCAATAATATAAACAGTAGTTTGCTTAAACATAGCCTTCCTCCTGTAGTAGAGCACGGATATTACGAGAGGTGTCTATGCTAATGAAGCATAAACATTCACCGTAATGCTTAAAGCTCTTAAAAGAATTGTAATACAACAAAGATGGCCTTGCAACCTATTTATTAGATTTTTCAAAATATTTAATCACAATTACTAATGCGGGATAAAGAAAATGTTCAACTAACAATTTCGCTATTCTGATTAATGGACTTCTTCGAGCTTTTCAACAATCGTACAAAGGAATTGTTCACCTGATATTATCGCCTTCCCTCCACCTTGAGCAAACTGATCACTGCCTCCCCCTTTGCCATCTAGTAATTGGACAAGGTTAGCTGCTAATTGCTTCATACTTATTGAAGGAACTGAGCCTCTTGCACAAATAAATTGCAGCTTCTCCTCCGTTTCATTAACGAAGAGAACGATTGATTCATTTGACAGAGAAGTGATTGTACGTGCAAGTGTCTGGATTTCTTGAATGCTGCTATTTTGAAAAATAGCGCTAATGATCATGCCTTGTTCAGAAAGTAACGCATTCGCGATATAGTCATTCGCCTCATATTTGATGAGTCTTCCTTTGCTTTCTTCTAATGACTTTTCAAGTGCCTTTCCATTTTCAAGTACTTTTTTCACAGCGAGTAGGACATCTTGTTCAGGTACACTTAATTGCGCCGTTAATTCTTTTAAAATAGTATACTTTTGGTGGAGCTGATGACGGACGCGATTACCGCAAATAAATTGCACCCTCGTATGTTTGCTCTGCTTTTCCCAATTTAAGATCATGATGGCTCCAACTTCTGCGGTAGACTTTGGATGTGTTCCACCACAGCCGTTATAATCAAATTCCGGGATTATAACTAGACGAATATTCTCTGACACACTTAGCTTTTTGCGAAGTGAATATTGAGAAAGTTCATCCTCTGTCACCCATTTCGTTTCAATGAGGCGGTTTTCTAAAATGATTTGGTTTGCAAGTTCCTCAGCTGCCTCGGCCTGCTGTTCTGTTAATTCTTCAACATCCAAATCGATCGTGAGGACTTCTTTCCCAAGGTGAAAGGAAACCGTGGCAATCCCAAATAATTCAACAAACGCTGCGGTTAAAATATGCTGTCCTGCATGCTGCTGCATATGGTCGAACCGTCTTTCCCAATCAATCTTACCTTGAACAATATTCTCCGTTGTTTGTAATTCCTCGGCTAAATAATGTCGAATTTCCCCTGCTACTTCCTCAACATCCATTACGTTCACATTGTTGATCATCCCCGTATCATGTGGCTGCCCTCCACCAGTTGGATAGAAAGCCGTTTCGTCTAAAACGAGATACCATCTTCCTTCTTCATCTTGCTCTTGTCTCTGGATATTTGTTGAAAAAGATGTTATGTAAGGGTCTTTATAATATAGCTTTGCTTCATTCCTCTTACTGTTATTGCTGTTTTCCATTTTTGACATGAATTTTCAACCACACTCTCTCGTTTTTATACTTTACTTTGCCTGAAAAATTCCTTTTTCACAAGATATGAGTTTTCTGTTAGTGATAATAATATTTAAAAAAAGCAATGCACAATTAAAAAAGGTGCATTGCTAGCTTTTGTTTTTTTAGGTGTTACGATGATAATCGTTAAAATAACTCGCTCAATCCAAATGACAATAGGTTTTGGTG
>JAEWDX010000186.1 GCA_023389895.1 Bacillota bacterium
ATACAACGGCAATGGGCTCTTACAATGATGCCTATACGTATAAATTATTCCGCTTATTAAAGCTTTCTTCCATTAATTTTGTATCAAATCCACTTGTGAATATTCACCTTCAAGGCAGATTTGATACGTATCCAAAAAGAAGAGGTCTAACACGGGTAAAAGAGTTGCAGGAAGCTGGGTTAAATATTTGCTTTGGCCACGACGATATTTTTGACCCATGGTATCCACTGGGAACAGGAAATATGCTTCAAGTATTGCATATGGGCATCCATGCTTCGCAATTAATGGGCTATGAGCAAATTGTCAATTCCATTGATTTAATCACGAAAAATAGTGCCAAAACACTACAAATTGAAGAGAATTACGGAATTGAGGAAGGCAAACCAGCTAATTTCATTGTCTTGTCTGCAGAAAATGAATATGAAGCAATTCGCAAGCAAGCGATCGTTAAGTATTCCTTTAGAAATGGAAAGCTAATTGCCAAAACAAAGCCAAGTGAAGCAACAATCACTTTAGATCAAATTGAAGAGAAAGTTAATTTTAATAGGTAGGAGACAATTATGCGCAACTTTAATAGGGTTGCGCTTTTTTGGGGACAGGCACTACACTCTAGAACTAGATGTCAAGGGAAGTTATACAATGAAGGGACTGTCCGAATAGTGGTATTTCAGCCCAAAGACTAAAAAAGCAAAACCCAAGAATGCCGTAAAATCAACATTCTTAGGTTTATTATTTCGGTGTATTTACTCTTAAAAGGACTTTCTAGATAGCCTCTTTGCCTTTATATACTGATGTAAGAGCTATCGTAATTATCTCTATCCGCTCTTATTTTTACCAGATCGAAACTCGATCCTCCGGAGCTACATACATGCCATCTCCAGGCTTAATTCCATAGGTTTCATAGAATTTTAGGAAGTTTACAATCGTGCGGTTTACTCGAATTTTATTGGCTGAATGTACATCGTTTTTGCTCAGAATCGCTGCAAATTCTTTTGTGGTTGTAGACTTCCATATTTCCGCATTGCTTTCGAAATATGCTTTATAATCTGGATTACTCATATTGGATACAACTTGCAGTGAGGCGGCCATTCCGCCCAAATCGGCGACATTCTCGCTTAGTGTAAGCTGACCGTCGTTCAACACCCCCGGAACAATCTCAATTCCATTATAGAACTCAATCAGTTCCTGGTTTTTCTCTTTGAATTTCTTAAAGTCCTCTTCTGTCCACCAGTTATTTGCATTTCCATTTTCGTCATATGCCGATCCGTTGTTATCAAATGCATGGCTGATCTCATGGCCAATGATCATGCCAATTGCCCCATAGTTTTCTTCAGGTTTAGCGTTAACGTCATAGAAAGGCGCTTGGAGAATACCGGCAGGGAACGTAATTTCATTATTAAGCGGATTGTAGAAAGCATTTACGGTATAAACGCTCGTTATCCATTCCGTTCTATCAACCGGTTTTCCTAGCTTGGCTTTCATGTTATCAATGTATGCTTTGGTTATTGCGAAGGAATTAGAGAACAGCGAACCGCCTTCGTCATATGTCTTGATCGCTACTTTGTCTAATGTCGTATCCCACTTATCTGGGTATCCGATTTTAACGATCATCGTATCCAGCTTTTTAATCGCTTTAGCTTTCGTTGTTTCTGACATCCAATCAAGCGATTTGATTCTTTCCTCATACGTAGTAATTAACTTCTCTACCATTTGCTCAACGTCTTTTTTAGCTTCTGGTGAAAAATGTTTCTCGGCAAACATTTGCTCCAAATATCCGCTCATTGTGCCCGTTGTTATGGCTACTGCAATTTCCTGATCTGTTTTTTCCCCTGTAACGCCGTATAACGTTGCGGAAAACTCATTTGCGGCGTCTTTGAATTCATCTGACAACAAACCGCCTGTTGCCGAAAGCAGTTGTACTTTGGAGTAAGCTTTAAGCACGTCAAGATTAGCTTCAGTCAAGAGTTCCGCGCCTTTTTGCGCCAGCTTCACATCGAATACGATCACTTTATCAGCACTGTCGACTTTCATCGATTTCAAGACTTGTTTCATATCTACTGTTTTGAACATGTTATCGAATTGTTCGATCGTATACGGATTATAGTATTTATTGACATCGCCTTGTTCATGAGGTTCAAGCGATACGGAAGCTAGGTTTTTCTCCATTCCGTAAATTTTCTCGGCATGGGCTTTCGCTGCAGACTCTTCCTCATCCGATGACACGAGAAGTTTGGTCATATATTGAATATAGGCTTTTTTCGCTTTCTCGTCTTCCGTTACAAAGCTGTTCTTGTCCAGACCGGTAGCTAATCCAGTGTAATACAAAGCATTTTCGCTGCTGTTCTTTGCATCGCCCGTGATTGCAAAGCTAAATAATGCGCTTAGACCCAATTCTTTCTCCAGGGTAAGATCTGCTTGAACGAGCTCGTCAAGCGTTTTAGCCCCGTCAATGGCCTTTACATATTTTTGAATGGGCTCAATCCCTTGTTTATTTCTATTTTTTGTATCTAACGCTGTCGCATAGAAGTCGGCAATTTTCTGTTCTTTTGTTCCTTCTGTGAATTGTTTGCCGGCCAGCTTATCTATTATTTTTTCTATTTTCTCGTTATTTTGCTTTTGCAGCTCGGAAAATCCGCCGCCCATGATTTCTCCTGCCGGAATTGTCGATTTATTTAACCATTCCTTATTGATTGCTTCATAAAAATCGTCATTTAAATGGGAACCTTCAAGCGCCCATACTCTTTCGATAATGGTTTGGAAATCATCGATCGTCATATTGTCATTTGCGCCTAATGTGCCGTCAGGTTTGCCTGTCAGCACGCCTGCTTTTACCAGTTTATCGATATCTTTCTTAGCCCAAGCTGGTACATCGGTGAACTTGACGTCAAATGTTCCACTGCGTAGATCATTTCCGACAGGCTTCGGCAATTCACCGAATGCCCTGCTCAACATGACTAAAGCTTCAACCTTCTTAACGGGCTCATTCTCTCTTAAATCTCCGGTTTTATAGCCTTGAATAACGGCTTCTTTATTAATTCCTGGTTCATAAGCGTCTGCTGCCGTCAACAAGGTATTAACGATCTCTCCTCTTGTCGCTGGCGGCTGCGTTTCATCGGCATATACCGATACGCTGACCGATAGGACCATGATAATGGCCATAAGTAAGGATAAAAACTTCTTTTTCATTTTCGGGCTCCCCCCTAGTAGATTAATATGTATAAATAAAGATAAATAAGTAGAATTTAGAATCCCTACCATTTGTATCCTATCATTATAGTAGTAAGCTAGACAAGACATATCTTATCTAGCTTTTTACGTTTTTTAAGCCACTTTATAAAACTATTTTTTTATAAGAGGAAAGAAAAAAATGGAGCCTACTATCTTATAAATAGGATGGGCTCCAAAAGTTATTATAATTCTTTAATTAATTTACCACGGATTTTGTTTTGGTCTTCTTCTGCTGATTTAACATCCCGACAGCTTCTTTACTTATATCCACACGTTTAACGAATAAAGCTAATAATAGTGCGACAATATTAATGCCAAGTGCGACATAGAATGAATATTGAATTCCAGCTAATAAAGCTTGCTGTGTGAATACAGCTTTATTAGCTGCTGTTAAGGTTGTTGGATCAACACCAGTCATTAAACTTTCAGCTTTTGTTTTTGTCACAGAATTCATTATCGTAATAAGAATCGCCGTACCAATCGAACCAGACACTTGCTGAGCCGTATTGTTAACAGCTGTACCATGAGGATTTAAGTGTGTTGGCAATTGATTAAGGCCGTTTGTCATAATTGGCATCATCACCATTGACATCCCAAACATACGCAGAGAGTAAACAAGGATAATGTATGTGTAACTAGAGTCAATTTGCAAGTTTGCCAACATGTAAGTTGAAACGGCTGTAATACCAAGCCCTAATATACCAAGAATCCGTGGGCCAAATTTATCGAATAGTTTACCTGTAATTGGTGACATAATCCCCATTATTACCGCACCAGGCAGCATCATTAAACCTGAATCAAGTGGTGAAATACCTCTTACGTTTTGTACATACGCAGGTGTTAAAATCATGCCGGAAAACATGGCTACTGCGTTTACAATCGCAATGACAGAGCCAAGGGCAAACATTGGGTACTTGTAAACACGTAAATCCAATAACGGTTCATCCATTTTTAATTGACGGACAATGAAGGCGATTAGGGCAATAACGCCAACGATTAAAGTTGTTAAGACAACTGTATCTGTCCAGCCATCTGAGCTTGCAGAACTGAACCCATATAGCAAACCGCCAAAACCGATAGATGATAATAGTACTGAGAAATAATCAAGTGTTGCATTTTTGTTCTGCTCCATTACATTCTCGGATTTCCAAATCCCTAAAAGTAAACTAATGACCGCTAACGGTAAAACCATTTCGAAAAGTAAACGCCAGTCATAATATTCTACAATATAACCTGATAATGTTGGCCCGATTGCTGGGGCTGTAATCATAACTAATCCAAAAATCCCCATTGCTGTTCCGCGTTTTTCTCGCGGGAAGCTTACCAGCATAATATTCATTAACAAAGGTCCCATTACCGAAGAACCTACTGCCTGAACCATCCTTCCTGCAAGTAATAAACTAAAGTTCGGTGCAAAGGCTGCTATGGCAGTACCTAAAGTGAAAATCGCCATGGATGTAATAAATAAATTTCTATTTGAGAAGCGTGTTAATAAAAATGCTGATGCCGGAATTAATACACCACTGACAAGCATGTAGCCAGTAGAAAGCCACTGGATAGTGGAATAATCTTTAATGTTTAAATCTACCATGATGGATGGCAATGCAACATTTAAAAGCGAGTTATTTAGAAACGAAACAAATGCTCCGACAAAAAGAATCGCAATCATTAAATAGGGTGTTTTTCTTTCTCGTGATGTTGAATCCATATATTTTGTTTTCTCCTTATTTAAAATTTCATTTGATCATTTTAGGCCGTTTGCATATATATGCATCAATACCTTGTTCTTGAAGTTTTTTAACTATACTCTCCAAATGGATCCTCTCTTTTGTAGTTGCTTTAAGGGAACTCATTAGTGCTCCCCCTTATATAGTCCTCTTTTTAGCAGTTCAATTTGCTCAACATAATTTTTTAAAGCTTCTTCATCCGTTAAATCCCTTACGAACACTTGAACAAGGTTATGAAAAGTTACAGCTATAATAATTTTTAAAATATGATGAAGTTCTTGTTCCTCTTTTATGTTCAAATTTTTAGTATTTATTAAGCGAATCATAGATAAAAGATGATTTTTCTGATTTTCTTCATAAATATTATTAGCTAATGTATTTTCCATTTTATAATTCATATTTAAAAAAGCATTTTTAAAAAAGTTTTCGTTTTCTTGATTTCTGTGAATCTGAATCATAAATTGAAATGAATCAATAAAAGTTTCAAATATATCTCCATTCTTCTCTTTTAAGTTTGAAATAAATCGGTCATTATTTTTTTGTGAAAGCTGGTTTAACAGATAATAATACAGATCCTCTTTCCCCTCAAAATATTGGTAAAAACTACCCCTGGGGATTCCCGCATCTTTGATAATATTGGCGATTGATGCTTCGTGTATGGGGAATCTGGAAAATTCCTTTTTAGCAGATTGAATTAAAGTGTCTTGTTTATCTTTAGATAAGTGAAAAAATGTTTGTTTTGGCATATTCATATTCCTCCTATCTTAATAAGTGACAACGTGTCACAATTGATGGTGAATAAATTATACATGACACGTTGTCATAAGTCAACAACAAAAATGACAATGTGTCATATGCGTGCTGAAAAAAGGTACAAAGGGCTCATCATCTACCTGTCAGCTTGGAATTAGTTCAGTATACAACCTTATGATTGTCATTTTCCATACAATACGAATCTTTCAGTAACAAAAATATATTAAAAAACCGCATCTTAAACGGGTGCGGTGAACCGTACCACAAATAGAGGCTAGTTTCAAAAAGTATATAACCATCTCAACTTATCACTAAGAAATCTATAAAAAGCTAGACCAAGGCTATCAATTATGACATACCTTGCCTAGCTTTTCCGTTTTTTAAGCCTTTTTATTTCATTAGCTCATCTTGTTTAATCATATGGCTAGGAACTGACAATAAGTTTAAGAAAACTGCATAAGCTCAGTTCTTATCATGATGAACCTTTTTTTCATTGTTATTGTTGACAGATTACCAAACCACCATTATAGTTATATACATAAGTATATAACTATAACAGTGGTATTCAATGAGATAGAAATGTGGTGTTATCTGATGAATAGTTTGTCTAATCAAGAAAAACCAATATATGTTCAGATCCGAGAAAAAATCGAAGATCAAATTGTAAATGATCAACTACAAGAAGGAGAGCAAGCGCCATCAACTAATCAGCTTGCTGCCTTTTATAAGATTAATCACATTACTGTTTCAAAAGGGGTTAATCAATTAGTTGAAGAAGGGATACTTTACAAAAAAAGGGGTATTGGGATGTTTGTAGCAGAAGGAGCTAAGGAAAAGCTTATCTCAAAGCGGAAAGCCGCATTTAAGGATATTGTTATTGTCGAATTGGTACTCGAGGCTGAAAAACTAGGAATTAATGAAAGTGAAATCGTTGAATACATTAAACAGGTGAAAGGAAGAATGCAAAGTGACAATGGAAATTGAGTTGAAAAGTCTTAGCCTCAATTATGGAGCTCAGCAGGCGTTAAAAGATATTTCATTTAAAATGAGCGGGGAGAAGATTTATGGATTACTAGGGAGGAATGGGGCTGGGAAAACATCGTTATTGTCCATCCTTGCTTCATTTCGAGAGCAAACGAAAGGCTCTATTAAAATAGCAGGTGAAGCGCCTTTTGAAAATGCGAAAATTATGCAGCAGGTGGCGTTTATCTATAATAAGAATTATAAAGAAGAAAAAGATACAGTAAAATCTGCACTTGAAGGAATTGCAAGATATCGACCAAATTTTGATAAGGATTACGCGAATGAATTAGCCAACCGTTTTAAATTGCCATTTGATAAGCAGATAAAACATTTTTCAAAGGGAATGCAATCTGCTTTAAACGTTACGATCGGATTAGCATGTCGAGCTCCCATTACGATTTTTGATGAGTCCTACCTTGGAATGGACGCTCCAACTAGAGAAATGTTTTATCAGGAATTGCTAAAAGACCAAGAAAAGCATCCGAGAATGATGATTGTTTCGACTCATCTTGTTTCAGAAATGGATTATTTATTTGATGAAATACTTATTCTTGATAAAGGGAAATTACTTCTCCAAGAAGAGTACGATACGCTTGTATCCAAAGGAGTATCAGTAACAGGCAGAGCCGAGGATGTCGATGATTTTGTCGAATCTATGAGACAGTTGAATGTCCGACCGCTAGGCGGTATGAAATCCGTCATGGTGTATGGGGAAATGAGTGAAGATGAACAGAATATTGCAAATCAAAAAGGGCTTGAAATTGGAACAATTTCCCTTCAAGACTTATTTATATACTTAACTGAGGAGGGTGCGGATTCACATGAAAAAACTTATTTATCCTAAAATTGCTGTTGATATGTTTTGGGTTCAATTATTTTGGACTCTAGGTTACTTAGGGATTTTGTTCGTAATACATATTATCAAAACAGTTATGTCCATAATCAATAATGATAAAGTGAGTCACTACTTTGCGAATGTGCACGTTACTTCAAATATTTTTATGCTCGTTATCGGGATTATTTCTACCTACGGATTTCTTCAATATTATGTTGAAAATGGCGTGACTAGAAAAGATTATTTTAAAGGTGCTGCACTCGCATCTATTGGGCTGTCAGTGACGATATCAGTTGTGACAAGCTTGGTATCTTTGCTTGAGATTTCGGTTTTTAAAATTATGAACATTAATTTTTTAGCAGATAAATCTATGCTTGGAGTAGAAGCAGATGATTTTGGAGGACCCATTAAAGATATTATTGGGAATGCTGTTATATCAGTAGTTCTCCCTCCCTTTGTAAGTCTAACTGATCATTGGCTATTAGCTGCTTTAGTATTAGCCTTAAATTTATTTTGCTTTTATTTGATTGGTTGGTTTATCAGCGCAAGTATTTATCGTTTAGGTGGTGTGGTTGGTTTAGTGTCCATTATTATTTCTTTTATTATCGTCTTTTTGTATGACTTTTTGTTAAGAACTGTATTAAATTTACCTGCTGTAGCGATGTTCTTAGACATTCAAGTTCCAATGGTGGTTGCTGCTATAGGTATCATAATCATTATTTCTATCACGCTTTGGATGATCAGACAAATAACGAAAAGAGCTCCGATTAACAGTAGATAGTAATGACATTAAAATGTCGAATCGTTTAAATGGATCGTTAGGGTCAATTAGTATGTGTCAACTTTTTCTCGGTGTGGTTTAAACCATAGTATTTCTAGCACTCTTATATTGTACGCTTTTTCGACTACCGCGCTTTCGCTTGGTGGTCTAAATATTGGAGGAACGTTCTAAAGAACCTTTCTCCAATATTCAGGAATTATCTTAAGGTCTTTAATAATTTTCCCATTGTTGTTGAATGAGCGATGAATAAGCTGATCGATCCTTGCTTTGCTCCTATTGAAGGGAGCGTTTCTTGATGTAGAATCTTAGACATTTTAATTGTTTCCAACCTTTTTTGATAAGAAATGGTATGTTTATGGACTGAAATGGAATATAGCAAATTTCTAGGGTTCTATGATGGGTAATGTGAAAGAGTGGATTGGTACGCAAGACATTTTGGGGGCATAATTTCCTAAAAAACAGTAAAGAGAATCACATTGCAGAACACTTCGTGATTCTCTTTTTTTATTATGCAGTTGGTATTTGTATAGACAGCAATGGCGGATATTGCTGCGAACCAAAGATATCCCCATCGCCTGGATCTCCGCTTGGCCGATCACGAAGAATAGTAAATTTAATTGCATTTGCTGGATCGTATTGTACAAAATCAGTAATTCTTTCTTCTGATATCTTGTATAATTCCGAAACTGACTTTCTTGAAATCACACCACTTTTACATACAAGATCATAGGTTTCTTTTTCTTTAAAAATGATATCAAATGTGATTTTATCAGTTCCTGCATTTTTGGATCTAATCGTTTTTGCCAGGTCCTGTAAGGGTACTGTTTTCATTTTCATCGCTCCTTTAATTAACTATTGACCAATTCATCTTTTCCAACTTCTTCAACATGGAAATCAAATAGTTCAAGAGGATTCTTTACCGGAACTACGTGATTCATAGACCAGCTGTAATTGGCACCTGCATAAATAACATCATCGATTAGGTATGCTGCTGTACCAGCTGTCCCCTTTACTTCTGGAAGACGGGCATAGAAAATCTGACGTGTTGCAAACAATGTTAGTGCTTCAGCAGTTTCTTTTGAGTCAGCTATTCCTTCAACAACAATCCCGAGCTCATGTGATTTAATTTCTTTTACTGGTTCTAACGCGCCCATGACGCCATCCTTACCAAATGTTCTAAAGTTCAAATGATACATTTCTCCCTCAAATTCTTTCTGTACTTGTTCTCGAGCCATTTCAAGCACTTTATCTATATTTTGGATGGTATAAGGATCACGCACTCCAGCAATTCCAATATATTTCTCCCCTATCTTCGCGGATCCTTCAAGCTTTACTTTTATATCCCCTTCTATTGGAACATATTTTTGCCCAGTTATCCGAGTTGTCTTCGAATCATATTGTTCATAATGACAATTGGTCATATCCAGCATTCCGCCGGCAAAATATTCAAAGTATGGGGTGGATCTTTCATACATGGCATGCCCTGCAACAGAAGCTATCGTACAACTTTGATTGGGATGCATAGCAGTGACCTTCACATCATCATGCGAAATGGTCCCAATAATACTTTCTTTTGCCCCATAAGGTTCAGCACAGAACGATGCACATTCAAGCACCTTTCCAGCATAATAAGCGTGTTCTTCTGGGAATCCTTCATGAATGGCAGCTGCAGCAAAGATTGCACAGTCGCTTGATCGGCCACCAATAATTACATCTGCCCCCATCTCTAATGCTTTCACGAAAGGATGAATACCAGCCACAGCAACAACTCTTTCCGTCCTTTCAACATCGTCTTTTGTCAACGCTTTTCTCCCATCAAGGCCTTCTATGACAACCTCATTAGCCAATTGGCTCTTTAAGTAGTTTTTATCTACCTCCGAATAGAAATAAGCCAGTTTAAAAGGAGGAAGATTATGCACTTTTGCTAAATCCTTAATGATTTGAATATACATGTCCACTCGGCTATTTGCCCCAGTATCTCCTGCAGATCCAATAAGCATTGGTACTCGCTGTTCCCTTGCAGCTAGAAGCATTAATTCTAAATCGTGTTTTTGCCATTTATACATACTTACGGATCGGTTTGCTCCAAGTGCGGAAGCACCAATATCATCACTTCCGGAATCGCAGCAATAGTAATCAGGTTTAGTTGCTGCTCCAATATAGAAACTTTCTTCTTTTGTAGGAGCAAAGCCAAGATGTCCATTAGGGCATAGAATCCTTAACTCTTTTTTCATTGTAACTCTCCTTTTTGTAATAACATGTTATAACCAGTATTAAACCAAGTGTATATCTCGCGAAATATTTTGTCAATTCGGAAAAATAAAAAAGCAAATGTAACTCTTTACATTTGCCTTGTGATGAAAAATTTATATTTGTCCCCCTTATAATAGGTTTCTTTAAACTCAAGGGGAGTCTTATCTTGATAAACCATTGATGTAACACGAAATAAAGGAAAATGAATGTCAACATCTAATATTATTGATAATTGTTCAGTGGTTGATAGGGCCTCGAGAGTTTGTTCGACATGGGTGGGTTCGTAATCGAGGTATTGATATAAATCAAGCGTGGAAAAAGATTTTTCTTCCTTTAGAGCCTGTTCCGCGGCCTGCTTCATCTGTTCTCCCACTGAATATGAAAAATAGCTATTGTAGTAGACAATCGGGCTGCTGTCACCGTAGCCAACCAATTCAAGATTAATTACCTTTTCCATAACGTCTATGTCAAGCAGCCGGGCTAATTGAAAGTCACTGGTTATAATATTAGATTTAAAGAGTTTGGTGGAGGCGATTAAACCCTGTTGCTGCAGTGTGGATTGGAATGTACTAAATTTACCCAATTCCTGTTTGATTTTAGGCTGAGTAACAAAGGTCCCGACCCCATGTATACGTTTAACCAGCCCGTCTCTTTCCGCAAGATTAATTGCTTGTCTGACAGTTATTCTGCTAACTTTATATTGTTCGACAAGCTCTCGTTCGGATGGTAATTGATCATCCGGTTTCCATTCTCCAGATTTAATTTTTTCTTCAATGATTTGTTTAAGCTGTTCGTATAAGGGAATTGATTTATTTCTATTTAGCATTTTTTCCACCTCTTAAACTTATTATAACTGATTATATCCATTATTTGATACCAGGAAAGATAAGCGCATTCAAAAAATTAAGTAAATTAGTGAAAAGTAATTTTATCATATCCACAAAATACAAAATATTCAAAAAATAGTTTGAAATTGAAAAAATATTTGTTATAATCAAAATACTTGATATAACCTCTTCAACAATGGTTATATCATGTGTACTTTTAGGAGGTGAATGGAGTGTTTGGAATACCGAGTGCAATTTTATATTTAATTGCCTTAATTGTGTTTGTAGTTATTTTATTTGTCTGGCTTAAAAGGCCGATGTATGAAGTGATGACACTTTCGTTTGTATTTATCGTAATCATTACTGGCTCCTTCGACTTATTCTGGGAATCACTTCTGTACCCATCTACTAGTTCACTGTTTTATGCAATTTTCGCTTTTATGGCGGTTGCAGTCATTTTTGATGCAACTAAGGTAGTCAACAATATTATTCATTTAATGCTTGCTGTTGTAGGCAGATTTAAAGGCGGAGCTGGATATGTTGCGCTACTTTCAAGTACCTTTATGGCATCCCTTTCAGGAACTGGTCCTGGTAACGTAGCTGCAACTGGTGTATTTACCATTCCAATGATGAAACGATCAAATTTCCCACCAGCTTTAGCGGCCTCAGTAGAAATGTCTTCAAGTATGTTAGGAAATATCATCCCTCCATCAGGCATCGTCATTTTGACTTTTGGGATCTTAAATGAGGTTTATCCGGATAGTATTTCATTAAGTGGCTGGATGGTCGCAGCATATGGAGTTGGTTTATGGTTCTTCATCCAGCGTTGGCTGACACTTTGGGCATTGTGCAAACTATATAAAGTTAAGCCTGTTCCTGCCCAAGAATTGCCGAAATTTAAAGAAAGCTTAGCAAAAGGCTGGCCAGCCCTAGTGCTGCCTGTGCTAATTTTTCTTCCCCTGTTTGCCGACTCCCAGTTCAAGGATTTCATTATAGGCCGTATTGGCGAAGCAGGTGCGGGTGCATATTCGTCTTCCGTTTTAATGTTTACACCTGGTTTGGCAGGGGCTTATGCAATTACTATAGGGAGGAAGGCATTACCTTCTAGTCGGATAAATTGGCAGAACATTATAGATATATTTAAAGATTCATTACTTAAAGTTGTACCTATTGGTCTTACTATTTACATGGCTTATGCCATTTCACAAATCTTTGTTGGCCTACAGATGAATGACATTGTCAGAGATTGGTTCCTCTCCTTTGGTTTAAGTCAACTTGCAATTATTATAATTTTGCCTCTGTTCTTCATGGTTCTTGGTATGATTTTACCTGGTTCTGCTCAAGTAGCTATTCTTGGAAGTGCAATGATCGCAGTGTTCGGTTCACTAGGAGGCGACCCAGTTTTATTAGCTGCATTGCTTCCAGCTATGACTGGTGCCCTTGAAGGGATGACGCCGCCTTTGGCATTAGGATTATATGTGGCCATGGGAATTGCAGGATCCACATTTAAAGAAACAACTAAACTAGCGATTGTTTGGATAGTGTTACATGTCCTGCTGAGTATCATCTTGTTAACAGGTATATTGCCAATCATCGGATTATAGAAAAGGAGGCATATAATGAATCTGCTAATCTCTTTAACTGAAAAAGTCTATACATGGCTTGCGATTTTGACAATGGCATTAGGTTTTATTGTGGCAATGGCCTTTACTTTAAGCCTTATTATTGGAGGAAGTGCAGGAGATAGCATGGCAGTATTATCGGGGAACACAATGAAATGGGGCATTCGCTTAGCTTCAATTGCTACACTTGCGGGGATTGTTAATATTTATTTGAAAAAGCAACATACCTTAACATTGAATGCTGAAGAGGTAGAAACCGAAATTCCCTTAGAGTCACCTTCAGAGAGGGCAATAATAAGTGAAAAATAGTGAATCTTCATTTGTTGGTATTACAATGCACGTAGACAGTGGGTAAGATTATGATTTGTATCCAGGACATCCATTACTTTATGTGGAGCGCGATACAATCAATTTGATAAGAGAGATAGGGCATATCCCCTATCTTATTCCTGTTTATGAAGATGGATTATTGCCGCCTTTAGACTTAAAAATCCAGATGAAGGACTCAGTAATGACCTAATACAGGAAATAAAAAAAGTAGAACAGGAACTTAAAAAAATAGAAGACGAAAGATCTATTTTTCTCACAAGATCATCTTGCGGTACTAACTGGTCAATCGCTAGCATTTCTAATTGATCTCGCTCATGATTAATATTTCAAGTCATCATTTTCCATCACTCCAAGTTATTTCTAATAAATATTGTAAATTAAAAAGACTGTAGGCAAACTCGAAATTTTCTTGAGTTTGTCTACAGTCTACAGCCAGCGTCCAGCTGGCTTTTTTGATCTTAAGAAAATCTTAAGATTTACATAAAGTCTTTATTAAGAATTGATTGGTAACATAATGTTAGACCAATAATATGGGTGATAAAATAGGTTTGAATTGATACATAGGAGTGAACTTCCATGAACATATTGGTTTGTGATGATGATAAGGAAATTGTCGATGCAATAGGCATTTATTTAGAAAATGAAGGCTATCAAATTTTAAAGGCTTTTAACGGAATAGAGGCTTTAGATATGCTTGAAAAGCATAGTATTCATCTTATTATCATGGATATTATGATGCCTAAGATGGATGGCATTACAGCGACGATGAAGATTAGAGAAGATAATAAAATCCCATTAATTATGGTTTCGGCTAAATCTGAGGATTATGACAAAATATTAGGGTTAAATATCGGAGCTGATGACTATATTACGAAACCTTTTAATCCCTTGGAGCTTATCGCAAGAGTTAAATCACAGCTGAGAAGATACACAACATTAGGAGGTCTTGAAACGAAGAGCCATGTTTATCAAACAGGAGGACTTATGATTGATGATGAAAGTAAAACGATAACGATTGATGGAGAAGAGGTGTATCTTACACCCGTGCAATATAAGATATTAAAGTTTTTGACTGCAAATGCTGGAAGAGTATTTTCCATAGAGGAGCTCTATGAGAAAGTGTGGAATGAAAAAGCCTTTAATCCAGAGAACACGGTAGCTGTTCATATTAGAAAGATTAGAGAAAAAATCGAAATTAATCCGAAAGAGCCAAAATATTTGAAAGTGGTGTGGGGAATTGGATACAAAGTCGAAAAAATTTAGCCATTCAATTATTACGAAAATAATTTTTTTTATTTTGATGATCCTATGTTTTACAGGTGTTATTAAAGCATTAGTAGATGTAGAAGTCATTCATGATGGTGATTTTCATAGTGTGTTTGAAGAAAATTACTTTCAAAGCAGAGCATATATACAGGAAAGTGAAAAGGTTATCGGTGCTCTAACAAGCCTAATAGGAGAATATAAGAATGAGGAACATATTTTAAATGGTGGAACCATTAGTGAGGAAGAATTAAGAAGGATAGAAGAATATTTATATGGAGATTTTCAAAGTTCAACCGATTATAATCCTGAATTAGATTATGAAGAGAATGTTCAAAAGTTTAAAAAAGTGTATGCAGATCAAATCTCCGAAGCAAAGATGAACGCAAGCAAGGAAGAGTTAAGAGAATTCTATTCGCTGTTACAGTATTTAGAGGAATACAAAAATCCGTTATATTATGTCAGCGATGGAACCAATGTCTTTACAAATAGTACGGAGACAGAAAAAGAACAGTTTGAAGCTTATCCAGCCTATATAGTATTTAAGGATTATAAAACTGAGATTTATCCGAAAGAAACGAAAGAATATTTATATCGGGTAACAGAACGAATAGATGAGTTGGATCCGGAAACTAGTGTCGTTTATATTGCTTTTTCACAAGCGTTTTTAGACGAAAAAATAAAGGAATGGGAAGAAAATAAAGGTATTGCGACAAAAAAATTATCCAGAATAGCAGGATTTCTAGCAGGATTTATTCTATCATTTCTTTATTTAGTACTCGTAGTTGGAAGGAAATCATTTAAGGATCAAGAGCTGAACTTCAATCCGATAGATAAAATATATAATGACCTTAATATTTGCTTATGTTTTGGACTTATAGTCATATGGTTTTCATTGATAGATACTATTAATTTTGAAAATATGTCTAAAGTAGTCATCCCATTAACAATTCCTATTTCCATAGTAGGCTTTATACTAATTTTGTCCTTAGTGAAGCATCTCAAAAATAGAACATTCTTTAAGCATACTTTGATCTATCGTATTCTTTATAAAATCGTTTCATTTATAAGAGATGTATATAGTAGTGGGAGTGTCGGCGTAAAAACAGTATTACTTGTTGTTGGCTATCCGATATTAGTGGCTCTAACATTTTTCATGTTCCCGATAACCATAGGCTTGGCAGCGTGGTTTGTTCTTAAAAAGGTCAAAACGTATAATCGGATAAATGAAGGTGTAGAAAGAATAAAGGATGGCGATCTTCAGCATAGAATTGATATAGATGGAAAAGGAGAATTTGCAAAACTAGCTACTAATATAAACAGCATTACTGATGGTTTGAAAAAGGCAGTTTCAAGTGAATTAAAGAGTGAGAGGTTAAAAACAGAGCTAATCACGAATGTCTCTCATGACATAAGAACTCCTTTAACTTCAATTATTACCTATGTTGATTTATTGAAAAAAGAAAAGGACCCAGTAAAAGCTGAAAAGTATATCGACGTACTGGATCAAAAATCAAAAAGGCTAAAAATACTAACCGATGATTTAATGGATGCTGCAAAGGCTACAAGCGGTAATATACCTGTTCATTTTGAGCAAATTGATATCGTATCGTTAATCAATCAAGGGCTAGGAGAAGTAAATGACAAAATTCAAGCTTCAGAACTTGAATTTAAGACAAATTATCCTGAGGATAAGGTATATTTGAAAGCCGATGGGAAATTATTGTGGCGCTCGATAGAGAACTTATTATCGAATATATTTAAATATGCTCTTAAAGGATCAAGAGTATATATAGATATTGAGGATATGGATAATGAAATACGTATCACCTTCAAAAACATATCAGCATATGAGTTAAATATCTCAGCAGATGACTTAATGGAGCGTTTTAAAAGAGGTGATGAATCGAGGTCTAGCCAAGGTAGTGGACTAGGGCTAGCCATTGCAAAAAGCCTCGTTGAAATACAAAATGGGAAATTCCATATTCAAATTGATGGCGACTTATTCAAGGTTATGATTGATATGCCTAAAGAAAAAATAGTAATTATTGATTAAAAAGCTGGATGTAGTCCACTGCTAATAAAACTGGCAGTGGACTACATTTATTTACTGATAGCCTTTCTTTGCAATCTGAGCCGTTAAAGATGTTTTATCCCGCATTAACGGGCTGTAAGACCCCCACTTCAAGAAGCTGTGGAAAACAAAAAATTCTAAGTGGGGGATCTAACAGCCCATAAATGCCCGATTGGTTCAACTAACAATCAGTGGGGGATGGGGAAAACCTCCACTGATTGAAGTTTCACTTTATTTAATTGTTATATTTCCAGAAGTTGTTTGGAGATGTACATTAAATGAGCCATCCCCCGTTTGTCCCTGTGTCTTTCTGTTACTTTGTTGACGGTTATTCAAAGGAATACCAACAGAGCGTCTTCCACTATGAGATTTTAAAAGCCAGTTTATGTTGGAGTCCTTGTCTTCCAGATTGAAAAGAACGTTGCCACTTTTGACAGAAACATTTATGTCACTGTTTATTTCTAAATAGTCAAGCGTTACATTTCCGCTATTTCCTTTAATATCGAGTTTTTGTGTGTTCAGATTTTTTATCTTTACATTGCCGGAGGAACCGTCAATCGTTACTTTCCCCTTATAATTGGTCGGAATACGGATAGATAGGTGAGGCATTTTTCCGATATTAAATATTTGTCTGATATCACTCTTTAGGCCAATTTTAATTTTATGTTCCTCCTCATCAATAATAATTCCTGGTCCATTATTATTCATAAGCAAAGAAGCTTCAAGTGACTCAATATCCGCTGATTCTACTTCTATCGATGTACTGCCATGGTCAATATGGAAGACATCTATTCCAACGAGTGAAAAAGTTTGTAGATCTTCATTTTCTTCATTAAATCTACAGGCACTAAGAAAAAGCATAACAATTAAAAGAAGCATAACGTAGTATTTTTTCATTTCATCACCTTTGATCATTGTATTTTGAAAATGATTATATAAGATTACGTTACGTCAATTTCAAGTGTAACTTGAGCAAAAAATATATTTTCATATAAAGCTTGAAACTAACGTTGCGTCATTTTGTATAATCAAGTCAATGATGAAACTCCTCATGAGTTAGCTATAAAAACGGCTAATTGAGGAGAGATTTTTACAAGGGGGATAATAGATATGAAACAAGGAGACATCATTATTTATGCATGTGTCATTATAGGAGCAGGGATTGGACTTATGCTTGGTAGAGCATTTCCCGGAGTATTAGTCGGACTAGGATTGGGATATTTAATTAAATATGCTGTATGTAAAGATAAAGAAAATTAGTATTTATCCCGAGTTTCACTTTATCAATCATGGAGGTGTTTGTACTTGATTCATATAAATGAAGTTGCGAAACAAACGAAAATCACGGTCAGAACACTTCGGTACTATGATCAAATCGGATTACTGACAGCTCCATCCAAAACTGAAGGGGGACATCGTCTATATTCAGAAGAGGAACTGAAGAAGCTTCAATATATCCAATTTTTAAAAGGAATGGGTTACAAGTTACAAGATATTAAAGATATGCTATCCGAATCTAATTGGAATTGGTTGATTAGTTTGCAAAGCCAACTAGCTTATATCCTTGAAGAACAAGAAAGATTAAAGAGTATAGAGTCGTCTCTTCGGGAATTGATAAATGGGATTGCAGTTGAAGGCGGGGATGAACGACTTGCGATCCAAAAACTTATTCAGTTATGGAATCAAAATAAAAAAAGATTGTCAACCTTCAAGGAGAGCGTGTTTAACGAGAAAGAAATTAAGCTTTGGGAAAAGCTCCCAAAAATGAATGGAGAAGACCCTGATACTCTGGAATGGATTGCTTTGCTAGGTCAGATAAAACGATACATGAAAGATGATCCTGCTTCATCAAGAGTGCAAAACATAATACGGCGTATGCTAGAAAAACAATCGGAAGAATTCAAAGATGAAGACGAGTTTTTGAATAAATTATGGGATTTGCGGAAATCTCCTAGGCAATCTGAGAAGCTCGGACTTTATCCTATAGAAAAGGAAGTTCTTGATTTTTTGGAACGTGCATTTGACATTCACATTTCTTCCCTACAGGACTCTTCCTTCGAGCAAGGTGGAGAATCATGAGTCTAGAACTTCTTTTTACGGTAGGGGGATTAGCCTTATTAGATACGCTAAGCCCTGCGACATTGGGGGTGACGGTATATTTGCTGTTAACTGAAAAGGAGCGATTAAGTTCACGCTTAATGATTTATTTAGTTACAGTAGCAGCAGTTTATTTTTTTGTAGGTGTTGCTTTCATGTTCGGCATGGATATGTTACTGGCTGCGTTCTCTTCCATCTTTCAAAATCGGATTGTAAGTTGGGTCATGATGATCATTGGGGGAATTTTGTTTATAGCCAGCTTTTACTACCCTAAGAGTAAAAAATCGGATTTGCCAAGGCCGAAGTCCAAAAGTAAGACATCCATGATTGCACTCGGGTTCACGACATCATTGATTGAGGTAGGTGCAGCATTTCCGTATTTTGCTGCGATTGGTCTTATGACTACCTCTAATTTAGCTTTTTTTCAGTGGCTCCCGATCTTAGCCGGTTATAATTTCATAATGGTGCTTCCACCATTAATCGTGTTTTCCCTGCATTTATTATTAGGGAGAGTGATGCAAAGACCATTGGAAAAGCTTCAAATCAAGATTTCGAAGAATTCAGGATCGGCTATTTCGTGGATCATGTGTATTGTTGGGCTAATTTTGATTTTTAATAGTTTGGATTATCTGTAAAGAGCTCATAGTATACATCAATAAATATTTCTTCTATTGAAAGTATGAGAGATTGGGGGAAAATAAGAAGAATTTGTATAATACTAAAATCGTTAAAGAAGTGAAAAAGGAGTAGGAGACAGGTCTATGGATGAGTCTGCTGCTCCTTTTTCTTTTCTAGTTGCAATATGAAAATGGTAAAATTTATATAGGACGATGAGAATATCGATATTTTAATCATTAGATTAGGAGAGAATTATATGAAAATATCACGTGAATGTATTTATTGCCTTGCTAGACAAGCAGTAGAAATAGCTGAAGAAGCCACGAGTAATAGAACAACACAAGAAGAAATAATAAAAAAATCTTTGAAAGAATTAGGAGAAATAGACTTCAATGAAACAGCACCTGAAATAGCTTTTAGGATGCATCAACATGCTAAGAATATTACTGGTATCAATGATCCATATAAAAGATTGAAGGAACAGTATAATGAAATAGCTAAAGAGATTTATGAGAGAATTATTGAGGAAAAATGGTTGGATAAGGCAGAAGATCGCTTTGATATGGCTTGTAGGCTAGCTATTGCAGGAAATATTATAGATTTTTCAGTTGGACTAAAGCTAGAGCATTCAGATATTGTTAAATCGGTTGAAGACAGTATCAAACATGATATTTTTGGTACGGGAACAACCGTTCTACGAGAAGCAGTAGAAAAGTCAAAGAATATCATGTATATTGCTGATAATTCTGGTGAAATCATATTTGATAAATTTCTATTAGAGAATCTTCCAACAAACAAGGTTACTTATGTAGTGAAGGGAGGTCCAATAGTTAATGATGCAACTATGCAGGATGCAATAAGCACAGGTGTTGTAGACCTAGTAAGAGTAATTGACAATGGGCATTCTGCACAAGGAACGATATTAAAAGATTGCTCAAGTACATTTAAGAGTGAATTTAGTAAAGCAGATCTTATTATAAGTAAAGGGCAAGCGAATTTTGAAACATTGAGTGATATTAAAGACAAGAATATCTTCTATCTATTACGAGCAAAATGCAGTTCAGTTGCTTCTGCTATTGGGTGTAAACGAATGGACTATGTGCTTACAAGTAATGAGAATCACTTTCTTAATTAGATGATTGGCGAATAGGATGCTAAGGACGGCATTTAAATACTTATTATAAAGCTCCTAATAAAAATGTATATGGTAACCGTATCACGAGTGAATGGAATTATACTAGCATCAGTGCAATTCAATTTTAATTTCTTTTGTTTTTCTTATAGGAGCTTTATACCAATTTAAAAGCGAATCATAGGTAGAATCTTGTATATCTGCAACTTTTATTAATATCACATCATTGTTCACCCATTTAAAATCTGTAATTGGTATATTAGCATTT
The DNA here is from genome assembly GCA_023389895.1 of Bacillota bacterium. Classification (GTDB taxonomy): domain Bacteria; phylum Bacillota; class Bacilli; order Bacillales; family Cytobacillaceae; genus Cytobacillus. Next base: position 20,832 of record JAEWDX010000186.1, read on the forward strand.
TCTATATATTCTTGATAAATTTGTTTACTTTCTACCTGTAACAACTCCATATTTTTTATATTAAAGGGAACTAGATTATTTCTGATTACTAAATTTCCTTCATTAATCGCAAAACGAAATACTACATTTTCTAAATTAAGTGACTGTTTAACATCAATAAACATTCCATACCCCGATTTAAGACTTGAAATTACTTTTTTTTCTTTCGACAATTTCACAAGAAGTGAAGAGCATAACTTGTTTCCGCAATCATATTTAAAAAGGTTGTAAAAACTTCCGTCTTTACTTTTTATATCTAAAAACGTAACTGATGTACGCTCAATTTCAATTTTTTGATCATCTTGTTCCATCAAATATTCTTCAAATAAAGGCAAAGAACTTATAAATATAGGAATATTGTTACCTTCTGGATCGATTAAATTGATTGTATTATAAATTTTTTTCCCTTTCGTTTGATTCGATTTTTCTGCTGATTGACCAAAATTTTTAATGATAAATCCATTAAATATTTTATTTTTTTCAAAAAATATTACAGCAAAAAACGCAAGAAAACAACAACAAAAGATAATAATTTTTTTTTTCATAAAAAATTCTCCTTTATAAAAGTTGTTTTATCTTTTTACTTTCTCCTTTATTAGATGTAACCAAAAATAAAGAAAAAGGAGAGATATATTATGGCTTTAACAGATTCCGTAAAAGACAAAGTTTTAAGAAGTACAGGGTTTTTTGAAGGAAATGACGGGTATTCCACTACAACTGGGAACTTTGATGGACAAGGACTTTCATTTGGTATTATTCAATTCAACTTTGGACAAAGTTCTCTTCAACCACTTTTAAAAGATTATATTAATAATTATAATTCAGAATTCACAAGTGTTTTTGGATCATCAAAAGCTGCGACTCTCAAAGATGTTGTTTTTAATAAAACTCTAGCTCAACAAATTCAATGGGGCGCTAGTATTTCAACTTCTGGTGGAGATGTTAATTCTGAGTGGAAACCTTTATTTAAAAATATGGGAGCTAAGTCAGCGAACCAAGCATTACAAAGACAGCACGCTGGGCAATATTTTAATCGGGCAGAAACATTTGCAAATGATTTTGGAATAATTAGTACTCAAGGTCTTGCATTTTTATTCGATCATGCTGTCCAGTCATGGAGTTTTTCTGGCTACACACAATCACAAATTAGAGCAGAAATTTCACGTGATGAATCTTTATGGCATCAAACTGGTGAGAAAGGTCGATACCCAGATTATAATAGGCTTTACACTGTGTTAAAAGGTGTAAAAGGTAGTGATCCAATTGCACGTCGTACTGCTATACGAAATGGTTCCGGTACTGTACATGGAAAATTATATAGAGTAAGTGATTTTGGATTATCATATAATACAAATTTCTAAAGATTCACAAGGAAGGTGACCATCCGTTAAATGATGGTCGCCTTTTTGTAATTAATACTTTTATTTTTTACTTTTAGTCACTAATGTCGCATAATCATTTTCTTAATTATCAGCACGGTTTTGAGTCGTACCTATCAACACCATTTAATCCGACAAAACAGTCGTACCCTCTGGGTAAACTACCCTAATGACAGTGTTTTTTCGAAGTCTTGTAAGGAAAAAGAAGACGTCATCGGTCATTCGATCGAAGCGCCCGTAGTTAGATAACCACGGTCAAAAATATACACCATAATTTCAAGCTGATTAATGAAGTTTTTCGTGTAATCTTGTCCATAGAGTTGGTCATTTTTTAGTGGATTTTGGACGGGTTACCACCCGACTTATCCATTATAAAGGACTTTTTCTTTGCACAAAATAAAATTAGTTAGAATTGTGAGTATTTTTAAAATTTAATTAAAGCAACGCTAGTGACTTTTAGTCCAACTTTAAAAGTAATCATTTAGGTAGTCCACTTCATAAGGATTAATTATATATTATGCAAAATTACTTTTAGTTCCGATATAAAGTAATTATCTGTTGTACAATGTATTCTACGAACAAAATAAATTTCCTCTAAATAAATTGAATTCTTCTTAAAAACTATATATCTCTTTTATAAAATCCTTAGATGGGACACAGTAAATGACTTTAGATCATAGCACTCAGGGACAGTGGGGGGCCATACCTCTTTATCTGTTAAATAACTAGCTTGAATTTCTCAAACTCGTAGCTTATAACTCATCTTCTACCTCAATTAAGAATTAAAGATATATTTAGAGAGTAATGGAGGGATGAAAATGATCAGATTTCTATCTTTTCGGGTACAGCTCGTATCGCTATGATAGTTTTGAACCGAAATATGAAACACTCAAATACACACGCCCTAAAGAATGTAAGGATTGTCCTTTAGCCAATAAAGGTCTTTGTCAAAAGATAAATAAGGTGAAAATTACCTCTGATCTTAGAAAATATACTGCACCCGCTCGAGGGAAATTGATTCAATAGCATTGAAAAAACAAAATAATCCCAAGTGGCTGGGATTATAGAAAGAGCGTCACTCTCTATTTAGTAATATTTTTTGAATTTCTACGCCTTGTTTCTCCAATACTTCAAAAAATCCTGGAACCTCGTTAATGCTATTGTCTTTGAGTTTTTTTACGATTAATTCTAGCAAGTCTTGCTCTAGGTCTTGACGATTCTCATTGCGTGTTTCTCTTAAAGATTTTCTTATTTTAGGTTCTAGGGCCTTTGTAATTTTTTCAATTTCAATATCATTAAATAGCATTGATTCACCAAGCCACCTTTTATTTTTTTTCAATTTCTGAAATATTTTTGGATAACTGCTCAATAGCTTTTTTCAAACTGTCCAAACGATTTTCAAATCGATGTAGTAAATATATGGTAATCATAATTGGGAAACCAAAGTTTCCTATCATTTGTATCATGGTTGTCCCATCAAGCATTAAACTCACTCCTTATTTTCTGTAATGCTATATTTCTAGTTTTTGTAATGGCTTGCTGACTAACACGAAGGTGCTTTGCAATTTCAATATCCTTTAAACTCTTTACGTAAGATAAATACAAAATTTTTTTTTGTTTCTTCGTCAATCTTTTTATTGAGTTACTGATGATAGGGTTTTGAAAGTAATCTTCTAATTTTTCAGAGGGAATTTCATTGTAGTAAAAAACAGAATATTCGTTTATTAGGAGTTCGCCAATTGTAGTATTTCCTTCCTCATCAGAAGGTTTATCAAAAATGAGTTGATAACGTTCTTGATGTTTTCGTATCTTTTTATCACTTTTTATCGATGCAAAATAAATATATTTGTTTAGATAGGAAATTGCTCGTATTTGTTTATAGTATTGCTTAAATACAATGTCTAATTTTTCTTTCTGTTTCTTTGTAGGAGAATTTCTGTATGAGTGGAATAACTCCGCATATTCTGGTATTGATAAAAATTGTTCAATTAATCGGTAAATATCTTGATTCTGCATAATATCAATCCTTTCTCTTTTATAGAAACACATGTTCGATAAAGTGGAAAAAATTTTTTAGAACATGTTTTTATATGTTCTACAATTATAAAAGTCCTTTTTATTTGTATTAATACAACCATTTTTGAAAAATTTAACTTTTTTAAATTTGAATAATAGCTTTAGAATTTTCTAATAAAAAAATACGGAAAATAAGTGAATAAAAATAAAATCCTAGTATAGTAATGTTCAATTTTAAATAGTCAGTATTAAGTTGATAATGTATCTTTGAAAAAATGTTGGTCCAAATTAATGCTATTAACCTTGATAAAAACCAATAGAAAGAGCGTGTTTTAAAAAAAGATTAATCAAAACATGTTTTCAAATCCTCAGTTGGACCATGCTTTTATAAATTAAATTGATTATTTTTAAATACTTTTTCCTTCTCACCGTAAAAAACACTCCTTTAGATAATCATATCAAAGGACATAATGGTGCAACTCAAATAATCGGTGAGACTTTATTTTAAAGTCTCAGGCAATCATTATGATGCTAGACTAAAAAGTGGACACAGATTGTTATAATAAATATATCAACTATAACGAGGTGTGTCTGTATGGCAAGAAGTAATGGTAAACGATATGAAGAATGAAGAGCAGACCGAAATGCTCCGAAGTGCCCGTAGGTTTGCTAAAAAAGTCGTAGTGGTAACCGTTGAACCAATCGATGAAATCCTCATAAAGGTAGGATTCGTCATTAATGACAGTGCTGTCATTAAGAAAATGTCATTTACTCGCGAAGTGATTGTATGTAGGTAATTTCTTTTATAATAAACTTAATATAAAAAGATAGTAGAGGGTGATCTCTACTATCTATACTAATCAGCAGCTCCTGCATGAAATGGATTATCAACTTCGTGCAAGGTATTAACACCAAACTATTAATTTGTACGGTGTGGTTTGAGCAGGAATACTTTTTGTAGCGGGTCCATAAATAACAATTAAATTTCTGTTTGTAGGATTTTTTGTAAAGGATTGGCCATTTTTTAAAACAATTGAAGTAGATGGAGAAATATTTAATTTTAATAGGCCATCACTACTCACTAATTGACTGTTAAAATAGTCTGCTTTTACATTTTGATATGGACTTTCTTTTACCATTACCAGTGCTTGATACTGTGGGGGGTAAATTAGAGGAGCAGGTGCATTTCCATCATAATATCCAGTTACTTGATCACCAGCAGCTACCATTACATGGTCTACAAAGTAAGTATTCGGCGATACAACGAAATTCACTAATGCTCCAGTCTCATTTTCAACAGACACTAATTTATAACAACCTTCCGATTCACCATTTTGTCCTATATTAAAATCATTAATCATGGTGACCCTACCACGAAATGATAGAAATCTGACCATTTTCATCCCTCCATTACTTTATAATTATTAGATTATTTTTTGCTATATTGCGAAAAGGACATGTTACCAACTTAAAAATATTTTTGTCATGAATGATTTGGGCAAGATCCAAAAAGAGCAAGATTTCTAAATAATTTATGTGATTATAGCCTTAGTGGTGAATGGAAGATGTTTCCCAGATTTTCAATCGAGTGGATTATATCTTTCAAAATACGGAAAAGAGCTAGAAGAGGAACGCAATACAGCTTCTCTTTTTCTTCGGCTCGGATATAGACCATAAGAGCAAGAATGAGGATGAAATAGAGGTCGATTACTTGTTAAAATGGGTCTAACAAACATTTTTATGAGGACTGTTCTTGAAAAGATAAGGAGTTTGATGATGACTAAAATCAATCTTTCGTTTGAAGAAATGTGGGAAATAATAATGACTTGCGATCGAAAGTATGATGGCCTATTTTTTACAGCTGTGAAAACAACGAAAATATATTGCCGTCCTTCCTGCAGATCAAGAAAGCCGAAAAAAATGAATGTAGAATTTTATCATGAAATCAATGAAGTTGAAAAAGCAGGTTTTCGTGCTTGCAAAAGATGTCAGCCGGAAGTTGAGCATTCCCCGCATGTTGGGCTTGTCAGAAACATTATTACATTCTTAGTCAATCATTATAAACAAAATTTGCTATTAAAAGATATAGCGGATCAGGTCGGTTTAAGTCCCTTCTATCTAGAACGATTATTTAAACAAGAAACCTCTGAGACTCCACGTACTTATTTAGAAAAAATACGCATTGATAAAGCAGCCCATCTTCTTAAATGTACTGACCTGACGAACCTAGAGATCTGCTATAAGGTGGGATTTCAGAGCCCTTCCAATTTTTATAAAGTTTTTCGTAGCTTAAAAAACTGTTCACCAAGTGAATATCGAAAGGAACTCCAAAATGGATTGGATTGATCATGAATCTTATTTGGAAATTTATCCTCCTAAGGAATTTAATTTTGAGGAGTGTTTAATTTTCTTGGGCAGGTCCAATCAGGAAGTGCTTCATCAAATTAAAGAGGAGACTTTATATAAACTAATAAAAGTTAAGGAATCTCTGATTTTATGTAAAATAGTATCCATCAATCATTCCATAAAAGTTGAATTCCCAATAAGCTCCCCATCGATTGACTCTCGCAAAAAAGTAGCAGAGTATATTTGGGAATGGTTTGATTTGGGTCAGGATTTAGAGGGGTTTTATCAAATGGCTTGGCAAGATCGAGTTTTAAAGAAAATTGCTGATAAATATTATGGCCTACGGATAATGTGCATTCCAGATTTATTTGAAGCGCTAGTATGGGCGATAATCGGACAGCAAATTAATTTAACCTTTGCTTACACATTAAAGAAACGCTTCGTTGAACAATTTGGTGAATCTCTGACTTACGAAGGGGAAACGTTTTGGCTATTCCCCTCATTTGAAAAAATTGCATCATTAGAGGTGGAGGATTTAAGGAAGTTTCAATTCACTGGCAGGAAGGCTGAATATATTATTAGCATTGCTAAAGCCATGAAAAATGGCGAATTAACAAAAGAATTATTGCTCCAGAAACAAGATTATCGGCAAGTTCAAAAATCATTAATGTCGATAAGAGGTATTGGAGCATGGACGGCAGATTACGTGATGATGAAATGCTTACACTATACCTCTTCTTTACCGATTGCAGATGTCGGGCTTCATAATGCATTAAAGAATATTTTAGGACTTGAGCGTAAACCAACTATAGAAGAAATTGAACAATTAGCGGCAAATTGGAAAGGCTGGCAGGCATATGCTACCTTTTATCTTTGGAGGTCCCTATATGACAAAAATATATAAATTAGATTATAAAACGCCGATTGGTGTAATCGAAATAATTGGCACTAATGAAGCAATCAGCTCGATCTTATTTTCTGAAAAGGATAAAAAGGAGAATTTTTTACAGGACGAAACTCCTCCGGTTTTAGCAGAATGCTATAATCAGCTTGACGAATATTTTAAAGGCGATCGCCATGAATTTACATTCTCTTATCAATTTGAAGGGACAGACTTTCAGAAAACAGTGTGGGGAGCTTTAATAGAAATTCCCTACGCGGAAACAGGGTCCTATAAGGATATTGCCGTTTCCATTAGGAATGAAAAAGCAATAAGGGCAGTAGGAAGTGCAAATGGGAAAAACAAGTTAAGCATTGTCATTCCTTGTCACAGAGTAATCGGTTCAAATGGAAAATTAACCGGATATGCAGGAGGTCTGTGGAGAAAGGAATGGCTGCTACAGCATGAGAGATTTTTTAAAAAGGAACTTAATAATGAATGATTGATTAGGGGTGATTTTCATATTTAAGAAAAACATAAAAAGGATTGTTAGCTCATTATTAACAAATCCAATATTAATAATGGGATACTGGATTTTTTGCTATGAGTTAGCCTCATTATGTAAGTATGGGAGAAT
>JAEWDX010000189.1 GCA_023389895.1 Bacillota bacterium
CCAGTAATATATACTCTGTCTCAGTATGATTCAGGGCGGAAGGAGATGAAAAGAATGAAAGCAGGAATTCATCCAAATTATACAAAAGCATTAGTACGATGTGCATGTGGTAATGAATTTGAAACAGGTTCTGTTAAACAAGAAATTCGCGTAGAAACTTGTTCCGAATGCCATCCATTCTACACAGGACGTCAAAAATTCGCTGAAGCTGGCGGACGTGTTGACCGTTTCAATAAAAAATACGGCATTAAGCAACAACAATAACACAATCAAGACAGGCAAGTTTTTTCTCTTGCCTGTTTTTTATTTCTTAATAAATAAACGTTTTTTTCGATTGGCGAAGAAAGGTAGGGACAGCCATGTACGTTATGAAACACCAAGGATGGGTAGAAGTTATTTGTGGAAGTATGTTCTCTGGTAAATCTGAAGAACTTATCCGTCGTGTTCGTAGAGTCCAATTTGCAAAGCAAGAAATTATAGTGTTTAAACCACAAATTGATAATCGCTATAGTGATGAAGCGGTTGTTTCTCACAATGGAACTTCTTATAAGGCAATTTCAATTTCCCACTCAACGGAAATTTTCAAATATATTCATGCTGAGATTGATGTAGTAGCCATTGATGAAGTTCAGTTTTTTGACATGGAAATTGTTCGTGTTATTCAGCATCTTGCTGATAGTGGCTATCGCGTTATTGCTGCTGGTCTTGATCAAGATTTTCGTGGCGAACCATTTGGGCCAATGCCGAAATTAATGGCCATTGCTGAATTAGTAACGAAGCTGCAAGCTGTCTGTACGATTTGTGGATCGCCAGCAAGCCGGACGCAAAGATTAATTAATGGCAAACCCGCTTCCTATGATGACCCGATTATTTTAGTAGGTGCTAAAGAAGCATATGAGGCCCGTTGCCGCCATCATCATGAAGTTCCGAAATCCCCCACTTTTAAAATTGGAGAACAAACAACAGAAACAATCTCATAATGAACTTTTTATTATATATCCTTCCTTCATGCATATTGAGGGTGATTTTTTCATGATCCTTCTGAAAATCGCCCTCTTTTCTATCCTACAGAAGTCAATCCTATTTCAGTTCCTTCAAAAATCGTTCTTTTCCTATGCCAATGTTAATATATTCTAATTGATAGTACATTCTTCGTTTATTTGCGGACATGCTATATAGTGACAAGTTTTAGCATTTTTTAAACGGAGGTAGAAAAAGTGAAGAATTGTATTGCATTTATGATTGCATTTAGTATTTTAGCCGCTTGTAGTCAAAATCAAGGAAGGGAAAATGGATATGGGGGAAATGAAGTAAGCGATGGGGCAGCGCTCATTTCTAATCGATTAGACGAACAAGAATATAATACAAGCGAATGGACGATGGACGCCCAAAATCCTAATCTTCCTAATACGGATCGAAATCGGGATCGCATAAACAATGGGACGGATATCGACAAAGCTCGACAAATTATTGAGGCGACGAATGAGTTTCGCTCTGGTCCAATCTGGATTAACGGTGATGATATGTGGGTGACTGCTTACAAGAAGGGCATGATCCCAGAACGTCAAAGGGTGAAGGATGCTTCTGAACTTAGGGAAAAGTTAATCAAGGAGCTGCCGCGTTATCATATTCAAATAAAAATTCAAGAAGATCGAACGTAAGTGAAAGTAAGTATGATTAAGCAGAAATATACGCAGTCTTTGCAAGGGGACTATCGAAAAGGCTGGAATTCGCTGTTTTTTAGATGGTCTTGTTTTGTTGACTACAGAAACATTTTGACTGGACTATGCCTCTATACTATAATTATAATGTTATAGATCTACTGTTCAACATCAAATGAATTTTATATAAACCGCTCGGAAAAAATAGTCTGAGATGCAATGGAAATTAGAGGTGAAGTGCTGTGTTTGATCGTCTTCAATCTGTCGAGGATCGGTATGAAAGATTAAATGAGCTTTTAAGTGATCCTGATATTGTTAATGACCCGAAAAAACTGCGTGAATATTCAAAGGAACAATCTGATATTCAAGAAACTGTTGATACGTACCGTGAATATAAAATGATCCGTGAACAGTTCAAGGATGCAAAGGCCATGCTTGATGAAAAATTAGATGCGGACATGCGTGAAATGGTAAAGGAAGAACTTAATGAGCTTGAGGAAGCGGTTGAGGAGCTTGAAGCTAAATTAAAAATTCTTCTGATTCCAAAGGATCCGAATGATGACAAGAACGTTATTATGGAAATTCGCGGAGCTGCTGGTGGGGATGAGGCTGCTCTGTTTGCTGGTGATCTATTTCGGATGTATAGTCGCTTTGCGGATGCACAAGGCTGGAAAATTGATGTCATTGAAGTGCATTCAACAGGGGTTGGCGGCTATAAGGAAATGATCTTCATGATTAATGGAAACGGTGCTTATTCAAAGTTGAAATTTGAAAATGGTGCTCACCGTGTACAACGTGTCCCTGAAACTGAGTCAGGCGGAAGAATTCATACTTCAACAGCAACTGTTGCTGTTCTTCCAGAAGCAGAGGAAGTAGAGATTGAAATTCATGATAAGGACGTTCGTGTTGATACATTTGCTTCAAGCGGACCAGGTGGGCAAAGTGTCAATACAACCATGTCTGCTGTGCGCTTAACACATATTCCTACTGGAACGGTCGTTTCCTGTCAGGATGAAAAGTCGCAAATTAAGAATAAAGAGAAAGCAATGAAGGTTCTGCGTGCGCGTGTGTATGATAAATTTCAGCGCGAGGCACAGGCTGAGTATGACCAAGTGCGTAAATCAGCCGTAGGGACTGGCGATCGCTCTGAACGTATTCGTACGTATAACTTCCCGCAAAATCGTGTTACCGATCATCGAATCGGCTTAACTATTCAGAAGCTTGACCAAATTCTTCAAGGGAAAGTAGATGAAATCATCGATGCTTTAATCCTTGAGGAACAATCTGCTAAGCTGGAAAGTGCGTCAAATGAGTAATGGTGTAATGAAAGTGTATGAAGCCCTCAACTGGGCTTCTTCTTTTTTAATAGAAAAAAAGCGCGATGAAAATGCGGGGGAACTCTTATTACAGCATTACTTAGAGATGAATCGTTCACAGCTTTTCGCTTGTATGCATGAGCTAGTCGATCGAGATGTCTTTGAAGCATTTAAGGCAGCGGTGCTTCTTCATGGAGATGGAAAGCCTGTTCAGTATATTATTGGTTATGAGGAGTTTTATGGCCGTAGCTTTAAGGTGAATGAGGATGTGCTCATTCCACGTCCTGAAACAGAGGAATTAGTTTACAATACCTTGCAGAGAATCGGTCAACTTTTCCACGGACGAAAGCATCTTGAACTTGCTGATATTGGGACGGGCAGTGGAGCGATTGCGATTACGCTAAAGCTGGAGAAGCCGGATTTAACTGTAACAGCAACGGATATTTATGAACCAACGCTTCTTTTGGCGGAAGAAAATGCACGGCAGCTTCATGCTAATCTTCAGTTTATTCAAGGTGATTTAGTAGAACCATTTATTACAGCAGGAAAGAAATTTGATATTATGATCTCGAACCCTCCTTATATTCCTGAACAGGATGTGGAGTGGATGTCAGAGGTAGTGAAAGACTATGAGCCACATCGAGCCTTATTTGCAGGCGAGGACGGCTTAACAATTTACCGTAGACTGTCACAGCAGCTAAAAACCGTTTTGCGTGAACAAGCCTTAATTGGATTTGAGGTAGGTGCAGGGCAAAGCGAGGATGTTCGCCGCTTATTAGCCGAAGCATTCCCCCATGCAAAAATAGATATCGTTTATGATCTGAATGGGAAAGATCGGATGGTATTTGCTGAAATTGGATTTAGATAAGCGCAGTGAATAGGAATCTGCCATTTTGTCCATAATGGAAACATAAGGGGAGATGGCAGATATGAAAACGAAAGCAATTGTGCAATTATATATGATTCTATTAAGTGTTGGAACGATTTTAAGTTTATATATGCCGAAAATGGAAGTAATGGCAGATGAACCATCAATTATTCCTAATGAAGCGATTAGACTGCGAATTCTTGCAAATAGCGACAATGAAGTAGATCAAAAGCTTAAGAGACTTGTAAGAGATGTGATAAATGAGGAAATAACGAAGTGGGTAGAAGAGCTAACTTCAGTTGAAGAAGCTAGAAACTTAATTCGTACGAGACTTCCAGAAATTCAAGAAATTGCAGAAAAAGTTGTGGAAAAAGAAGGATTCATGCAGACAGTTCAAACTGATTTTGGAAAAGTGAACTTTCCGACGAAGCTATATGGGCAGTTCCTTTATCCTGCTGGGGAATATGAAGCGATTCTCATAACACTTGGTGACGGAAAAGGAGCTAATTGGTGGTGCGTCCTATTTCCACCACTCTGCTTCCTCGACTTCTCAAATGGAGTCGCTGTGAGCGATGGCTTTGAAGAAAAGGACACAAAATTAAATCAAGAAGAAGATACAGAGATAAATGCGTCTACAGATGCCGAGAAAGAACAGCAAGTAGTAGATGAGGAAAAAAAACAAAACCCCGTTTTTATCGAGGAAAAAGAGCAAGAGGTTAAAGTGAAATTTTTTATCGTAGAATTATGGAAAAAATGGTTTGGGTAAGAAAAGTGCAAGTGCTAGACAATTCTCTAACTTCAAAATTTATACTTTCTTTATAGAAAGACTTACACATTTGTTTACTTGTTGATAACTAGCTTTTAATCGGGTTTTTCATGAAAAATCATGAAAAATGGGGATATTTCCACAAAGTTATGCACAAAAAGGGTGTTTTTATCCACAAAGTGTGGATAACACATGAATGTTGTCCGTTTCCTTTTCATTCTTTTTTAAAAGGTAGAAAGCTAAAAGTCATGAAATAAAAGGACTAGTTCATGATATAAAATGCAGACGATAATGAAGGTGGCAAAATGATAACAAAACGATGGTCAGTGGATAAATTTGTGGATGGGGATAAAACTTATCCACAAATTGAGGAAGCTGCTGAGCGATTGAAAAATAATGACGTGGTTGCTTTTCCGACTGAAACGGTTTATGGATTAGGTGGAAATGCAGAAAATGATGAAGCAGTAGAAAAGATTTTTGCAGCAAAAGGTAGACCAAGTGATAATCCGTTAATAATCCACATAGCTGACGTTGAAAAGCTTTCTAATTTCGTTAAAGAAGTACCTATTAAAGCAAAACAATTAATCGATAAATTCTGGCCAGGCCCGTTAACGCTTATTTTTCATTTAAAGGAAGGCAAAATATCTCCTAAAGCAACAGCAGGCTTATCCACAATTGCTGTTAGAATGCCTGCCCATCCGGTGGCATTAGAAGTTATCAAGCAAGCGGGGCTTCCGATTGCCGCCCCTAGTGCGAATCGCTCAGGTCGCCCAAGCCCAACAACAGCTGATCATGTGTGGGAGGACTTAAACGGCAGCATCAGTGGATTACTTGATGGCGGACCGACGGGTGTTGGGGTGGAATCGACCGTATTGGATTGCACTTTGCCCATTCCTACAATATTACGACCTGGGGGAATTACGAAAGAGCAGCTTGAGGCTGTTATTGGTGAAGTAAAGGTTGATCCTGCACTTGTGGATAAAGAACAGGCACCGAGATCACCGGGCATGAAGTATCGCCACTATGCCCCTGATGCTCCGCTCCTATTAGTCAATGGAACGAGAGAATTTTTGCAAAGCCTTGTAAACGAGAAGCGAGCAGAAGGAATGTCTGTCGGAGTGTTAACAACTGAGGAAAACGAAGCATTTTATCAATGTGATTACCTTTATGCTTGTGGAAAGCGTACAGACTTATCCACAGTTGCAAGCTCTTTATATGATGCTTTGCGCTTTTTTAATCGAACGGAAGCGAAGATTATTTATGGTGAAATGTTTCCGAATGATGGAGTAGGGCAGGCGATCATGAACCGCTTAATGAAGGCTGCGGGACATCGAGTGATAAAAGAATAACGAGAGATTAAGAGTATGGGAGTTTTTCCAATTAGTCGCCATTCGACATTGGGAAGCTCCCTTTTCTAATTTCTTCTTCTAAAAATAATAGGACGTGCATATGTTTAATTAGTTAGTCCTAGGAGGAGAAGAAATGGAAGACTTGTTTGCGGAGACTATCACACTTTTAATAATGGCATTTGCTTTAGCGATGGATGCCTTTTCAATTGGACTCGGAATGGGAATGTTTAATCTCCGGCTCAAGCAAATATTCAAAATTGGCATAACAATTGGGTTTTTCCATATTTGGATGCCTTTACTTGGGATTCTTGCTGGAAAGCTATTATCTGAGAATTTCAGTGGAATTGCAACATATATTGGGGGCGGCCTGCTCGTTGTCCTTGGAATACAAATGATTTGGACAGGTTTTAAAAAGTCTGAAAGCAGTTTAATCACACCGGTGGGGATGGGCTTATTTCTCTTTGGATTTAGTGTCAGCTTGGACAGCTTTTCCGTCAGCTTAACACTTGGTATTTATGGAGCAAAAACATTGCTCGTATTAGCATGCTTCGGAACAACGGCAACGATCCTTACATGGCTCGGCTTACTAATTGGACGAAAAGTTCAAGGATGGATCGGCTCATATGGTGAAGTATTAGGTGGGATGATTCTTTTTGTTTTCGGAATAAGATTATTAATTGGTTAAGCCTTTAAATAACTTAAATTATTGTAAGATAGGGCTGTTGGATCTAGGAGTTTTGTCTTATAATGGTGGAAAGGAGGCACAGCTATGACGCGTGTTTTATTTGTATGCACAGGAAATACATGTCGGAGCCCGATGGCTGAAGCCATAATGAAGAGCAAAGAGATACCTGGAATTAAAGTAAAGTCGGCGGGTGTATATGCACTGGATGGGAATGAAGCATCTGAAAATGCGAAAAGGGTCTTGGAAGAAAACGAATTGATTCATCATCACCGTGCAGCATTACTGACTAAAAGCTTAATCAATTGGTCCACTTATATTTTGACAATGACAAAGGGCCATAAGGATATTATCATCAGCACATTTCCGGATGCTGTTGGGAAGGTATTTACATTGAGAGAATTTTCAGGTGGAATTGGAAATGTGGATATATCGGATCCTTTTGGGGGACCGATTGAAACGTATAGACATACTTTCAGTGAAATAAATGAGACAATTGCAAAAATCATCAGTCGCTTACAAAGTGAAATGAATTGCTAGGAGGACCAAAATGGGGGAAAAACACAAATATAAATTTGGATTAAGGAAAAAACTTGTCCTTTTTATAACGACATTGGCTATTATAACTTATTCAACAAGTGCGTTTTTTATTTATGTCTTATATCCAACTCTTAAAGATGTCATTCCATTGAAAGAAGTCTCTTTTACTATTCTTACGTTAATTCTAGGGATTACTTGGTCAGGTATTTTGGCCTTTTTTGCAGCGGGGATCATTATTAAACCATTGCAAAAGCTTGAAAAAATAGCCCTTCAGGCTGCACAGGGAAACATTAAAGACGATGTAGAATTGGCAAAAACGGATGATGAAATCCGTTCTTTAGGTGTTGCCTTCAATGAAATGCTTTGTAATTTAAGATTAATGGTTAATCAAATTAATGATAATTTTCACCAGACAAATGAAAAAGTTATTGCGATCTCAGCTGAATCCACTGTTGCTGCTGAGCAAGCGGAAGCAATTTCAAGAACGATTAGTGAAATTTCAATCGGTGCTGACAATTCAGCCAATTCGATTCAAACAACAGCAGAATCCATAGAAGACGTCATTAAATTAGCGAATGATGTTCAGCAAAAGGCGAAGGCGTCAGAATTGATTTCGAACGAAATGGTTCAAGATTTACAGCATTCGAAGGAGATTATCTATTCGCTCGTTTCTGGAATTGAAGTGCTTGCCAAAGATAACCAACAATCATTGCAAACGGTGAAAAAATTAGAGGAAAATGCGACGAAGGTAGAAGAAATTATTCAGCTTGTCGGTGATATTGCTGCCCAGACAAATCTTCTCGCACTGAATGCTTCCATTGAAGCCGCTCGGGCTGGAGAGCATGGCAAAGGCTTTGCAGTTGTGGCGGAAGAGGTAAGGAAGCTTGCGGATGAAAGTGCCAATGCTGTTCAAGGTATCTCGGAATTAATCGGAAATATTCAGAACGAGGTTCGCAATGTTGTCGTACAAATTGCGAAGCAAGTTGAAACGGCTAACAGTGAAGCGAAAAAGGGTACAGAAACGCATGAAGCGATTGGAGAAATGACAAAAACGGTAAATGAAATGGCTTCTTCTGTCGTAATGATCACTGAATTAGTCGATCACCAAATTAGGAGTATCCAAGCTACATCTGAACAATCAGAAGAGGTTGCTGCGATTGCAGAGGAAACATCTGCCGGTGCACAGGAAGTAGCTTCAGCTACAGAGCAACAAACAGCAGTAATGGAAAATGTTGAACACTTAGCTAGTGAATTAAAGGAACAAGCGGAAAAATTGAAAAATACAATTAAGCGTTTTCAAGTTTAAGGCTCTCGAATTGTTCGAGGCCTTTTTTTAATTGAAGTTTCATTTATCTTTTCTACTTTTTGTGACAAAATAGAAATGAGAAATCTTAAAATTTTTACCAAAGAGAATGGGCTTGGTGAAAGCGAAAACTGAGGAGCATCAGAACAACTAAAGAACAAAAGGTTATTAGCTGACAGGTTAAGTTTCCAAGCAGGAGCTTATAACCGAACTACAGGCCAATTGATTGTTGTTAGCTAACAGGCTAAGTTTGCAAGTTAGATAAAGGAGGATATAACATGAAGGTTGCAATTGCTTCAGATCATGGTGGGGTAAATATTCGTGAAGAAATGAAAGGGCTATTGACAGAAATGGGGATTGAATTTGAGGATTTTGGCTGTGAATGTGGCGTATCCGTTGATTATCCAGATTATGCCTTGCCAGTAGCAGAGAAAGTGGCAAATGGTGAATTTGATCGAGGTATTCTTATCTGTGGGACAGGTATCGGCATGAGCATCGCTGCTAATAAGGTTAAGGGGATACGTTGCGCACTCGTTCATGATATGTTTAGTGCAAAGGCAACTCGTGAGCATAATGACAGTAATATCCTGGCGATGGGTGAACGCGTAATCGGTCCTGGTCTTGCCCGTGAAATTGCTAGAATTTGGCTGACAACCGATTACGAAGGTGGACGCCATGATAATCGAGTTGGGAAAATTAAGGTATATGAAAACAAGGCAACTTTTTAGAAGGCATATAAGCTGTGTAGGGAAAGAAAACTTGACCGCTTTTTTTGAGAAAGGGTGAGTTAATTGAGTAATTTGCTAGTTAGTTGGAAAAATGAGCTAAACACGATTATTCAGGAGTTTCAAAACAGTGTTTCATTAAATCATAAACAGGTTCTTGTGATTGGCTGCAGTACGAGTGAAGTGAGTGGACAAAAAATTGGTACAGCTGGAACAGAGGAAGTAGCTGCGATGATTTTTTCACAATTAAAGGAATTACAGGAGCAAACTGGTGTTACTCTTGCCTTTCAATGCTGTGAGCATTTGAATCGGGCGCTTGTTATTGAACGGAAATTACTCGAGAAAATGCAGCTAGATGAAGTTACAGTGATCCCAGTAAGGAATGCGGGTGGGGCAATGGCAACATATGCCTATCATCAATTCGAGGACGCTGTTGTTGTTGAACATATTAAGGCGGACGCTGGAATGGATATTGGGGATACATTCATTGGGATGCATTTGAAGCATGTTGCCGTTCCGATTAGAACTTCTCAGAAGTCAGTCGGGTCTGCACATGTTACTTTAGCGACAACCCGTCCGAAATTAATCGGTGGTGTAAGAGCCGTCTATGAACGAACGAAGAAAAATGAAAGTTGTTAAAAAATTTTTATCGAAAAGCTTTGTCGGATCTATGATAATATATAATAGAATTTTCGAAATAGATCAATACATAATCTATTGAAAAATAGTCTAGTGGGAAAAGGGAGGATTACATTTATGAAGCATTTAGCACAACAAGACGAACAAGTTTTCAAATCAATTCAAGATGAGTTAGAGCGTCAAAGAACAAAAATTGAATTAATCGCTTCTGAAAACTTTGTAAGTGAAGCAGTAATGGAAGCGCAAGGCTCTGTATTAACAAATAAATATGCAGAGGGCTACCCAGGCAAACGCTATTATGGTGGCTGTGAATATGTCGATGTTGTAGAAGATTTGGCTCGCGATCGGGCGAAGCAAATTTTTGGAGCTGAGCATGCAAATGTGCAGCCGCATTCAGGTGCACAGGCAAATATGGCCGTTTACTTTACGATTCTAAAGCCAGGCGACACCGTGCTAGGAATGAATCTTTCGATGGGTGGTCACTTAACACATGGAAGTCCAGTAAACTTTAGTGGCATTCAATATAATTTTGTTGAATATGGCGTAGATGAAAATACACATATAATTGATTATGATCTCGTACTTGAAAAAGCTCGTGAACATAAGCCAAAGCTAATTGTAGCAGGTGCGAGTGCTTATCCTCGTGCGATCGATTTCAAACGTTTCCGTGAAATCGCTGATGAGGTTGGCGCTTATTTAATGGTTGATATGGCTCATATTGCCGGCCTTGTTGCAGCAGGCTTACACCAAAATCCAGTCCCTTACGCAGACTTTGTGACAACAACAACACATAAAACACTTCGCGGTCCTCGAGGCGGAATGATTCTTTGTAAAGAAGAATATGCGAAGCAAGTAGATAAATCAATCTTCCCTGGAATTCAAGGCGGCCCATTAATGCATGTTATTGCAGCTAAGGCTGTTGCTCTAGGAGAAGTGCTGCAAGATGAATTCAAACAATATGCTAGCAATGTCATCGCAAATGCAAAGCGTTTAGGAGAAAGCTTGAAGAAGGAAGGAATCGATCTCGTTTCTGGAGGTACAGATAACCATCTTCTTCTCGTTGATGTGCGTTCTTTAGGCTTAACGGGGAAAGTAGCAGAAAAGGTATTGGATGAAATCGGCATTACCGTTAACAAAAATACCATTCCATATGATCCAGAAAGTCCATTTGTAACAAGTGGTATTCGTATTGGAACAGCTGCTGTTACAAGTCGAGGCTTTGGCGAAGCTGATATGGATGAAATTGCTTCTCTTATCGCTTTCACACTTAAAAACTATGAAAATGAAGAGAAATTAACAGAAGCTAAAAAACGTGTTAGCGCTTTATCAAGTAAATTCACACTTTATCCAGAAAAATAAAGCTAAAGGCTGTCTCAAATGTTGGATTTTCCAACGATGAGGCGGCCTTTTATATGGCGAATGCGTTTTTCACAAATTTTTTAGAAGAAGAACGAATTGGTTTAATCAATCGTTTTTCATAGGATAATGATTAGTTATTTACAAATTATAGAAAAAGAATGGTTTGGTTCAATCGTTTATCACGGAGGAGTTATTCAAAAATAGATGATGACAATTCTAAAACAATTCATTTTCCATGTTGCCTCGATAATATTTTTTCTGTAGAATTAAACGAAGTGAAATTAGAATAGCGTGTGGGTTATCCAAGTTTAAGAATATGTCTACTCGTTACACTCAGATTTTAATTAAAAAGGAGAGGTTTTTTATGGCAAAGGTATATGTGTTTGACCATCCACTTATTCAGCATAAACTAACATATATTCGCAATAAGGAGACGGGCACAAAGGACTTTCGCGATCTTGTTGACGAAGTAGCGACATTAATGGCATTCGAAATTACTAGAGATATGACTTTGGAGGATGTTGAGATTGACACACCTGTCAGTTCGATGAAAGCTAAAGTTCTATCCGGTAAAAAAATTGGAATCGTTCCTATCCTTCGTGCGGGTATCGGAATGGTTGATGGTATTCTTAAATTAATTCCAGCAGCAAAAGTAGGACATATTGGTTTGTATCGCGATCCAAAAACATTGAAGCCTGTTGAATATTATGTAAAGTTTCCAAGCGATATTGAGGAAAGAGATTTTATCGTGATTGATCCAATGCTAGCAACGGGTGGTTCGGCAGTTGAAGCAATCAACTCCTTGAAAAAGCGCGGAGGTAAGCATATTAAATTCATGTGCTTAGTAGCAGCTCCAGAAGGGGTTGAAGCATTACAAGAGGCTCATCCAGACGTTGATATTTATATCGCGGCATTAGATGAGAAATTAAATGACCACGGTTATATCGTTCCAGGCCTAGGCGATGCAGGGGACCGCTTATTCGGAACGAAATAATCTTAGCTGATTTTTTATCAATAGAATGAAAGGGGTTGATCCATTGGTGGCTTACGCTTTACCTTTGGAACAGCTCCTTGTTAATTATATAGCTGATCTCTTACCTCTAGTAGCGTATAATCAAAGGGTGAGTGCTCGCTAAAGTTCGAAATAAAGTACGTTGCCAATATTCTGATAAATACAATCTTTAGTAATGAGTAGGACGTAGCGAAAGTAGCATAGATAATAGAGGACGGTGTATATAATGAATCGCCCAATCAAGGTGATGACAATTTTTGGAACAAGACCAGAAGCAATTAAAATGGCTCCACTCGTTTTGGAATTGAAAAAGCACCCTAAACATTTTGAATCAATTGTCACGGTTACGGCTCAGCATCGTGAAATGCTTGATCAAGTGTTGAATATTTTTAGTATTACGCCAGACTATGATCTGAATATTATGAAGGATCGGCAAACATTAATTGATGTAACAACACGTGGGCTCGAAGGTCTTGATAAAGTAATGAAGGAGACAAAGCCGGATATTGTTTTAGTTCACGGTGATACAACAACAACCTTCATTGCTAGTCTTGCTGCATTTTATAATCAAATTTTTGTTGGTCATGTTGAAGCAGGACTACGGACATGGAATAAATATTCCCCATTTCCAGAGGAAATGAACCGCCAGCTTACTGGAGTGATGGCTGATTTGCATTTTTCTCCGACAACGATGGCCGCAAGAAATCTCTTAAATGAAGGAAAGCCCAAAGAAAGAATTTTTATTACAGGGAATACAGCTATCGATGCATTGAAAACAACGGTGAAAGAAGAATATTCTCATGAAGTGCTCACGAAGCTCGGTTCAGACCGACTCATCCTCTTAACGGCTCATCGACGAGAAAATCTCGGAGCGCCGATGAGGAATATGTTCAATGCGATAAGAAGAATTGTTGATGAGCATGCAGATATTCAAGTCGTTTACCCAATGCATCTTAATCCATCTGTTCGAGAGGTTGCACATGAAATTCTTGGTAACCATAATCGAATCCATTTAATCGAACCGTTAGATGTGATTGATTTTCATAATTTCTCAGCAAGAGCGCATTTAATTTTAACAGATTCTGGAGGCATTCAAGAGGAAGCACCGTCATTGGGCGTGCCTGTTCTTGTTCTTCGCGATACGACTGAAAGACCTGAAGGAATTGAAGCAGGTACTCTAAAGCTTGCAGGTGTGGATGAGGAACCGATTTATGAAATGGCTACAAAGCTGCTAACAGACGAAGTTGAATATGAAAAAATGGCAAGAGCCACAAATCCATATGGTGATGGAGAAGCATCCAGAAGAATTTGTGAGGTGATCCGTTTTTATTTTAAACAAACGAGTGAAAGCCCTGAGGAATATCAACCGTTATAACGAACAAGGTTACAAACTTTATTAAAAAATCTAATTAAATAATTTTCCAGAAAAGCCTGAAGGATTTGTGGGGGAAAATGTTAATCCGTATTTGGATTACTTTGAACACATACTCCGCAGGCTTTTTTTATTGGAAAAATTCACGAGTCACTTTTTAGAAGGGGGTATGGAAAAAGTAGCATCTATCAGAGTGGATTTCTAATTGAAATACTTTTTCGCGATAATGCATATTTTACTTTTAAAAAGAAAACTCTAATAGGAAAAACGAGATTTTTCCAATTAAGGGGTGGTAGCCATGAATAAAAACAGCCTAGCTTCGATTCTCATCCTCATTCTAGCATTTCAAATCTTAACCCCTATTCCTATTATAAAGCCTTCCTTTTCGACGATCGTTCAAGAAAGCCATGTTAAGGCAAGTACACTTAGCCATCCTTCGATCCCACTTGAATCATTAAATACTGAAAAAGTAGCTATTATTATTTTAGAAGAGGAAAAAAACGAGCAAGAAATAAAAGCGCTCGTCCGCAAGATTCCGAATTTACAATTAAGGAATATTTATAAATATGCGCTAAATGGTTTTTCAGTAAAGGGGAAAATCGCCGATCTAGACCGCCTTTCAATGCTCGTCAAGACAGCCATTATCTCGCCAATCAATACATACACAGTTCATGCCGACGAGAGCATTAGAATAATTGGTGGACAGGAGGTTAGGGGCTATTTTGACGAAAATAACAAAAGAATAACAGGAAAAGGAGTCAAGGTTGGAGTTATTGACACAGGAATCGACTACACTCACCCCGATTTAAGAATGAATTATCGCGGTGGATATGATTTAGTGGATACAGATAGTGACCCGATGGAAACAAGGCCAGAGGATGGGACTAGTACATTTCATGGAACACATGTAGCTGGTATTATTGCGGCTAATGGGAAAATTCAAGGTGTTGCACCAGATGCCTCCATATTCGCTTATCGAGCACTTGGTCCTGGTGGAAGTGGGACAACGGAGCAGGTGATTGCAGCGATTGAACAGGCAATAAAGGATAAAGTCGATATTTTAAATTTATCGCTTGGGAACAATGTGAATGGGCCAGACTTGCCGATAAGCTTAGCCTTAAATAATGCGGTGGAGCACGGGATAACGGCTGTCACCTCTTCGGGAAATTCGGGACCAAATACGTGGACTGTTGGCTCACCAGGAACTGCTTCAAAAGCAATTTCTGTTGGTGCTTCAACGCCATGGATGGAAATTCCTTTCCTAGAAGTAGATGGCGATAAATTGCGGCTGGAATTATTGCAAGGCTCAGTTGCTTGGGATTTAAATAAATCATATGAAATCATTTATGGAGGAATAGGAAATAAGAAGAATTTAAAGAATGCAGAGGGGAAAATTGTTTTAATGGAGAGAGGAGATTTAACCTTTACGGAAAAAGGTAGAAATGCATTTGCAGCGGGGGCGGCTGGTGTCATCATTTATAATAATACGAAAGGGAATTTCTTTGGAAATTTAGAAACGAATATTGCGATTCCTGTCACCGCCTTGTCAAAGGAGCATGGGAAAAAACTGAAGAAGAAAATCAAAAATCGAAAAATTTTCGCAAGAACATTATTGATTAAGGAGAAGGATATTCTTGCTGATTTTAGCTCTCGTGGTCCTGTGACCTCAACATGGGAAATTAAGCCAGATGTTCTTGCGCCGGGAGTAGCGATCAATAGTACGGTCCCTGGTGGATATTTATCCTTGCAAGGAACGAGTATGGCTGCTCCGCATGTTGCTGGTGCTTGTGCACTCATTAAACAAGCACACCCGGATTGGGGCCCAGAGAAAATCAAAGCGGCTCTTATGAATACGGCAAAGCCGCTGATTAATCGTAAAGGTGAGATCTATCGAACATATGAACAGGGAGCAGGTCGGATTCAAATGGAGAAGGCAATAAAAACAACCACGCTTGTAATGCCAGCCTCTCTTCAGTTTGGGAAATTTCAGCTTGCTGAAAAAATGCATGAACATAGTAGTTTTGTTACAATTGAAAATATTAGTAATGGAACACAGAAGTATTCTTTTTCTCTCCCTCCTGCAGAAAGGGGGCTTCTTTGGAAGCTGCCGTTATCTTTTCACTTAGAAGCAGGTGAGAAAAGGAGAGTTGAACTTAAGCTGTCAGTCGATCCTGCTGAACTTAATAAAGAAGTATATGATGGAAATCTCATCCTTCACGCAGGCTCTGATAAAATTAGCCTTCCTTATCTATATGTTCTTGGGGAACCAGACTATCCAAGAGTGATGGGGTTTGGTTTTGGAAAAGGAGACAATAAGGAAACATATCGGTATGAGGTATATTTACCAGGTGGTGCAGATGAATTTGGCATTGCGGTGTTCGATGCAGACAGCTTGCGATTTATCGGATTTTTAGATTGGGGAAGAAAAATTGGCAAGGGGCAAATTGTGAAGGAGATAAGTAGTCAAGCTCTCCCACAGCCAGGTTTATATAAAATAAAAGTCTTTGCAAGAAAATCAGGAAAGGAAGATTCACTTGAATCGTATTTATATATTTTGTCGAATGGTCAAGTTGAACTAATCCCAAGCCGAGAAAAGCCAGATTAGAAGGATATGGAAGATAGGGCTTTATTCCCAATAATGCAAATATGTATTATTTGTGAACACCTTAAAACGGACTTTTTGATCGTGAATTTTTTCACTATAAACACATTGACATTGACAAGTGCCTATTGTATGCTTACAAATGGATATAAATGATAGGGTTTTCATGAAA
Organism: Bacillota bacterium; assembly: GCA_023389895.1. Lineage (GTDB taxonomy): Bacteria > Bacillota > Bacilli > Bacillales > Cytobacillaceae > Cytobacillus. Next base: position 16,367 of record JAEWDX010000189.1, read on the forward strand.
CTTTGCAGTCATCATTGCCACGTCTGCATGTTGCTAATGCTGTTTAGTGACACCTCAAAACCCACACCGTTCTTTTCGATGAGAGCGTTTTTACGTGACAAAAAGTCCTCAAGTTCATACATAGCGATGGGCTCACATTTCTTTACAGGAGAATAAACAAAAATGCCAGAATTTAAAACGATGTATAGAAGACAACGTAAATATATGTTTTTATTGTTGTCTATCTTTGTTCTTGGCTGGGGCTTTACGTCTTATCAGGCTGTCTTTTTAGGTTTGATATTAGGTACAAGTCTGAGTTTATTTAATTTGTGGCTGATCATGAGGAAAGTAGAGCGCCTTGGGGAAGCGGTGACGAAGGGGCAGAAGGTGAACTCGCTTGGAACGATTTCTAGGATGGCATCAGCAGCTCTTGTCGTAATGATAGCTTTGAAGTATCATGAGAAAGTGCACTTAATAAGTGCTGTAATTGGCTTAATGACAGCTTATTTTGTCATTATGATAGATTATTTTCTTCAAGCTTTTAAATTTCGTAAGTAGCGCGGAAGAGAGGTGAAACATGTATGCATCACGAAGCTCCTTTACGTGAGTTTTTTGGATTAACATTTAACTTGGCAAATGTAATGATGATTACAGTCGCAAGTGTTCTAGTATTTATTATTGCACTAATTTCTACCCGTCGTCTTGCTATGAAACCAACGGGAATGCAAAACTTTTTCGAGTGGATAATGGACTTTGTGAAGAACATTATCAACAGTACGATGGATTGGAAAACTGGCGGAAGATTTCATGTTTTAGGGATTACATTATTAATGTATATTGCAGTCTCAAACTTTTTAGGTCTTCCATTCTCTGTAACGTATAAAGGGGAACTATGGTGGAAATCACCAACAGCGGATCCCGCCGTTACACTAGGTTTAGCAACAATGGTAGTTGGACTTTCGCATTATTATGGAGTTAAGATACTAGGATTTAAACAATACTCCAAAGGTTTCGTACAACCGATGCCGTTCTTGCTTCCACTGAAGATTATCGAGGAATTTGCGAATACGTTGACACTTGGTCTACGTCTTTACGGTAATATTTTTGCGGGTGAGATTTTGCTAGGACTTTTAGCAGGAAGCTTAGCAACTGGATTTTGGGGTACTGTTGCCGCAATTATTCCAACATTAGCTTGGCAAGGATTCTCTGTTTTTATCGGGGCCATCCAGGCATTTATTTTTACGATGTTAACAATGGTTTATTTGGCACACAAAGTGAGTCAGGACCATTAATATATACGTGTTCATCTTCATGAACATAATGATATAAACAATATATTTTTATACAATTTTAAGGAGGAACTTAATAATGGGTCTTTTAGCAGCAGCAATCGCAGTCGGTTTAGCAGCACTAGGTGCTGGTATTGGTAACGGTCTTATCGTTTCAAAAACAGTAGAAGGTATCGCGCGTCAACCAGAAGCACGCGGTATGCTTCAAACTACAATGTTCATCGGGGTTGCATTAGTAGAGGCGGTTCCTATCATCGGCGTAGTTATCGCGTTCATGGTAATTGGTGGCTAATACGAGGAAGTTACATGTTCTAAAATGGCGAAGATCATTCGATGAGAACCTTCGCCATTCCTTTATGCTTATTTACTAGAAAAACTGAAGTTAGACAGTTAATTCATTTTTAAAAAGATAAATTCTATTTTTTTTAAGTAATAAATGAGAGGCTAGAAAAGGTGAAATAAAGAATTAGGCTTTTCGCCACTTTTAGGTAGTAACCTCAGTCCTCTCACTTCTAGATCGAAGGGAGTGAATGAATGGTGTTAACTAGTAGTTTAGTATTAGGGTTGTCTTTTAGCGACTTTAACGGCGGGGATATCGTATTCCAACTTGCTATATTTCTTGTTTTGTTAGCTCTACTTAAGAAGTTCGCATGGGGTCCACTAATGGGGATCATGAAAGAACGTGAAGAACATATTGCGAACGAAATTAATACGGCAGAACAAAGTCGTGTAGAAGCGAAGAAGCTTTTGGAAGAGCAAAGAGAACTTCTGAAAGAAGCTCGTAATGAAGGGCAATCACTCATTGAAAATGCGAAGAAACAAGGTGACTTGCAGCGTGAGGAAATCATTATCGCAGCACGGACTGAGTCAGAACGTATAAAAGAATCAGCGAAGCTTGAAATTGAGCAGCAAAAGGAAAAAGCTGTTGCCGCTATTCGCGAACAAGTTGCTTCTCTATCTGTCTTAATTGCATCAAAGGTAATAGAGAAAGAATTGAGTGCAGAAGATCAAGAAAAGCTTATTAACGAATATATTCAAGAGGTAGGAGAAGGCCGATGATAGGCTCAATAGTAGCAAAGCGCTATGCGTTGGCTCTTTTCCAACTTGCGAATGAAAAAAACCTTCTTGACCAAATGGAAGAAGAGCTTCGTGTAGTAAAAGAAGTAGTCACTGAAAACGTTGAATTAAATGCTGTTTTAAAATCGCCTAATTTTTCGATTGCGAAGAAAAAAGAGATTTTAAAAGAAATATTTGGCTCTGTGAACAATTATTTATTAAATACATTATTGATTCTAATTGAACGCCATCGTGAGAATGAAATTTCGCATGTGGCTGATCATTTTATCCACTTGGCAAATGAAGAAAGAGGAGTCGCTTTAGCGAAAGTGTATTCCATTCGTCCGTTAACATCGGAAGAAAGTGAAGCATTATCTGTTTCATTTGCAGCTAAAGTTGGAAAAAGAACACTTCAAATTGAAAATATTGTTGATTCTAATTTACTCGGCGGCATTAAGTTGCGAATCGGAAATCGTATTTTCGATGGCAGCCTGCGCGGTAAGCTAGATCGTTTAGAACGTCAATTATTAAGATAAGATTTCTGAGATAGGGGTGAAACTCATGAGCATCAAAGCTGAAGAAATTAGTGCGCTGATAAAAAAGCAGATCGAAAATTATCAGTCGGAAATTCAAGTGAGTGATGTAGGTACGGTTATCTCGGTGGGTGACGGTATCGCTCGTGCTCATGGCCTCGACAATGTCATGGCTGGGGAGCTTGTTGAATTTTCAAATGGCGTTATGGGTATGGCTCAAAACCTTGAAGAAAATAACGTCGGTATCATTATTTTAGGACCTTTCACAGAGATTCGTGAAGGGGACGAAGTTCGTCGTACAGGCCGCATCATGGAGGTTCCGGTTGGAGAGGATTTAATCGGACGTGTTGTGAACTCTTTAGGACAGCCTGTTGATGGCATGGGTCCAATCAATACGACAAAAACTCGCCCAATTGAAGCAATCGCTCCTGGTGTAATGGATCGTAAATCTGTACATGAGCCACTTCAAACTGGGATTAAAGCGATTGACGCATTAGTGCCAATCGGACGCGGACAGCGTGAGTTAATCATCGGTGACCGTCAAACGGGTAAAACATCTGTTGCGATTGATACAATCTTGAATCAAGCAGACCAAGATATGATTTGTATCTATGTTGCAATTGGACAGAAGGAATCAACAGTTCGTAACGCAGTTGAAATGCTTCGTAAAAATGGTGCATTAGATTACACAATTGTTGTAACAGCTTCTGCATCACAACCAGCTCCACTACTATTCTTAGCACCATATGCTGGGGTAACAATGGCTGAAGAATTTATGTATAACGGCAAGCATGTTCTTGTTGTATATGATGACTTAACTAAACAAGCTTCTGCATATCGTGAGCTTTCCTTATTATTACGCCGTCCTCCAGGTCGTGAAGCATATCCAGGGGATGTATTCTACTTGCACAGCCGTCTATTAGAACGTGCTGCTAAACTAAGTGATGCAAAAGGTGCCGGTTCAATCACCGCATTGCCATTTATTGAAACGCAAGCAGGTGACGTATCTGCGTATATTCCAACAAACGTTATTTCGATTACTGATGGACAAATTTTCTTACAGTCAGATCTATTCTTCTCTGGTGTTCGTCCAGCGATTAACGCAGGTCTTTCTGTATCACGTGTTGGTGGTTCTGCACAAATTAAAGCAATGAAGAAGGTTGCGGGTACACTTCGTCTTGACCTTGCTTCCTACCGTGAGCTTGAATCGTTTGCTCAGTTTAGCTCAGACTTAGATAAAGCAACAGAGGCAAAACTTAACCGTGGTGCTCGTACTGTTGAGGTTCTAAAGCAAGATCTTAACAGACCGTTAAAGGTTGAGAAGCAAGTTGCGATTCTTTACGCATTAACTCGTGGTTTCTTAGACGATATTCCTTTGCAAGATATTCGCCGCTTCGAAGCTGAGTTTTTAACATGGTTAGATCATAACCGCAAAGAATTGTTAGACCATATCGTAACAACGAAGGATCTTCCTGCTGATGATGATATGGCTGCTGCACTTAACGATTTCAAGAAAACTTTTGCAGTATCCGAGAAGTAATTGATTATTCGGCTCTAACAACAAGTGGGCAATCGTGCTTAAGAAATGTTTATAAAAGCTTCTTTTGCATGATTTGCTCCTATTCTTTGATAAAAAGGGTGGTGAGAACCTGTGGCATCATTACGTGATATAAAAATGCGTATAAACTCAACGAAGAAGACGGGACAAATTACGAAAGCAATGCAAATGGTATCTGCTTCAAAGATGAACCGTGCTGAAGCAAATGCGAAATCATTTGTTCCATATATGGAGAAAATTCAAGAGGTGACAGCATCGATTGCGCTTGGCAGCTCAGATGTAACACATCCAATGCTAACACATCGACCAGTGAAAAAGACGGGCTATTTAGTCATTACGTCTGATCGTGGTCTTGCGGGTGCGTTTAATAGTAATATTATTCGCCATGTTCACCAAACAATTGAAAAACGCCATAAATCAAATGATGAATTTGCGATTATTGCAATCGGGCGTATGGGAGCCGATTTCTTCAAGAAACGTGGCTATAACGTTATTCTAGATATTGCCGGTATTCCAGATCAGCCAGAATTCGCTGAGATTAAAGATATAACGAGCAAAGTTGTCGGCATGTTTGCTGATGAAACATTAGATGAACTCTATATGTTTTACAATCATTATGTGAGCGTTATTCAACATACAGTAGAAGAGAAGAAGCTACTTCCACTTTCAGATATTGCAACTTCAACGAAGCTAACTTCTTATGAATTCGAACCGTCTGCTGAGGAGATTTTGAAAGTATTGCTGCCTCAGTATGCAGAAAGTTTAATTTATGGTGCACTATTAGACAGTAAAGCAAGTGAGCATTCCGCACGTATGACAGCGATGAAGAGTGCTACAGATAACGCAAACGAGCTTATTAATGCATTAAGCTTGAGCTTTAACCGTGCAAGACAAGCAGCAATTACACAAGAAATTACTGAAATTGTCGGCGGTGCAGCTGCTTTAGAATAGGGTACAATCAGTGGATTTAAAATATAAGGCGGTTTTTTGAAGTTGGTCTTGTCTAGCTTTATTGCCTATCCCCTCCGAGGCCATAAGTTAATCCTTCTCGGAAAGGTAGAGTTATCTTTCTGTTAGGCTCGTCTTATGCTTGTCGGGGGTTGAGTGTGGCACTACCGCATTTCATATTTAGGAGGGAAAAAGATGAACAAAGGACGCGTTCTTCAGGTTATGGGTCCAGTTGTTGACGTAAAGTTCGAAAACGGTCAGCTTCCTGAAATCTATAACGCATTGACAATCACAACTAAAGCGCGTAACGAATCTGAAGTTGACATCAACTTAACTCTTGAAGTTGCCCTTCATTTAGGTGATGACACAATTCGTGCGATTGCTATGTCTTCTACAGACGGTGTAATGCGTGGTCTTGAAGTTATCGATACTGGTGCACCTATTTCTGTACCAGTTGGGGATGTTACACTCGGACGTGTATTTAACGTTTTAGGTGATTCAATTGATTTAAATGAGCCACTTCCAGCTGATGCTCGTCGTGATTCAATTCATAGAGAAGCACCGAAATTCGAACAGCTTTCTACTGAGGTAGAAATTCTTGAAACAGGAATTAAAGTTGTCGACTTGCTTGCTCCATATATTAAAGGTGGAAAAATCGGTCTATTCGGTGGTGCCGGTGTAGGTAAAACCGTTCTTATTCAGGAGCTTATTAACAATATCGCTCAGGAGCATGGTGGTATTTCTGTGTTCGCCGGTGTTGGAGAGCGTACTCGTGAAGGAAATGACCTATATTGGGAAATGACAGATTCAGGCGTTATTAAGAAAACAGCAATGGTATTCGGTCAAATGAACGAGCCACCTGGAGCACGTATGCGTGTTGCTTTAACTGGTTTGACAATGGCTGAATTCTTCCGTGATGAACAAGGACAGGACGTACTTTTCTTCATGGATAACATCTTCCGTTTTACCCAAGCAGGTTCAGAAGTTTCTGCCCTCCTTGGTCGTATGCCATCTGCCGTTGGTTATCAGCCAACATTAGCAACTGAAATGGGTAGATTACAGGAACGGATTACATCAACAAACGTTGGTTCTGTTACGTCAATCCAAGCTATCTATGTTCCAGCCGATGACTATACGGACCCGGCTCCAGCAACAACATTTGCTCACTTAGATGCAACAACAAACTTAGAGCGTAAACTTTCTGAAATGGGTATTTATCCTGCGGTTGATCCACTTGCGTCAACTTCACGTGCGCTATCACCTGAAATCGTTGGTGAAGAGCATTATGATGTTGCTCGTCGAGTTCAGGCAACATTGCAGCGTTATAAAGAATTGCAAGATATTATCGCTATGCTTGGTATGGATGAGCTTTCAGATGACGATAAGATAATCGTTTCTCGTGCTCGTCGTATCCAAAACTTCTTATCACAAAACTTCCACGTTGCTGAACAGTTCACTGGTCAGCCTGGTTCATACGTTCCTGTTAAAGAAACGGTTAATGGCTTTAAAGAGATTCTTGAAGGTAAGTATGATAGCCTTCCAGAGGATGCCTTCCGTCTAGTAGGAAGAATCGAAGAGGTTATTGAAAAAGCTAAGAAGATGGGCGTAGAGGTCTAATTTCGGACCAGGAGGGTAAAAAATGAAGACGATTAAAGTCAGTGTTGTTACTCCCGATGGCCTGGTGTATGAATCAGATGTGGAAATGGTAAGTACGAAAGCCCAAAGTGGCGAGCTAGGAATTTTACCTGGTCACATTCCAATGGTTGCACCGTTGCAAATTGGAGCCGTCCGCTTGAAAAACGACGGAAAAACAGAATTAGTCGCAGTAAGTGGTGGATTTTTAGAAGTTCGTCCTGAAAAGGTAACGATTCTTGCACAGTCTGCGGAACAATCAGATGAAATTGATCTCGATCGTGCTAAACGTGCGAAGGATCGTGCTGAACAACGTTTGCAAACACATAAGCAAGATCATGTCGATTTCAGACGTGCTGAGCTTGCGCTTCAGCGTGCACTCAATCGTATCAATGTTTCTGAAAAACATTTTTAATAGCATGAAGAAGGGGGCTGTCCGCTAAGTGGACAGCCCCCTTTTTTGCGACCGTAGCTATCCCCTTTTTCGCGAGTAGTGCTCTCATGAGCGTGTCAAGCGACCATAGCTATCACTTTTTTCGCGAGTAGTGGTCTCATGAGCGTGTCAAGCGACCATAGCTATCGCCATTTCTCGAGAGTGGTGGTCTCATGAGAGCGTCAAGCGACCATAGCTATCGCTTTTTCTCGCGAGTAGTGGTCTCATGAGAGCGTCAAGCGACCATAGCTATCCCTTTTTTCGCGAGTAGTGGTCTCATGAGAGCGTCAAGCGACCATAGCTATCGCCATTTCTCGCGAGTGGTGGTCTCATGAGACTTTAATTTAAGGTTTTTATCCACCGCAATGGGTCAATAGGAAAGTATGTTAAGATCTTAACTCTGACTTTTCATCATCTATATAGTTTCAGAAAGCTTGTAAAGTAGTTTAAAACTGCTTCTTTTTACTTCTTTTTATGATAGATTGTAAAAAAGTAAAAGTTTGTTCAATATTTCACATGACAATAAATAAAGATTGTGTTAATATGAATTTATGGAAAATATAGTTGAAGTTATCCAATTCTAAATTACTTATAATTTAGAAGGATGTCAATTGAGTAAGTTTTATTTTTTTAATCATTTTTGTGAAATTCTTCACAATGATATTTGGCACCAATGAATAATTGGTGATTAAATATATATATGAATAGAATATAAACCCCAATGAAAAAAACAGTCCCTCCCTCGGACTGTTTTTTTTATTTGCACATTGCATGGGTGTCTGTGGTGACGCTGAATGTGAAGGGAGCGAGAGGCAGACCTTCGGTTTGAGGAATACGTGTGTAGAAATAAAAAAGTTGTTTGTTTTTCGGAGAACTAAAAGTTCACCGTAGCCCCCTAATTTGAATTAAAACTATATTTGTGCGCTAAATATTTTCATGTATCCATGAACGTAACTTTTGCGTATAGAAAGGGCGTTCATCAGGTTCTGTAAAGTAACATTTCGTTATGTAAAGATTGTCACCGTCATATCTTGGATATACATGAAGGTGATAATGCCATACATCTTGATTTCCCGCAGGCTCGTTATGCTGTCGAGTAGAAATCCCATCACAACCATATGTATTTTTCATTGCAAATGCTGTTAATTGAGCAACATGATGGATTTCAGCAGCTATTTCTGCAGGGAGTTCATATATATTTTCAAAATGTTCGTTCGGGACAACTAGAACATGTCCTTTATTATTAGGCCACCATTTACTTGCAATAAATGCTGTTACATATTTATTTTGATAAATAATGTCTCTTTTTTTTGTACCATTATTTTGTTTTTCTTTACCTGATACAATTCGACAAAATGGACACTCATAATCTTCTGGTTTGTGGGAATACAACCTAATCATCTCCTTTTCTGATATTAAATCCTGCCCTTTTCTTAGTTATACTAATATTGAAATATTCATACTTTTATTAATACAAATAAATAAGAAAGATGGTATAAAAATCAAATTTCACACCATCTTTTTAAACAACTTTATTATTCGTGAACAACACGAACTTAGGAGTCGGTACTTGCGTATCAGTTTATGGGGAAGTGATATTAATCACGATTTAGTTGAAGAAATTTTTAAAACTTCAGTAGTGGGGAGCAAATATATGGAAGAGTACTAGCGTACCTTCTAATGAAGGTTTAAATTTTTTTATCAATTTAGAATATGGATTTTATGGTGTTAGAGTAGGAACTTGGCATAATTAGTAAATATATTTAATAAAAAATATAGTGCACAGTTCGCATTCGCGCCATGAAATGTTAAATAAGTATGAAGTTTGGGGAGGCGCGAATGCTCAGGGAGAGGGATTTGTGTCGACGAATGGGGTGAAAAAATAGAAATTATCTCGCTACGCGCTGCTGTCGCATCGCTAGCTTTTGCTGTCGCAAAAGCTCCCCAGACAAAAGCTTTTTTCGCTTTTTGAGAGCAAGCTCTCAAGCGCTGTAAAAGTTTTAATCTGGGGGCGAGAGAATTTCTATTTTATGGCTTATGGCTTGTCGACACAAATTTGTAACAGTGCTATAATGATTACGGTTACAATTATAAATGTTAGAAAAAATTCACAACATTGGAGGGGATGGGCATGGATACGTTAAATATATATCAAAATAATTATTTGATAGTATTTGTCTTTCTATTGCTCGGGGTTTTGTTACCAGTGGTGGCTTTGTTTATTGGAAAGCTGTTACGGCCTTATAAGCCGTCTGAATCGAAGTATACCACGTATGAAAGTGGACTTGAGCCTTTTGGTGACTCAAGGGTGCAGTTCAATGTCCGCTATTATATTTTTGCACTAATGTTTGTTATTTTTGATGTGGAGACGGTCTTTTTATATCCTTGGGCTGTTGCCTACGAAAAACTTGGAATTTTTGCATTAATCGAAATGTTGATTTTTGTATTCATGCTGATCATCGGGCTTATTTATGCTTGGAAGAAGAAGGTGTTGAAATGGATCTAACATTAAAGGACATTCCAGAAAAGGATATAAAGGAAGTTGAAAGAACGGTGTTTATGTCATCGTTTGAACAAATTAAAGCCTGGTCGCGAAGTGCTTCGTTATGGCCGATGACTTTTGGGCTTGCATGCTGTGCGATTGAAATGATGCAGGCGAGTAATGCGCATTATGATTTAGAACGCTTCGGTACATTCTATCGGAATTCTCCTCGTCAATCTGATGTCATGATTGTTTCAGGTACTGTCACAAAGAAGATGGCTCCCATTCTTCGCAGACTATATGATCAAATGCCTGAACCGAAATGGGTTATTGCGATGGGCTCCTGTGCAACAGCTGGTGGTCCTTATGTAAAATCTTATTCGGTTGTAAAAGGGGTCGATCAAATTGTACCTGTCGATGTGTACATACCTGGATGCCCCCCTAATCCAGCTGCTTTAATCTATGGAATAAATAAATTAAGAGAAAAAATCCGTTATGAGGCGAAGACTGGGAAGAAGGTGATGTAACCAATGACGGGCGAAAAAGATCTTGACCAATTGAAAAAGGAAGCTGCAGCAAAGGCGAAAGCCGCTGCTCTAGCGAAAATGAAAGCGAAAGAGCAAGGCGAAGCACCCCCAGAGGTTTCAGAAGCTCCGAAAGCAGAAGAAATGGATGTGGCTAAGCAAAAAGCCGCTGCTGCAGCAAAGGCGAAAGCTGCTGCTCTAGCGAAAATGAAAGCGAAAGAGCAAAGCGAAGCACTCCCAGGGGTTTCAGATGCTCCGAAGGCAGAAGAAATGGATATAGCTAAGCAAAAAGCTGCCGCTGCAGCAAAGGCAAAGGCCGCTGCTGCTGCAAAAGCAAAAGCTGCTGCATTAGCAAAGCAGGCAGGCGACGAAGGTGGATCTGCTCCAGCTTCTGATGATGAAAAGGCAAAGGCCATTGCTGCTGCAAAAGCGAAAGCCGCCGCCGCCGCGAAGGCAAAAGCTGCTGCTGCCGCAAAAGCAGGTGGCGAATCTGTTGGGGATGATGAGAAAGCGAAAGCTATCGCTGCTGCGAAAGCAAAAGCTGCCGCCGCTGCCGCTGCAAAGGCAAAAGCTGGAGGCGCTACAGCAAAGGCTGAACCGGCAGAGGAAATGAAGCCATCGCCAAATCAACCAATATTAGATAAATATGTTAAGGCGATAGAGGAAAATCTTGGTGCTGAAGTATTAGAAGATTCGTATATTAATAATCTTTCAAAGGACGTGCCAACATTAGTAGCGAAAAAAGAAGCCTATTTTAAATTAGCGGAATTTCTAAAATATAATGAGCAATTAGGCTTTGATTATTTATCAGAGCTTCATGGAACTGATTTTGTTACACATATGGAAGTGTATGTTCATTTATTCTCATACAAAAACAATCAATCTGTCGCTTTAAAAGTGAAGCTCGATCGGGATGAGCCTGAGGTCGATTCGCTCGTATCGTTATGGCTTGGAGCAAACTGGCCAGAATGTGAAGCCTATGATTTATTAGGAATTAAGTTCAACAATCATCCGAGCCTACACCGCATCATGCTTGGTGAAGATTGGGTTGGACATCCATTAAGAAAAGACTACGAACCGTACGATGTGGAGGTGTAAAAAATGTTACGAACAGAAGAAATGCTTTTGAACGTAGGACCTCAGCACCCTAGTACGCACGGTGTTTTTCGTCTTGTCTTGAAAATTGATGGAGAAACCATTGTCGAAGCAAAGCCTGTGATTGGCTACCTTCACCGCGGTACAGAAAAGCTGGCCGAAAACCTTCAATACACACAAATTATTCCTTATACCGATAGAATGGACTACGTATCAGCAATGACGAATAATTACGTCATATGTCATGCTGTTGAAACGATGGCGGGCATTCAAGTTCCAGAGAGAGCCGAATATTTACGTGTTATTGCGATGGAGCTTGGGCGTGTCGCTAGTCACCTTGTATGGTGGGGAACTTTTTTACTTGACCTTGGTGCAACGAGTCCGCTTCTTTATGCATTCCGTGAAAGAGAAATGATCATTAATATGCTGAATGAACTATCGGGTGCGCGTTTAACCTTTAACTATATGCGTGTCGGTGGTGTTAAATGGGATGCTCCTGAAGGCTGGATTGAAAAAGTAAGGGATTTCATTCCGTATATGCGTGAGCAGCTTAAAGGCTATCATCAATTTGTTACGGGAAATGAGATTTTTATGAACCGTGTAAAAGGTGTTGGTACTTACACGAAGGAGGATGCGCTTCAATATTCATTGAGTGGAGCGAACTTACGCTGTACAGGGATAAAATGGGATCTGCGCAAAAATGAGCCGTATTCCATTTATGACCGCTTTGACTTTGATGTTCCTGTTCGTGAATCAGGAGACGCATGGGCGCGCTACCATGTACGCTTAGCAGAAATCGAAGAGTCTTTAAAAATTTTAGAACAAGCCTGTGAACAATTTCCTTCAGAGGGAGAGATTTTAGGAAAAGTGCCTAAAATCATTAAAGCTCCAAAAGGGGAAGCCTTTGTACGAATTGAGTCACCTCGTGGGGAAATTGGTTGTTATATTGCAAGTGATGGCAAGAAGGAACCATATCGTGTGAAATTCAGAAGACCATCATTTTATAATTTGCAAATTCTCCCTAAACTTTTAGAGGGTGAAACGATTGCAAACTTAATTTCCATTCTAGGAGCAGTTGATATTATCCTAGGGGAGGTGGATGGCTAATGGTACAGGATTTATTAAATTCTCAACCAGGACTATTAAATTTCGGGATTTTCTTTTTACTAGCGGTTGTTCTGCTTTTAGTCATTTTAGGCTTTGTTACGTATGCGATTTTGGCAGAGCGGAAGGTGTTGGGCTTTATGCAGCTCCGTCAAGGTCCAAACCAGGTTGGAGGACGATGGGGGTTACTGCAAACTGTAGCCGACGTGTTAAAGCTTCTTCTAAAAGAAGATACGATTCCAAAGCTTGCAGATAAACCTTTATTCATTATCGCGCCAGTTATTGGTTTTGCACCAGCCTTCATTGTTATGGCAACAATACCGTTTACTGATAAGTTTCAATTTGCAGATCTTGGTGTAGGCTTACTTTATTATATCGCTATATCAGGGTTAACTGTTATTGGAATGCTCACAGGTGGTTGGGCGTCTAATAATAAATATGCCCTCCTTGGGGGAATGCGGGCAGCGGCACAGATGATTTCTTATGAAATTCCGCTTGTTATGTCAGTGCTCGGTATTGTTCTCTTAACGGGTAGCTTAAACTTAAATGAAATTGTCCTTGCACAGGAGAATGTCTGGTATATCTTACTTCAGCCTATTGCTTTCCTTGTTTTCATTGTTGCCGCAACAGCTGAATTAAACCGTGTGCCCTTTGACCTTCCAGAATCTGAGAACGAGCTTGTGGCTGGTTTCCATGTTGAGTATTCAGGATTCCGCTGGGCGATGTTCATGTTGGCGGAATATGTGTATCTATTTGCGATGGCATCATTAACAACTGTTTTATTCTTAGGAGGATGGCTACCGTTATTCTCTTTCCTAGATTTTATTCCTGGTGCCGTTTGGTTTGCCCTTAAGTTTATGTTTGTCGTTTTTTTATTAATCTGGTTCCGGACGACATTCCCACGTATCCGTGCAGATAAATTAATGGAATTAGGCTGGAAAATTCTTTTGCCAATCGCATTAGCAAATATTTTCCTTACAGCAATAATAAAAGAAATTATGAAACTGTTTTAATTCTTCAAGAAAGAGGAAGATTACTTAATCCGTAAGGGGTGAAAAAACATGCTTGGTTTATTAAAAGGCTTAAAGTATACCCTTAATAATTTAACGAAGGAAAAACCGACCTATGAATATCCGCATGAACCGCTACCGCTTCCTGATCGCTTCCGCGGAATTCAGAAGTTTTATCCTGAAAAGTGTATTGTCTGTAATCAATGTATGAATATTTGTCCGACAGAGTGTATTAACCTTGTTGGTAAAAAACATCCTGATCCAACGAAAAAAGGGAAAATCATTGATACATATGATATCAATTTCGAAATCTGTATATTATGCGACTTATGTACAGAAGTTTGTCCGACTGAGGCAATTATTATGACGAATGAATTTGAACTAGCCGAGTTCAGTCGTGATGCCCTTTTTAAAAACCTGGAATGGCTTGATGAAAATGATGAAAGTATACGGAGGGTGAATAAACCATGACTTTATCAGGTGAATTTATTGCGTTTATTTCACTCGCTATCGTTGCGATCATAGGTGGTGTGCTATTACTGAACTTAAAGAATGTCGTACATATGGTTGTTGCGATTGTCTTTACATTTGTCAGTATTGCAGGGATTTATGTCACGCTGTCAGCAGAATTCGTCGCAGTGGCGCAAATCCTACTCTATTCCGGAGCGATTACGGTCATGATGCTCTTTGGAATTATGATGACGCGACATGATGATACGAGCGAGGATAAAACGGGGAAACTTCGGAAATTTTTCGTTTTCCTAGGTGTTTTAGGGTTTGCCTTTGCCGTTTATATCGGAATTTATAATCTTGATTTTGGTCAAGTGCCAACCGCATTACATGAAAATAATACAGAGCAAATTGGAATGTCTCTTTATTCAAAATACATCATTCCATTTGAATTAACTTCGGTTTTATTATTAGCATCTCTTTTCGGAGCGATTGTGTTAGCGAAAAATGATGATGAGAAGGAGGCGGAGAAGGAATGAGTTCAGTTCCCATTTCAGCCTATCTGGTACTGGCATTGATTCTTTTCTGTATCGGCTTATATGGTGCGTTGACGAAAAAGAACACAGTCATTGTGTTACTGTCGATCGAATTAATGCTGAATGCGGCGAATATTAATTTAGTCGCTTTCAGTAAATTTGGTGTCATGCCTTCTATTACGGGTCAAGTATTTGCTTTATTTTCCATGAGTGTTGCTGCGGCTGAAGCAGCTGTTGGTTTAGCTATTTTGATTGCCCTTTACCGCAATCGCAGCACAGTGAAAATTGACGAAATAAATTTATTAAAACGCTAGATCAGTACCTATTCATCTAGTAATCTAACACGTTGATTTTGCGAAAATTGGGAACGTAAAGCAGCGTGCTTAAAAGGGGATTGTGATATTGATGGAGAATGCATGGATCATACCGCTTTTCCCGCTTTTATCTTTTATATTCCTTATCCTTTTCGGTAAAAGGCTAAAGGATGCGAGTGCATATGTTGGGATTTTGCTCACACTTGCTTCTTTTGTCTACTCGTTGGTTGTGCTGTTTGAAAGATTTACAACACCAACCTTCAAGTCAGAGGCTGTTTGGCTTACGATAGGGGATACTCAGTTAACAGCGGGTTTTGAAGTCAATCAATTAAATGCGTTAATGCTGGTAATCGTATCGCTTGTAAGTTTCCTTGTACATACTTATTCAAAAGGATATATGCATGGCGATGAGAGATTTCCGGTTTACTATGCTTATTTAGGGTTATTTACATTTGCAATGCTCGGTCTTGTTCTTTCACCGAACTTATTGCAAACGTATATTTTCTGGGAGCTTGTTGGCTTAGGCTCATTCTTATTAATCGGTTTCTACTTCTATAAAGAAGAGGCAAAAAAGGCAGCGAAAAAAGCGTTTATTATAACGCGCATTGGGGATGTTGGCCTTTTAATCGGAATGATTCTTTTGTTCTGGCAAGTTGGCAGCTTTGAATATGATGAAATTTTTTCGGCTGTAGCGGCTGGAGCCGTTTCATCAACAATGATTACGTTAACAGCGATTCTTATTTTTATCGGAGCGGTCGGAAAATCTGGTCAATTCCCGTTTCATACATGGCTTCCAGATGCGATGGAAGGTCCAACGCCGGTTTCTGCTTTAATCCACGCCGCAACGATGGTTGCAGCAGGTGTTTATTTAGTGGCAGCATTATTTCCACTTTTCACAGCGAGCAATGTTGCGCTCATGACAGTGGCAATAGTTGGTGCGGTGACCGCGATTTTTGCGGCAACGATTGGGCTTGTACAAAAGGATATTAAACGGGTTCTTGCGTATTCAACAGTCAGCCAGCTTGGCTATATGATGCTTGCGCTTGGTTCAGCTGGTTATGTAGCAGGTGTATTTCACTTAATGACGCACGCATTCTTTAAAGCCTTGCTATTCTTAGCGGCAGGAAGTGTTATTCATGCCGTTCATACGCAGGATATAGAGAAAATGGGTGGATTATGGAAGAAGCTTCGTGTAACAGGCCCATTATTCCTCATCGGGACACTAGCGATTAGTGGTGTACCTTTATTCTCAGGATTCTTTAGTAAGGATGAAATTTTAATAGCTGCATGGGCGCATGGAAATACAGTCCTATTCTGGTTAGCAGTCATTGCTGCATTCTTTACAGCATTCTATATGTTCCGCCTATTCTTCATGGTGTTTACAGGAGAATCACGTAGTGACATGAAGCATGTAAAGGAGTCACCAAGCGTGATGACTTTACCGATGGTTGTTCTTGCGATTCTAGCTGTTGTTGCCGGATATGTAAACACACCATGGTTTGGTACATTCCTTGGAGATTGGTTAACAGACGGAAATCCTGCGCTTGGGTCAGGACATATTGAAGGACCAGTTTGGATTATGATTGTGGCAACGATTGTATCGCTGGCAGGGATTTACTTAGCGTATTTAATGTATGGCAAGCGTTCACTTTCACGCGATTGGTTATCGGGTGCTGTGCCATCCATTTACAACACGCTGTATAACAAATATTATGTGGATGAACTTTACGAGCTAACGATTGTAAAGCTAACACGTGGAATTAGCAAGCTGCTTACTATTATTGAACGCTTTATCGTTGAAGGACTTGTTAAAACGGTTGCAGGAGTAGTCGCAGGCTTAGGAAGAGCGGGTTCAAGCTTCCAAAACGGTCAAGTCCAAAGATATGGAGCTGTCGCGTTTGTCGGTCTTGCGATTCTAGTCGTCGTATTTGCTGTGACAGGGGGGTATTTGAAATGAATCTAGCTTATTTTCTATCCATATTAGTTTTCTCCCCTCTACTCGGTGTTATTGTTTTAACTTTCATACCGAAAATGAATGAAAAGCTTATCAAGCAGATTGGTTTCCTGGCAACATTGCCAGCGCTCGTTCTAGCATTAATTGCTTTTTTTCAGTACAGAGCTGGTGCTTCACTGGCAGATTTAAGTGAAAAGGTGCGCTGGATCCAGTTTGGCGATCAACATCAACTACAAGGCTTATTTACGGTTGATTACGAGTTAGGTGTAGATGGGTTCTCACTTATTATGATCGTGTTAACTGCTTTATTAGCAACACTTGCAGCGATTGCCTCCATGTATATTAAAAAAGAATGGAAAGGCTATTTCATGCTCTTCCTTCTACTGGAAATTGGCATGCTCGGCGTATTTGCCGCAGAAAATTTAATTCTATTCTTTATCTTCTTCGAAATTACGCTTATTCCAACATTTTTCCTAATTGGAAAATGGGGTTATTTTGAAAAGGAAAAGGCTGCATTTAGTTTCTTAATTTATAACGGTTTAGGCTCAGCTATCTTACTGATTGTCATTATGGTGCTGTTTTCAAAAACAGGAACAGCTAATATTGCAGCAATTACTTCTATGATGGCAGCAGATAGTCAGAATATCGCGATGTCCGCTGGAACAAAAATGGGCTTGCTCATTGCGATGTTAATCGCCTTCGGTGTAAAGCTGCCAATATTCCCATTGCATAGCTGGATGGTACGTGTTCACGTTCAAGCACCACCATCAGTCGTTATGCTGCATGCTGGGATTCTATTGAAAATCGGAGCTTATGGGATCATTCGTTTCGGAATTGGGATTTTCCCAGTGCAATTCGAAAGCTTGGCTGTGTTAATTGCCGTTCTTGGTGTGATTAACTTGTTATACGGCGCTTTTCTTGCCCTTGTGCAAACAGATTTCAAAATGGTGCTTGCCTACTCATCGATTTCACATATGGGGATTGTCTTAATAGGCTTAGGTGCGCTGAATGAGGCAGGAATTCAAGGTGCAATTTTCCAAGTTGTTTCACATGGATTAATTGCGGCGCTGCTTTTCTTCCTAGTTGGTGTGTTCTATGAGCGTTTAGGAACTTCCGATATGGCAAACCTCGGTGGATTAGCGAAGGGGATGCCAGTTACGGCGGGCTTCTTGCTTGCAGCAGGGATGGCTTCGCTTGGAATGCCAGGAATGTCTGGATTCGTAAGTGAATTTATGGCTTTTCTCGGCTTGTTTAAAACAATGCCAGTTTTAGCAGCTGTTGGAGCGCTCGGAATTATTTTAACAGCCGTTTATATTCTCCGTGCAGTGTTATCGATTACTTATGGAAAAGCACATCGGGAATTTGCAGGAGTAACAGATATTCAGAGGACTGAATGGGTACCTGCTATTGTTCTAATCGGCGTGATCGTCTTAATTGGTGTTTACCCAAATGTACTAAGCGAGCCGCTCACATCTACATTAGAAACAATTATGCTAGGGATAGGAGGGTGATGAAGGATGGATATCGAGACTTTATTATCATTTAAATGGAGCATCATGACTCCTGAGTTCATTATCCTTGGCGTAGCAACAATTCTTTCATTACTAGATTTATTTATGCCGAAAACGGTGAACCGCAAGCTTCTTGGCTGGCTAGGGCTAGCTGGTATTCTGGCAGCGCTCGTTTCCTTAATTAGTCTATTCGGAATTGGCACGGAATCAATTCTTTATGATACATTCCGCTTAGATTCATTTGGAAAGGCATTCAAGCTATTATTGTTAATCGGGGCGGCATTCGTCTTCTTGATTGCGCTCAGCTATGAGCCGAAGGAAGGCTTGAAGGAATATCGTGGGGAGTTTTATTATTTATTTCTTGCTGCCTTGCTAGGTGCCATGATGATGACTTCAAGCGGTGATTTAATTACACTGTTTATCGGACTTGAATTGCTTTCCATTTCATCTTATATTCTAGCTGGAATGAGGAAGAAGAATCTTGCTTCCAATGAATCTGCCATGAAATATGTCATTAATGGTGGAATTTCAACAGCGATTACCGTCTTTGGTTTAAGCTATGTTTATGGGCTAACAGGAACAACAAACTTGCTTGATATGGCACGGTATTTAGTGACGATATCAGATACACAGCAGCTTTATTTACTTGGACTTGCTTTCTTCATGATATTTGTCGGACTTTCATTTAAGCTGGCAACAGCACCATTTCATATGTGGGCACCGGATGTTTATCAAGGTGCACCAACACCTGTTACCGCTTTTCTAAGCGTTGTTTCAAAAACAGCAGGCTTTGTGATTATGATTCGGATTTTGATGGTCGTTTTCTACAATATTCCGGCAGAAGGACAGGATGGTCTTGTCATGCCTCTTCTCATGAGAGTTCAAGATTATATCGCCTTCTTAGCGGCGGCAACGATGATTATCGGAAACGTAGTTGCCTTAAGACAGCGTAATATTAAGCGCCTATTTGCTTATTCAAGTATTGCTCATGCGGGCTATTTGCTAGTTGTGGTCGCATCGATGTCAGTATTTCTATTTGACACACTTTGGTTTTATTTAGGGGCATATCTCTTCATGAACCTTGGTGCGTTTGCGATTATCCAGCTTATAACACAGAAAACAGGTTCAGAAGATATTAGCCAGTTTGCTGGATTATACAGGAAAGCACCCGTTTTGGCGATTGCGATGGCTGTGTTTATCCTTTCGTTAGCAGGGATCCCGGGAACAGCCGGCTTTATCGGTAAATTAAACATCTTCTTAGGTGCTCTTGCTGTCGAACCTGCTCATTATGTATTGGCATCGATTATGATTGCCACAACAGTCGTTTCATACGTCTATTATTTCGGAATTATGGTGCAAATGTTCTTCAGACCTGCAGCAGATGATGTGAAATTCAAGCTACCTGGCACCATTGGAATCGTGATTGGCGTTTCCGTATTTGCGACAATTTTATTCGGAATCGCGCCAAATATTGCACTTGACTTCCTACAAGGAAACTTCAATCAATTTAGTGATTTCTTTAGATAAGCTACCAACATATTGACGTAGGGGCGTTCATATTTGCTTGCGGCTTGTCAACTCATATTCAAACGAACAATGGGAAAAATATTGGGGTAATGATAGAGAAGGAGATGGGGGTCTCCTTCTCTTTTTATATATTATGTTAAAAAATTTAGTGGATTTATCCTAGGAAAAATGACTTGTCTCAGAAAGAGGAAATTCGATAGTGAATTTCCGTGCAGAACCCTATTATACTTAGAAAAATAATGATAAGATAGAAGAGGTTTGAAAAATTAACAAAAATAAGTGTTCAGGTTTCAGCGTCAATCTTTAGGAGGTCAGACGTCAATCCGCTCAAAAAAGATATACTTATCTTTTAGAGAGGCTTCTGTGCATGTATCGATATAAATTGCGCGCTAAGAAAAGCAGCTATGAATCATTTTCGCAGGAGATCACTCTTTGATTGTCCCGAGAATTTTTCACCAGTATGATGGAAGGAGGTTTTCAGATGATTTCAGGCTTTGGACAACAAGCTTTACTAAGTATAATTGTTCATATTGTTTTTATTGCGATTGCCTGGTGGGCATTGCAAGCTCTTCGATTTGATCAAATTTTGCGAGCTAACCGTGTGTTCCAAGCAAGAATTTTATACATATTATTGTCCATTGTCATTGGGTCATCGGTTGGAAACTTCTTCCTTAATTACTTATTATGGTCTCAGCAGCTACCCTTAATTTTTCAAAGATAATCATGTATATTAAATCAAGCAAAAATTGGGTCTTCATGCATGTTTCTTTTTTAGAAACAATTAGGTACAATTTGCTTTGTTGTGCATTTAATAATTAAAAATAAGAACCTTTTTTTTGTCAAAAAGTGGCGATTTTTCCGAAGTATGCTCCACCCTCACTTGGTAACAATGATAGTAAGGGAGGAGTTACACATGGGGAAAAGAAAAAATATTTTATTTATTATTGGCATTATATGCATGATTATTTTGCTTGAAAATAAAGCAACGATGGCCAAAGATGCGATCGACCTCATCACACTTGCATCACTTTTAGAGGACGAGAATATTATCATCAATGAATGGTCGATTCATGGAAGGGAAAAGATGGAAAGAGATACGGATGTTGAGGGTTATGCAAAGAAATTGATGGATGATTTTCCTGAGTGGGAATGGAACGTGAACCAGGACGAAAAACATTGGGAAGCGGTTGGTTTTTTACAAAAGGAACTGAAAACAGAAATGATTAAAGTGTCAACCCCCATAAAGAATCAGCAACAGGCGTACGTCATATATGAGGTTAAGGGACAAGGTTGGCATGGTGGAATGGACACGAAATTAAGTCAAGAATTGGAAAATAAAATCTCTGCTATTTTTCGAGGAAAACCAACAGTTTTTTCTTGTATACAGGGTGAGGTCAGTGATAAGATGAATACGACTTTGCCTAATAAAATGGAAGAAATATTAGCAGCTTTTAATGCGACTGAAGTTGAGGCATTAAAAGAAAGTAATTTCATGTCTGTTTCTGCTCATTCGGAGCGATTCAAAAATGCGATTAATACAAATGGATACGAAATGAATTTGCAAATAGGCTTGCGTTATCAGGAGTTAGGTGAAAAGACTACTCTCGTGGTAGGAACACCCATCCTCACGATTGAATATTAATATAGAGAATTTGGACGCGGAGGGGAATACACTTTGGAAAAAATCATCGTCCGCGGCGGAAATAGGTTAAGCGGAACTGTTCAAGTTGAAGGAGCAAAGAATGCTGTCTTACCGGTCATCGCCGCATCATTGTTAGCAAGTGATGGTATAAGCGTAATACGTGATGTACCAACACTCTCCGATGTATTTACGATTAATGAAGTTTTACGCAATTTAAATGCAGAAGTGACATTCAAAAATAATGAAGTCACTGTCAATGCAATGAAAGAATTAAATTTAGAGGCACCTTTTGAATATGTCCGAAAAATGCGGGCTTCCGTTCTAGTGATGGGTTCTTTATTAGCTAGACATGGTCGTGCCCGTGTTGCTTTGCCTGGTGGCTGTGCCATTGGTTCTAGGCCGATTGATCAACATTTAAAAGGCTTTGAAGCGATGGGAGCTTCTGTTAAAGTTGGAAATGGCTATATTGAAGCTGAGGCAGAAGGCGGTCGTTTACAGGGTGCGAAGGTTTATTTGGATTTTCCGAGCGTTGGGGCAACCGAAAATATTATGATGGCGGCAACACTTGCTAAAGGAACAACCATTCTTGAAAACGTTGCAAAGGAACCAGAAATTGTTGATCTTGCCAACTTCCTTAATAAAATGGGTGCCAAAGTTCGCGGTGCAGGAACAGGTACGATTCGAATTGAAGGGGTTGATGTTTTATTCGGAGCAGAGCATCAAATTATTCCGGATCGGATTGAAGCAGGTACATTCATGGTTGCTTCAGCGATTACAGGTGGAAATGTTCTTATCAAAGGGGCTGTTCCTGAGCATTCAACGTCCTTAATTGCGAAATTAGAGGAAATGGGTGTTACTTTTGTCGATGAAGCGGAAGGAATTCGGGTTATCGGACCTGAGAAGCTAAAGGCTGTTGATATTAAGACGATGCCACATCCTGGATTTCCAACGGATATGCAGTCACAAATGATGGCATTATTACTTCATGCAAATGGAACGAGTGTCATTACAGAAACTGTTTTTGAAAATCGCTTCATGCATGTGGAAGAATTTCGCCGCATGAATGCTGAAATTAAAATTGAAGGCAGATCAGTCATCATCAGTGGTCCATCAGATCTTCAAGGTGCTGAAGTAGCAGCAACCGATCTTCGAGCTGCAGCCGCCCTCGTTTTAACAGGATTGGTTGCGGATGGAGTTACCCGTGTTACAGAATTAAAGCATTTAGATCGAGGCTATGTCAACTTCCACCAAAAGCTTGCTGGACTAGGAGCAGATATTGAGCGTATAAACGAAATGGAAGAAGCAGTTGAAAAGCAGACATTCATCTCGGATATGAATGCTTGAAAAGAATAGGATTTTTAGTAAGGCGCAGGATCTACTAGTCAGACGGCTGACAGGTTGGTTTTGCGTTTTTAATTTTGTCCGAGCGGAGGATAGAGCTTGATAGATTTTTGTCATAATCGCTTGTCCAAGCCCATAAGAATGAATGGAGATCATTTTCTCAGATTACATTTCTTTGGAGGCTAAATCATGGCACGAAAAAAACTAAAGATCAAATCTTTCATCGCACTAGTGGCCCTTCTTTTGGTCATTACATTAATGATTCCCTCATTGCTTGTCCTTCCTTTCTCTGGCGACGAGGCAACCAAAAAGCTTGGCGAGGAATTAAACAAAGAGAATAATCTTCAAATAAAAACGATTGAAACATCCTCTGGTCCAACTGTTGAAGTAGCTGTATTTCGGATGCAGAAAAAGCAAGTTGAGACACTTCCACTTGAGAAATATGTAATCGGTGTTGTTGCTTCAGAAATGCCTAGAGATTTTGAAAAAGAGGCATTAAAGGCTCAGGCTTTGACAGCAAGGACGTATATAATCAATCAAATGCTAAAAGAAAAAAAGGCAGACTTACCAGAAGGGGCGCTTGTTACCGATACGGAGAATCATCAAGTATATAAAAGTGATGAGGAATTAAAAAATATATTTGGTGTTGATTATAAATGGGCGATCAATAAAATTACTGAGGCAATTAATGAAACAAGTGGACAGATTATCACATATAAAGGTGCACCCATTGAGGCTAGTTTTTTTTCAACGAGCAATGGTTTCACGGAAAATTCTGAAGAAATTTGGATGAAGGCTGTTCCATATTTGAAAAGTGTCGAAAGCCCATGGGATTTACAATCACCTAAATTTACAGGGCAGAAGATTATGCCGATTAAAGAATTTGAGCAAAAGCTAGGAGTACATCTGTCTAATAGTAGCACAATCGGAAAAGTGACGGAAAGAACGGTAGGAAAACGAGTTGGCAAGGTCGAAATAAACGGCAAAGTGGTTAGTGGAAAGGATGTCCGAGAAAAGCTTGGACTAAAATCCACAGATTTCACTTGGGAGCTGAAGGGTGATAAGATTATTATCCAGACGAAGGGAAATGGTCACGGTGTTGGCATGAGCCAATACGGAGCAAATGGCATGGCAGCAGAAGGAAAAACATATAAGGAAATCATCCATTACTATTACACAGGAGTCGAAATCACCAGCTCCGATCCCTTCCTTACGAGAATCGTCGCACGAAAATAAAACGTAATTGGCGAAGTTATAGTCTAATAATCTGCTATACAATGCTCCCCACTAAAGAGCTAAGCTTCGTTTCGAATGGGCTAAGGCTAAGTTTATCGCGTCTTTTGTTATTTTCTGAGGAATTTTTCAAATCTATGAATATTTCCCGGAAAATTGTCGAATCATAATCTAAAAAAATATTTTTAAAAGGATGTATATAATTTCAGTAATCTGTTCAGAATGATTGCTGAGGTGATGATAATGAGAGAGGAAGAAAAGAAACGATCTTCTCAAAATTCCAGCTTTAAGCGCTTTTTCAAAAAACGTTGGGTCTACCCAGCTATCTACATTGCCAGTGCAGCTATCATACTAACTGGGGTTCTTTGGTATCAAAACAGCAATAGTGCAACAAAGCAAGATGATTTTAACTATAATGCTACAGATGTTCCAGGTAAGAAGTTTGGTGAGCCATCGGTTGAGGTTAACAGTTTGATGGAAAACATTTTATTGCCTGTGAAGGATGCAGATTCGGTAGTTTATAAGAGGAATTTTTATGATAACAATGCCAAAGCGGAAGACCAAGAAGCAGCACTCATACTTCACAACAACCAATATCATCAAAATACAGGGGTTGATATTGGCATGAAGGACGGAGAGTCCTTTGAAGTAATTGCAGCGCTAAGTGGGAAAGTAACAAATGTAGCAGATAAGGATGCCCTATTAGGAAATGTCATTGAAATTGAACACGACAAAGGAATCATCACGAAATATCAATCTGTTACAGAGATAAACGTTAAGGTTGGCGATCAAGTTAAGCAAGGACAAGTTATTGCGAAAGCAGGAGAAAGTCAGTTTGATGAAGAAGTGGGAGTACATGTTCATTTTGAAATTCGTAAAAATGATCTGCCACTCAATCCACATGAATACTTCCAAAAGCCATTAAGTGCATTACTGGAAGACGGAACATCTGATCATTCAAGTGCTAGCGATGAGAAAAAGAGTGAAGAAAGTTCCTCTGATGAAAAATCAGACGATAAGTCCAAAGATGACAAAGTAACTGATGAAGAAAAGGACGCCAATGATAAAGAAAAAATCGATGAGGAAACAAAGGAAGAATCAAAAGAATCCTCTAACATTTAAGAACAATGACAGTAAAGAATGTTCTTTTATTCGGTAGTTTTTAGGCGCTGTCCGAAAAATGGTGGTTTAGCCCGAAAGCTAAAAAAGTAAAAGCCCAAGAAAATGTTTTGAAATTTTCTTGGGCTTTTTATTTTAAAGAAAGTTTAAATAGGGAGTCTACCGCAACCACTACGGCTGTGGTATTTTTTTTTGTTTCATTCCCCTTACAAGCAATAAGATTCTAGCGTCTCATCATTGTACTTTAAACTGAAGGGCAATGGTTTTAAGCTCGTCAGCCATTTTGCTGAGGACGACTGTTGATGAGGAGATCTCCTCCATTGTTGCATTTTGCTCTTCGGCAGCAGCGGCAACGCTTTGAGACTGCTCATTTGCTTCAGTTATTTCCTCTCGAATCACTTCGATTAAATGGTGAATTTCTCCAGCTAGGCCTACATTATCATATCACAGCGACCACAGAGATATGTTGCTTTTTATTGAAATAACGAGAATTTTATCAAACAAAAATCGAGTCAGAGATAGAAAGTCTGACTCGATTTACTAAATTTAGAAAGATTTTTATGAAATTGTCATAAGTGCATTGGCCTAGCAGTCCAGTTATGATTATTGAATTTGAATGATGGCTCCATTTTTATAGGAAATAAGAACTTCTTTTCCAGAAAGCTTTTGATAAGTTTGCGCCGTACCATATGGAACTTTTAGTGTAAACGACTGTTTGTTTGCACTAAATTCTACTGTGAAAGTATCGACCGCTCCGACAACCTTCGCCTTTTTATAAAAAATATCATCCATAATGATTAGTTTTTGATTGATTAAAACCATATCTTTTGTTAGTTTATTTTGCTGTTTAAGTTCTTCAACCGTAAGGCCGAAGCGGCTCGCAATTCCCCATAATGTATCGCCAGGGACAACTGTATAAATGGCAGCTGTTTGCAAGGAATCTCCTGGCGTGTGAAGGTTGATTGGAATGTCAAGCTTTTGCCCAATAAAGATTTTATCAGAAGTAAGCTGATTCGCTTTTTTGATTTCTTGAATCGAAATGCCACTTTCTTTGGAAATTTGATATAACGAATCTCCTTCCTTCACGATGTACGGTTCATTAAATGCTTTAACTTCGCTTGAAGTAAAAAAGAATGTGGATGAAGCAATAGTTGCTGCGATTGTAGCATAAGCAAATTTAATTCGAAGATTTTTATTTTTAACATTTTTTTCCTTTAAAATTCTTTCCTTACGAGTGTTAGTAATCATTTTTTTCCCCTTCCAAATTCTTTGAAAGCAACCCTGACAAAACAAATTAGGCCTAAATCAAATAGATGAATGAACATTTAGACCCCATTTTATGTGAAGAAGTACTTGTCGACAATAGGGAGAAATTCATGAACAAAATAAGCATTTATCTCTATCATACCGCCTATTATATTTAGTAGGTTATACGAATGAAGAACTATTAAATAATAGGGAAATAGGTAATAATATGAAACCATTTGTTCAAAAATGAATCGAATTCATCGAAAACATATTTTTGCAATCAGAGAAATTTGTCGAGGGATAGGGGAATAAGACTTATTCTGTCAGCTCTGTTTGGCAAGAAATTAGGTATTATGTGCCGGTGAATTATACATCAACAAGATGAAAATATACCTTGTTTTCAAAAAACTATACTTATATCTTGTCCCTATTCAGCATTTCGTGCATATATTAGCACCCAAGCTAATACACTGTTACAAACCTAACAAAGAGAGTGTTTGAGGTGAAGAGTCGTTTTGAAGCTAATATTGAATGTGCCTTAGGACATGTTTTATTCACAGCAAGCTCAGAAAGTTCGACTTTCTGCCGTATGAATTGGTTGATGCTCATCGCAGCATGTTTAGAGGTGGATGAAATCATACGGAACTTCGTATCTAATCCTTTCGAAAAAGCGGGTCTCATTTCACATTCCTCACATCCAATTTAGGGAGGGCGAGTGGTGTGCACGATTACATCAAAGAGAGAACTATCAAGATTGGAAAGTATATCGTGGAGACGAGAAAAACAGTTCGCGTTATTGCGAAAGAGTTTGGCGTATCCAAAAGTACAGTCCATAAAGACTTAACGGAAAGACTTCCTGAAATTAATCCAGAGCTAGCTAATGAGGTAAAAGAAATTTTAGATTATCATAAATCAATCCGCCATTTGCGTGGTGGGGAAGCGACAAAAATGAAATATAAAAAGGAAGAAACGGAACCGATTAAATAAGGAAAAATAGCATGAAGCAATAAAAGCAATTGGCGATTTAGTTAATTGCTTTTATTTATGAATTTCTCCTCTTTTTCACCGACAAAAAACTGCCCAATTATCCCACATTTTTTGACAAAAGATTATTTTATTTTCCAAGAGTGTGGTAGAATATAAAATTAGGATAGATCTTGGTTCGATTAATAAAAAACTGTTGTTTTTTAAGTAGAAGCATCAGCTATTTAAGATAGGAATAAGCGAGGTTCGCTTCAAAAAAGTCTTTGGATAATCAATCTAAGGATCGGTGGGCGGACAGTGTAGGCTAATTGTACAAGGAGGATAATGAATATCATGTTTGCAAGGGATATTGGGATTGACTTAGGTACCGCTAATGTGCTGATCCATGTAAAAGGTCGAGGAATTGTATTGAATGAACCTTCTGTCGTTGCGATTGATAGAAATAGCAATAGAGTTTTAGCTGTTGGTGAAGAAGCTCGCCGCATGGTCGGACGTACACCTGGAAATATTATGGCAATCCGTCCGCTGAAAGACGGTGTTATTGCTGATTTTGATGTAACAGAGGCAATGTTAAAGCATTTTATCAATAAATTAAATGTGAAGGGCTTTTTGTCAAAGCCACGCATTTTAATATGCTGTCCAACAAACATTACGAGCGTTGAGCAGAAGGCAATTAAAGAAGCGGCTGAAAAAAGTGGCGGAAAGAAGATTTATTTAGAAGAAGACCCAAAAGTAGCTGCAATTGGTGCTGGAATGGACATTTTCCAGCCGAGCGGAAACATGGTTGTTGACATTGGTGGCGGTACGACAGATGTTGCTGTCTTATCAATGGGCGATATTGTAACATCCTCCTCGATTAAATTGGCTGGAGATGCTTTCGATAATGAAATTCTTCAATATATTAAACGTGAATACAAGCTTCTGATTGGTGAAAGA
>JAEWDX010000201.1 GCA_023389895.1 Bacillota bacterium
TTAATGACTGAATTTGTTTCCAGCTTTCTCGTGCTAGGAATATCAATTAAAATGCCATTTTTCCGTCTCATTCAAGACCACCACCTCTTTTGACAGCAATGCCAGCATGTACGTTATTTTCTAAGTACCTTAGTTGCTGCATAGCATAATGCGGGCAATCACTGTCACTTAATCGCTTTTGTACGTCTTGTAGGACTGGAAGCGGGAACTCATACTCACTTATGAGTTTGTTGATGCGATCTGCTACTTGCTCATTGGTAATCACACTCTAACCTCCCTACATAGACCAATAACTGCAATATAATCACCAGGTAAAAACTCAATTTTTTTGATGGTTGTAATACGTGCTGAGTTTTCCTCAAACTCAATTTTTTCACCTACCTGAACAGTTCGAGGTTTTGTAACGATACGGAATGGTACGGATTTAACTGGAGCCACTACTCATCCCCCCTTTTAGTTATTGCTTTTAGCAAAGCCCTGTCGGTAAGCTTGTCCACTGATTGACCTTTAGCTTGTAACGCTTTTATTAAATGATTGCGGATTTTTTGATGTCTGCTCATAGTCATTCCGCCTTTCCTAGCATCGCTAGTATTTTCTGTCGCTCTGCTTCAAAGTCCATTTGAGGTTTGGCTGATTCGGTTGTTTCTGTTGGTGTAGAAGCATTATCATTATGTCTATCTTCAAACCATTCAGGCACCCGCTCTTTTCGTCTAGGTTGCTGATAAGTCCTTTGAGGTCTATTCTGCTGTTGAGCTTGCTGAGTTGCTTTAATACGTTGATCTTTCCAGCGCAAGTCCTCCGCTTCGATTGCCTCAAGTGTGAACAGTTTCTTATTCCACCAATCTTTTAAAATAGTTTCCACATAACCCCAATTGGTTTTTCCGTTCATAACGGCTTTTTCCATAGCATGTATTACTAATGGTTCAGTCATTTCATTAATCCAAGAGTCAATTTTCAAAATAATCATGGAACCTAATGCCCCGAAATGATTTTGCTCATAAAAAGCAAAGGCATTTTGGGTTGGTGGTATTGGCGTTTTTGTTGGTACGTAAGCAGGAGCCCTATAATCATTATTATTTTTTAATATATTAGTATTTAGTAAATCAGTACTTAGTGTATTAGTATTTAGTAGTTGCGGGTTTTCCGTTAGCGGTTTCTCCGTGAACGGTTTTTCCGTTTGCGGGTTTTCCGTATACGGTTCATCCGGTAACGGATTTTCCATATACGGTACTTCATAAACGATTGTTACATAGTCAAACTTTCCACCTTCAATGCGACGGCGTTCTTTTTTTACATAGCCGTATTTCTGTAACTCTCTTAGCCCTGCTGTAAACGAGTCCTTGCCATCCTTTGCCCATTTCTGCATTTCCTCATTGTAAAAAGTCCAATCGTCAGGTTTTGACAACATAAAGACATGAATAGCCTTTGCTTTCCAACTCAGTCTCGTATCTTGGATGGAAGTGTTGTTAATGATGGTATAATCTTTGTTTTTTTCAACTCTTACGATGTTTTTGCTTTCCATCGAGGACCCTCCTATAAAATCTCGTCTTTGCGCTCACAGATTGCGAAACTACCACGCATTTCAGTAGTTCTGTAATTTGGGTAACGTTGCATGTAAGTGAGCACCAGACGCCTTATTTCATCTTTATTTCCTTTTGCTTGGTCAAAAATCCATTGAGGCAATAACACTCTATGCGGTACATAATTCATTGACCTACTTGCATTTTGATAGCGCGTAAATATTGAATTAGGCTATCCGCTTCTTTTGTTGTTAAAATATCCGAATTCTTATCAGGAATTTTACATTTCTGCATGGCACCGTTATAAACCGTATTAGGATCTGAGTCATAAGCTGCTGCAACTTCACTCAACAATCTTGCTATTTCGTTAAACTGTTCCTGAGTTCTTAAGCCGGTATGATTAGGCTTATTTTGTTGTTGCATTTGTTGATTATTTACTTGTTGCTGTGGTTGCCCACTGTTATTTGGCTGTTTCGGAGGAGGTTGATTCATATATTGATACTCGTTTCCACTGGCACCATTAGCATCATCATCCTTCTCTGTAGCAAGCCCTAACATAGCAGACAAACTATAGCGTTTCATGTAAGTAATCTGACCACCGAAATCCTGCATACTTGTTGCTGCTTGGAATTTAAGAGGATAAGATTTCACATACTCTCCTGATTCATGAAGGAATATGGTTTCTACACAAGCCATTGTTAAATTACCTTCAATGGTTGTATAGCTGTTCTGAATGATCGATAAATGATTTTGAACAAATATAGGTTTGACGGCATCCAAAATGCCATTAAGATCAGTGTATTCAAAAGTATATGAACCGCCGTTTTTAGTGCGTACATTCACTTTTGCGTTGTGTTTAGGCGTCTGAATAGTAGCCCAAGCTTTTGCCAATGATGCTGAAATGTTTACATTACTCTCGGAAAAAAGCATATTCTTCCTCCTAGCTAGTTGATTTTTTGAAGTCTAGGGCGTAAAATACAAAGTAACTATTTTTGTAAGTATTTTTTCAGACCACTGTTAGCGCAGTGGTTTTTACTTTGTACAAGTTTGAGAATAGAGAGGTGAACGTTCAACAAATTTCAATGTCACAACTTCACCATCTTTAGCGACTCCTTCAACCCCCGTTTTCTTTACTTGTAAAAATCGAAATTCTTTTTGATCCGATAAACGCTTGAAGAAAACAATACGCATGTCTTTCACCTACTTTCTGATGGCTAGTCCCATCAAGCAGCTTGTAAACTCCTGAATAGGAAGCGGCTAACCAACCATTTACAAACTGCTTGACGAGAGCGAGTTTGACTCGCAAACGTCTGAATTGTATAATAGACTTGTATATGTGGTATGGCTGTTTAATCGTGCATCCGATTAAGCAGCTTTTTTTATTAACGACCAACGAACTGACAGTTTTCTACTGGAAGCGAAGTAAAGAGCAATCAATTTTTCATTTGTTGTCATCGCTTCCCATGATTTTTTTCTAATGAACAAGATTTCTCACCCCTTCGGATAAAATTCCGCGCGAATCCAAATTATTTATAAGCCACATAAAATTGTGGTAATCTCTGATATGTGCTTCAATACGTGCAATAGTTATTGATACTTTGTTAATTTCTTGACCACACTCTATTGCTTCTTTCGAATACCCAAGGTTATTAAATTTGTCCAAAGCTACATATAAATCTTCTCTACAAGCCTTTAACTTTGCTAATTCTAGTTCTAATTTTGTTACACCATCCATAAAATGAACCCTCCTATTATGCTTGTTGGTACCAGTGGTAATACTTGATTAATGATGGATAATGCGTCTATTCCATACATCATAGCCGCCGCTGCCAATTGCCCATCTGTTATTTGAATCCATTGCATAAACGTTGGCATATCTATTGTTTTTCGTTCACTCTCAAATTTTGATACACATGAACGACTTCGATTAAGCCGCTCAGCTACTTCCTCCTGTGTCATTCCAGCTTTGACACGTAATGCCTTTAAAATTGGCCCGAATTGCATCTATTTCACCTCCGTCTCATGTTCCAAATTGGAACAAAGGTTGCGAATGCGGAACCGTATTTACATCTGCAGTAAGTTAACATATAGCTAAGAGGTTGTTGCTCTAACCTCTTAAAAGGTAGTTTTATAGAGGCGATTTGCCCTCGCCTCTTCTTTGCTTCTACACCTGCCAGTGTATTTTTGTTTTTTACCATTCGTCCATAATTTCTTTAATAGCTGCTACAGTAGGTTCGTATAAAAATCTACGTTTACCTTTGGTACTCTTTGTGCGTTCGTGAATTAGTACACGTGGATCATGCAGAAAGTTATCTTTGAATGTATTCATACTCATGTCGTACATTTTGCAAAGTTTATCAAGACTACATAGAATCATTTGAGGTCGGACAAATTCGTCTATTCTAGCATCTACACGTTGTTCAACATATTCTTGATCTATCTTCACTTCAACAACTGCTGGATAC
>JAEWDX010000214.1 GCA_023389895.1 Bacillota bacterium
GACCGCTTCTTCTTTATAAGCTCGCATGATATGGTCAAATTATCTGAATACAAATCGATTACCCCCGATAAATAATCATCGCGGAAAAACAATAAATCTGATCATCTTCTTCGTCCTCATGCATTGCGGCGATATTATATTTAATATCCAACAGTTTTTTCTCTTCCATTTTTGCAAGAAAACGATTCATTTCATTCTCTAGGTCCTTCTCATGCTCACAGTCAAATAACTTAACTCTAATCAATCTCCTCACTCCAAATGAACCTTTTTCTTCATTATTAACAGAATAATCAAATTCTAATCATTTATCACGATTAGCAGAGAATTGCTATGGTATTCAAGTTATAATTAACGTAGATAAATAGAATGGAGGTATATTCATTTGATCAAGGTTATTTATGATTGTGATAATACAATGGGGTTGCCAAATAAAGATGTTGATGATGGTTTAACGCTCATGTATCTTCTTGGTAGCAAGAAAATTCACTTGCTTGGAGTAACAAATACATTTGGAAATAGTCATATTGATGATGTATTTGCAGCCACAACGAAATTATTCAAGGATTTACATATTACTAATATCCCCTTGAAGAAAGGTGCTGCGGAAAATTCAGATCGACGAAGTGAAGCAGCAACCTTTCTCGTCGACATGGTTAATAAATACCCGAATGAAATGACTATTTTAGCAACTGGTTCCCTTACAAATTTATATGGGGCTTATCTAATTGGCTGCCAGTATTGATTCTAAATACATATTTATGTTGCGTGGAATCTGGATGAAATTAATATTATACTCGCCTTGTGCCAAGAAGCTCACTTTCGTATCCTTATGTAAATGAAGATGCGCTAATTTAGGAGTTGCCTGAATATACCTTTGTATATCTTGAACTAGTTTGTCTTTTCCCATTGGCCGCTCGTCCTCCATGCCTTCATGTTCTGCACTGTATTTTTTGCTACCGTTCCCTTCTCATGCCTTTTCATAAAATCAAATAAATCCTCTTCGTATCAATATCCCGATACTTTTCAGCTAGTCCGATTGATAAACCTTGATTATTCCCTTTATCGATTGTTGATTCTAATACGGATTTCCCGCCCCATTTTTTGTTAATATGGAAAATCGTATCATTTGGCTCTTTCATCCCAACTAAATAATAACCGCCATCATGGGATGGTCCAAGGACGACATCATGATCATCCAGTATAGTAAAAGCATTCCTTATATCCTTTGCTTTTATATTGGGGATATCAGAACCCATTAAGATAACTTTCTTATATCCCATCGACAAGACTTTCTTTATCGCACTGTGCATCCGTTCACCTAAATCTTCGCCCATTTGTGGGAAAATCTCGATATTGATAGGGATAATAGGTTCAAGTATATGGAAAGAATGATCTGGAGTATAGGTCAAAAAAATATCCATATCCTCGATCAGTTCCACAAACTCAACAACGATATCCTTTAAAAAAGCCAGATGCAACTCAGCACATTCCGTTCCAGTTATAATATCCATTAATCTCGTTTTTGTTTGCCCAGGTATGGGTATTCTTGTCATAATTATTAGTGCATCCATTATCTAACATCTCTGTATATCAGATTTAATTTGTCCACTGGTGTTCCTAGAAGATATAATAGTTTAATTTTATGCATTTTTAGTAAGGTTTTTAATGTCTTATCTTGGCTACCACCATCGACAACGATAATCTCCGTATCTTTTAGCAACGAATGAATGCTCGTTAATGTTGCTTTTATCGTTTTTTCTTCATTCAATACAGTTTTCCCCTCTAGCATGACCGCGATTTTATCCGAACACATTTAAGCTTCCTCACGATCATGTGTAACAAGAATAGTCGTTATCTTTAGCTGCTTTTGTATTTCTAGTGTCAGTTCTCTCATTTCTTCTCGCAGCCTTGTATCCAAGCTGGAAAAAGGTTCATCTAGCAGCAAAACTTTAGGTTCAATCGCCAATGCTCTAGCTAAGGCACTCTCTGCTGCTGCCCTCCTGATAGCTCATGAGGATACTTTTTGTTATGACCTTTAAGCTTTACAAGATCGAGCTTTTTTTCTACTTGTCTCTTTATATCTTCCTTTGATCGCTTTACCATTTTTAAACCAAAACCAATATTTTCTTCAATATTTAAATGAGGAAATAATAAATGCTCCTGAAAGACAATTACCGTTCCCCGTTTTTCTACAGCTACTTGTATGATCGAATGCTCACCTAGAAAAATATCAGAAGTATGGGAGATAGCAATACCCGTTAGCTTAATGAAGTAAACCAGTGAAAGATTGAACACTTATCTAATCGGTACGTTACAATATTCTAGAATTTCGAATAGATTCAAAGTGTGTTCTACAAACAAAACTTGCTATATTTAGTTCAAACAGTTAACAGAGCACCAATTCTGTTAATGAAAAAGAACGAATGGTGCCATATCCCAAATTACTTCTTCCTATTTTACCGAATTTTCTAATCTCTGGGCTTTTTATCGGAAACAATGTGAATGTCAATCCCAGAAGAATATCTCATTATTGTATTAACAATGGATCCTTTTCTTATTTCTTCCCATCGACTTCGAGCAGATTGGCCTAGAATAATTTGGGTGACACTATACTCAATTGCAACTTCCGTAATTACCTTTGCAATTTGGCGCTTATTCATTTGCTCTACAATAAAACGGGCATTAAATTGTGCTGCTAGTTTTCTCCAATCCTGAATCTTTTTTCGTTCTTTAGCAATTCGGTTCATGGATGCTTCGTTTG
>JAEWDX010000230.1 GCA_023389895.1 Bacillota bacterium
GAATTCTGTCACAATGTTTGAGAGTGCTGCTTCACCTGATATATCAATAAAAGGTACATTTCCCATTCTTAATAGCAACACTTTTCGTTTCAAATCAAGATTATTCATAATGACTTCATTGAATTCTTTAGCGGCTCCGAAAAATAGTGGACCTTCAATATTATAAATACTGATTTGTGGACAATCATGTTTGTCGGAAACGATATGAGAACGGATCTTCTTATGCTTATTTTTCAAATCAGGTAATGCTTTTACAATCACGGTTTCGTCAGCCACTTGTTTTGTAAATAACACAACAGCTAAAATTAGCCCAATCTGGACAGCAATCGTTAAGTTAACAAATACGGTAAGCAAAAAGGTAATAAGGAGAATGAGTGAATCTCCTGTTTTTGTTTTTAAGATCTCATAAAAAACATGCTTTTCACTCATATTCCATGCAACAACCATTAATATTGGTGCCATGCTTGCGAGTGGGATGCTAGACGCATACGGAGCGAAGAGAACTAATATAAATAAAACAATCATACCATGGATGACACCGGATATAGGGGAAACAGCACCGTTCTTAATATTTGTCGCCGTTCTTGCAATTGCTCCAGTTGCTGGTATTCCACCAAATAAAGGTGTGATCATATTCGCAATCCCTTGTCCGACAAGCTCACGATTACTATGATGCCTGCTTTTTGTCATTTCATCGGCAACAACAGCTGATAACAGTGATTCTATCGCACCGAGTATAGCAATTACGAAAGCTGGCTGAATAAGACGGATGATTTTTTCAAATGTAATATCAGGAATAGCAAACTTTGGTAAATTGCTTGGGATATCCCCAAACGTCGAGCCAATTGTTGCAACCTGCTGTGGATAGAAGATGCTTGCAACAATTGTTGATAGTAGTATCCCAATTAATGGACCAGGGATTTTTGGGAAAAACCTCGGAGTAAATATAAGGATAATGAGACAAATAAGCGCTGTTAAAACACTGTAAAAATTAATCGAAGAAAAATGTTGAATAATTTCATTAATATTTTGATGGAAAAACTCTTGGCTTTTAACATTTTCCAAACCGAAGAAATTAGCAATTTGACCAGTAAAAATAATGACAGCAATGCCAGAAGTAAATCCAATCGTAACCGATCTCGGAATAAATTTAATTAAAAATCCAAGACGGAAGAGCCCCATTAATAAAAGAATAAAACCCGCCATGAAACCGGCAATTAAAAGGTTTTCATAGCCGTAAGTCATAACAATTCCAAACAATACTGGAATAAAGGCACCAGTTGGACCACCAATCTGAAATTTTGATCCCCCTAGTAGTGCGATTAGAATCCCTGCAATAATGGTTGTATAAATTCCATACTCTGGTTTAACTCCTGAGGCAATAGCAAATGCCATTCCTAATGGAATGGCAATTACGCCGACAACCATCCCAGATAATAAATCTTTTTGGAAGCTTTGAACTGAATAGCCTTTATATCTTCCAGTAAAAAACCATTTGTCATCATGCTGCACAAATTATCATTCCTTAGTTT
Source organism: Bacillota bacterium (assembly GCA_023389895.1). GTDB lineage: Bacteria > Bacillota > Bacilli > Bacillales > Cytobacillaceae > Cytobacillus. The sequence continues at coordinate 1,533 of JAEWDX010000230.1, forward strand.
ATGAAGTTTATATATTTGAATATTTAAATATACAAATCTAATCTTATCTTTAATTGGTAAGAGTGTCAAAGAGATCTTATCTCATAGGTAGTCGTCATCTAAGCTTAAAAAATAATGATTTGGCGGAGAAGGTTGTCCAAACATATTGATATCTTCACCATATAATATGATTAGAGATCTCCTCCTTAAGGTCTTGTGTCTACAAAAAAACCGTTCATCATGAGAAATGAACGGTTTTTTTTTTAATAGCAATGTTAATCGGTCACATTATTGATTTGATGGCACATACTTGTACTGTTTAAGAATGAAGCATTTCAGTTTTTTCCCATTCCATTTAATATTTGTTTGATTAGTTGATGCCCTAATACAGCCACCCCTGCAGTAACAACCCCATTAATGAGACCTTCATAAGAAAATCCGAATGCAATCGTTCCGAAAATAATAGAGATGACAAGCAATATCCAAATGATAAGCCAATTTGGGATAAAGGGTGTTTGTTTTATTGCTACACCTAAAACCCAGAGAGCAGGGACAAGCATTAAATAATTATGATTTAAATATTCGATTAAGTTCATCGCATTCACCTCCGTTTACTGGTAGTTTATGAGCCTTGAAAAAAAGTGCTTGTTCACATAACTAAACGAAGAAAAAAGTTGCGGGTCTATGTCCATTTTTAAACTTTCTTTCTATATAGAAGGCGAAAGGAGGTGGACGAATTGGCAGATGCAATTTTGTTTGATTCGAAGCTGCGCCTAAATTTCAATGTGGGCATGAATGAAAAGGGTGAGCCCATTTTCAAATCGAAAACGATTGGCAATGTAAAGAGAGCCGCGACAGCAGATGAGCTATACCAGTTTGCTCAGGCGATTGCAACATTGAGCAGTAATCCATTATCTACCATTGTTAGAACAGATAGCTCAGATATTAACGGTTAATCTTGGCAATTCAAATCGATTAATGGTGGGAGGTGAAGTGAGTGGCTAAGTCACTAGAACTAACTTTTTTCACAGATTTAGGGAAGCAATCACGGATAACGGTTGATAATCCAAAGGAACCTGTTGATCCAGCTGCTGTAAAGCTTGCAATGGAAGAAATGATTGCCGCGAATATTATTATGAACACGAATGGCGAATTCGTAGCGATTAAGAATGCAAGAGTAGTAGAACGAAATGTAACTGAATATGAAATTGTGTAATTTTATCCTGGAAGGGCGGCTCGCAACTGTGATCCGTCCTTTTTGCAAAAGCTTTTCATCAATAGAACAAACTAAAAACAGTGAGAAAAAGGAAGGAGGATTGGAAGTGGAAGAATTGATTACGTTAATTGGTGAAATTGGTTTTCCTGTCGTTGTTACCCTTTTTTTGTTACACAGAATAGAAGCCAAGCTTGATGTTGTCGTAAATTCAATTCAAAGTTTGCCTGACCGGTTAAAAAATAGTTAAAATTTCCCTATTTATTAGCTGGATTTGTTGACTTTTTTTCCTATAAATGCTAAGTTTAAGTAAACCGTTATGCACCGTATTATATTTTAAGTAAAAGCTATAAGCGTTGTAAATGGTGAATTAACAGTGGCTTTCTTTATAGCCAATAGGAGGATTTTTTACATGAAAAACGGTAAAGTTAAATGGTTTAATGCAGAAAAAGGCTTTGGATTTATTGAAGGAGAAGACGGAAATGACGTATTCGTTCATTATTCTGCAATTCAATCAGATGGTTTCAAAACATTAGAAGAAGGTCAAGAAGTTTCTTTCGAAGTTGTTGAAGGAGCTCGTGGACCACAAGCGGCTAACGTAACAAGACTATAATTCAAAAACTAAATGTCAAATGGCTCAGCTTAACAGCTGAGCTGTTTTTTTATGTGCATTGGAAATCTACTAAATAACTAGATTTGATATAATAGAAAGAATAATAGTGTGTGAGAAGAGGGTGCAAGGAATGAAATTTATTCATACTGCGGATTGGCATTTAGGAAAGCTCGTTCATGGGATTTATATGACAGAGGATCAACGTAATTTTTTACATCAATTTGTTGAGCTTGTTGCAGAAGAGTTGCCAGATGCGGTTATTATTGCTGGTGATTTATACGATCGTTCTGTCCCACCAACTGATGCTGTTGAATTATTGAATGAAATTTTATTCAAAATCAATGTGGAACTGAAAACGCCAGTAATCGCAATTGGCGGCAACCATGATAGCGCCGAAAGGCTTTCATTTGGCAGCACTTGGTATAAACAGAGCAAGTTTTATTTAGCTGGAAAACTAGAGCCACAGTGGCAGCCTATACGTATTAACGGTGTAAATTTCTATCTTGTTCCTTATTCCGAGCCTAGTTTCGTTCGCCACTTGCTTAGTGATCAGTCGATTCAATCCCATCAGGATGCAATGAAGGCAGTTATTGGAAAACTCGAGCAAACTTTGAATCCGAATGAGCCGAATGTCCTTGTTGGACATGCCTTTGTAACGGGTGGAAAAACAAGTGATTCAGAACGAATTCTATCTGTTGGCGGTACTGGCTCTGTTAATGCAGATGTCTTCTCACCATTTTCATATACTGCTCTTGGCCATTTACATAGTCCAGATGCTATAAAGCATGAGAAAATACGCTATTCAGGCTCCCTGCTTAAATATTCTTTCTCTGAGGCAAAGCAAGAGAAATCGATTACGATTGTAGAAATGAAAGATAATGGTCAGTTCGATTTACGTACGCGAACACTCACTCCGAAAAATGATCTGCGTGAAGTAGAAGGGTATCTTGAAGAACTGCTTGCTCCAAGTTTTTATGAAAAACAAGCTTTAAATGACTACTTAAAAATCACGCTTCATGATGAAGGTGCTCTAATCGATCCAATTAATAAACTGCGGCAAATTTATCCAAACATTTTACATCTTGAACGGAAACTAGCCATTACAGATTTAAAGAAGAAACAATCGTTTTCATCTGCTAAAGTTGATAAAAAGACTGAATTAGAGCTATTCAAAGAGTTTTATGAGGAAATGACAACAGCTTCCTTTACGGAGGAAAAGAGAACGCTCATGTCTGAGATAATCGAGCAAGCTTTGAGGGAGGAGCAGGTAAAATGAGACCATTAAAATTAACCATGCAAGCGTTTGGTCCATATGCTGAAAAAGAAGAAATTAATTTCACAGAGCTTAAAGATAGAACAATGTTCGTTATCTCAGGAAAAACGGGTTCGGGAAAGACAACGATTTTCGATGGAATTAGCTATGCTATTTATGGAAAAGCAAGCGGTGAAGACCGAAATGGACCTGAGCTAAGAAGCCAGTTTGCCAAAAATGAAACATTGACGGAAGTTTCTCTCGAATTTACGTTAAGAAAGAAAACATATGTAATCACACGTTCACCACAACAAGAAAGACAGAAGGAACGTGGTGAAGGATTCCGAACAATTGGGGCAAAAGCAGAGTTGTATGTGCGAGATGATAACGGCATCTACCAGCTACTTGCTGCAAATGTTCGAGAGGTTGACGAGAAAATAAGAGAAACCATGATTATTGACAGTAATCAATTTCGACAAATACTCATGATCCCACAAGGGGAATTTCGTAAACTGCTTACCTCAGAAAGCAAGGAGAAGGAAGTCATTCTTCAACGTCTTTTCCATACGCAAAAATATAAACGAATTGAGGAAAAGCTAAAGGAGGATGCAGCCGAGCTTAAAAAGGCAGTCGAAAGGCAAGTTGAAGATCGCGATCAAGCGATTAAACAAATTCATGGATTGTTTAATGAAGACTTGAAAAGCTTTTTGGCCGCAGAAAGTGTCAATGATACGCTTATCATGCCACTTTTACAAGAAGAAATAATGGTTATGCATGCTGAACTTGGAGCAATTTTAGCTGAATTAAAGAATACGAAGGAAGAAAGGGATAAGCTTCAGCAAAAGCTATATGAAGCAGAAGCGATTGTAAAGCAACTAAACTTACGATCTAATTTAGCAAAACGGAAAGCTGAGCTTGAAAGTGAAGGTGACCGTTTTGAGCAGATCGATAAGCAAATCAATTTAGCCCATAAAGCAGCACTCCTTGCCCAACAGGAAGAAATTTGCCATCATTTGAAAAAAGAGTTGGATAGTGCTAATGAAGAATTAGCAGGATTACGTACGAAGGAAGCAACACTTGCCAATCTTTTAAAAGCACATGAGGAAGGCTTAAAAAATGAACGAAGTCGTGAAACGGAAAGACGCTTAGTCCATGCCGAAATTAATCGACTTCAAAATCTAAAGGCAGATATCCATTCACTATCATTCGTTCAATTAGAAGTAGGAAATCTCGAAAAAAATCTGCATGCAAAAACGGAAAGAAAAATCCAGTTAGAGAAAACATCGCAAAAAATAGATCAAATGATGAAAGATTTAGTGGTAGAAAAGCAAAAAATTGAAAATGAACATTTAACTTTTATCGAAAATGCCCATAAGCTTGAAAAAATCGATGCAAAGCTTGAGCGAATAAAAAAATATGCTGAACTAAACAGCCGTCAGAAACAAGCTGTCGTCCTATTGGAAACGAAAGAAAATCATTTGGAGAGGTTTTTGGCAAGAATATCTGATGCTAACAATTTAGTTCAGCATTTAGAAGAGAAATGGCTACATGGACAGGCTAGCATATTAGCTGGTCAGCTTCATGATGGGGTTTCCTGTCCAGTTTGTGGATCTTTACAGCATCCAGATCCGGCCAATTCAGCGGAGATAATTCCTGATGAAAATGATTTGAAAGCGGCGAAGCAGCAGCTTTCCGAGCTAGAAAATGAAAAAAGGAAGGCAGAATCTGCTTTCTTTGAAGCCAAATCGACTGTCTATTCATTAAATGAAACCGTTGCAGAGCAACTCCTAACTCTTCACAAGGAGCTTCCTGAGATAAATGCCGATAATCTTTCAATCATTATCGAATCGATTCAAGCAGAACGGACAGATCTTGCGAATAGTCAAAGTGAACTTGCAAAAAAACAGGGAAGACGTTCAGCCTGTATACAAGAACTTGAAGCTGCTGAGAAGGTAAAGGAAGAAACTGCTGAACAGCTAGCGAAGCTACTTGAGGAAATGAATGAATTAACCATTCACTATACAGAGAAGAAAACGAATTTAACAAGAATGATAGCAACGATTCCGGAAGAAGTTCGCTCAGTGTCAGCATTTGAAGAACGTCTGCAAAAATCAGTCGAACAGCTAGAGAAGCTGGAGCAGCAATTGGAGGCGGCTCAAAAGCGCTATGAGGAGACAAAGGGAAATCACCTTTCCGTAACAGCCAAATGCGAAGCAGTAGAAAAACAAGCGATGAAATTGGCTGAACAGCTTAAGCAAGAAAGAGCAGCGTTTTTACATAAAATGCATGAACAAGGCTTCACTACTTACATGTTATATAATGAAGCGAAAATGTCAGAAAGACAAATTGATGTACACGAAAGGTCATTGCGTCATTATCGTGAAGAAGTTCGTTCCGTCCATGACAGATATGAGGAACTTGTAGAGCTTCTGCAAAACATTGAACAGCCCAATATCGAAAAGCTAACTGAAGCACTAAAAGAGATCGATAGTCAAATAAACGTTTTGCAAGATGAGTATACAAATTTGTTGATTAAGAAAAAAGAGAATGATGAAATAACAGCGAGAATCAATAAAATAAATGAACAGATAAAAATATTTGAAGAGCGTTTTAGATTAATTGGGGATCTATCAGATATGGCTAGAGGGCAGAACACGTCTAAAATTACATTTGAACGTTATGTTCTTGCTACATTCCTTGATGATATTTTACAAGAAGCAAATGGTCGATTAAGAAAAATGACGAGTGGCCGCTTTGAATTGCTCAGGAAGACAGACCGTTCAAAAGGAAATGTTCAAAGTGGGTTGGAACTACTTGTTTTCGACCAATATACTGGACAAGAAAGACATGTTAAAACATTGTCAGGCGGAGAAAGCTTTAAAGCCGCATTAGCACTAGCATTAGGATTATCAGATGTTGTCCAAGCATTTGCTGGCGGTGTTTCACTTGAAACGATGTTTATCGATGAAGGCTTTGGTACCCTTGATCCTGAATCACTTGATCAAGCAATTGAAGCGCTGATCGATATTCAAAGTAGCGGACGACTAGTCGGAATTATTTCACATGTTCCGGAATTGAAGGAACGAATTGATGCTCGATTAGAAGTAACAGCTACACAAAGCGGCAGCAAAACGGAATTTCAGTTTTTATCTTAATGGAATGTTAATGCGAGATAAATGAATGCAGTTATTTAACATTACTATTGAAATTGAGGATGAATAAAATGAGAAAAAGAGTAGCTTTATCCTGGAGTGGAGGAAAAGACAGCTGCCTTGCCCTTGATGTGTTAATCAAGAAAGGGGTTGATGTTGCTTGTTTTGTGACGACAGTCCCAGAGGAAATCGGCAGAACGTTCGGACATGGTGAGAAAACGGAGATGATTAGGCTACAGGGAGAGGCATTAGAAATTCCAGTTGAATTTATTTCCTGTACATTCGAGAATTATTCGGAAAGCTTTGTGGAGAAAATGATTGAATTGAAAAGAAGCTACCGACTTGATGGCATTGCCTTCGGTGATTTGTATTTAGAAGGACATCGAGAATGGGGCGAGGAACTAGCTAAGCGAGCTGGAATTCAAGCGATTTATCCGCTTTGGATGAAGGAGAAGGGTGATGTACTTTCAGCACTCGAAACCTTTGTTCATTCAGGTTATAATGGAGTCGTAATTAAAGTTCGCGCCGATGTGCTAGATAAGTCATGGCTTGGGCGATTTCTTGATCAATCATTTATGGACGATATAAGTAAGCTTGAAATTTGTCCGATGGGCGAATCCGGGGAGTATCACTCTTTTGTTTATGACGGGCCATTATTTAAAAAGAAAATTTTTCTTGTTGAAGCTACCATCATAAAGCTTGAAGCTTCATTTAAACTTGAGTTTGGCCATTTTGAGCTTCTCGAGAAAGAATAACGCGAAATCTGGAAGTGGTTTTCCAGACAAGGGAGGAGTAGGAAAGATGGGGGCAATCTTTGGGCATGATTATGAAGCCTTTCCCTTCACCGCTTTCTCTTTTTCCCACTGGATAATGATCGTTATTTTAATGGTCGTACCGTATATCATTTATTATTATCGAGGCTTTTTTCGGATGTATGATAAAGTAATAAGAATATCGACATTTATTGTTTTATTCAGTTTAGAGGGAATGTATCATTTTTGGCTTTTAAAAGATGGCTACTGGGATATTTCCTATACTTTACCGCTTCATCTTTGTTCAATAAGTCTTATTTTATGTCTTATTTTATTAGCAGGAAGAGCGCAAATCGTTTTTCAGCTTGTTTATTTTTTAGGAATTACGGGGGCAACAATGGCAATCATCACACCTGAACTATTTTTAGGTTTTCCCCATTTCCGCTATTTTCAATTTTTCATCACACATATTCTGATTGTCTTAATTTGTTGTTATTTCCTGTTCATCCATAAATATCGACCGACTGGAAAAGGCTTTATTTATTCATTTTTGTTTTTAAACTTTTGTGCGGGCCTCGCTTTTATCGCGAATAAGCTTTTAGGCGGTAATTATATGTTCCTTGCCGATAGACCGACGAATGGCACATTATTAGATTATTTTGGTCCATTTCCTTATTATATATTGTCCTTGGAAGTGGCAGCGCTCTTTATTTTTAGTCTGTTGCTACTTCCGTTTATTTTGAAAAAGTAGTTATTAATTTGTATGCAATTATTTTTTTACATAATGTAAGTAAATTTGAAGTAGGTGACAGCGTAGATGAAAAGATTTTTTACGATTGGAATGGCTGGACATATTGATCATGGAAAAACAACTTTGACAAAGGCATTAACAAATGTTGATACTGACCGACTGAAAGAAGAAAAAGAACGACAAATTTCGATCGAACCTGGTTTTGCCCCTTTATATGAAGATGAGGAGATGCAAATCTCCGTTATTGATGTCCCAGGGCATGAGCGATTTATTAGACAGATGATCGCAGGTGTGGCAGGAATTGATTTAGTTGTCCTTGTTGTAGCTGCCGATGAAGGTGTTATGCCACAAACTCATGAACATCTACAAATTTTACGTTTATTAGGAATTCAAAGTGGAATCATTGCGATTACGAAAATTGATCGTGTTGAAGAAGAATTTATTGATTTAGTAAAAGATGATATTTTAAATGAATTAAGTGGAACAGTATTTGAGCAAGCCCCATTCATCTTAGTCGATAGTCTTTCTTTAAAAGGAATTGAAGAGTTAAAGCAACTTATTACGAACACTTTAAGAGAGCAACAAACAAGAGATATAAGAGGGGCTTTTCGCCTGCCAATCGATCAAGTCTTTACAATAAAAGGACAAGGAACTGTTGTTAGAGGAACTGTCTATGAGGGGACTATTGAGGAAGGACAGAGTTTAATGATCATGCCAAAAGGGATCGAAACAAGAGCCCGGCAATTACAAGTCCATCATAAACAGGCGATATCAGCTTATGCAGGACAAAGAGCGGCGATAAATTTAACAGGTGTTGCAAAGGAAGATATCGTGCGTGGTGACGTCCTTGTCTCCTCAGAGCATTTTACAGTGACAAGAACTCTTGACGTTTCTTTACAGGTTATAGCTGATTTGGATCATATTGTAAAGCAAAGAATGCCCATTAAATGTCATATTGGAACAGCTGAAGTAATGGGGAGGATTGTCTTTTTTGACCGAAATGAATTGAAGGATGAAAGTGATGATATTCTTTGTCAAATTCGGTTAGAAGAAGAAGTTGTAGCGAAGCGTGGAGACCGATTTATTTTGCGAAGACCAAGTCCGCAGGAGACAATTGGCGGAGGTTGGGTGATTGATCCCCGAGGTGAGAAATACCGTTTTGGATATAAAACAATCGAAGAGTTAGAAAAGAAAAAAGAGGGAACACCGAAAGAAAGAATATTAGCTGCTCTATCAGAAGGTAAGAGTCTGACTGTACATGAGCTAATGACAAGAACCTCACTCGGTGAGGAGGAAGTATTGGGTTGTTTAATGGATAAAGAGTTTTTGCACTATAATGGAAAGGAATATACGCTTGTTTCATTAAAGGAAATGATCGTTGAAGAGATTTTTGATCGCCTTCATGATTTTCATCTTGCGAATCCAATGAAGCAAGGGATTAATAAAGCAGAACTTCTTCAAACCATGCAGCATAATTATCCGAAAAGATTGCTTGAATATGTATTGGAGCATGGAATGGAAACAAGTATCTTTAAAAGGAAGGATCAATTTTTGCAAAATGGCGAATTCAGCCCGCATATCCCAAAAAACTGGCAAAAAAGAACGGAATCGATGCTGGAATTATTGAAAAAAGATGGATGGAAAGTAAATTATTTAAGCGATTATTTCTCAAAGTCTGGAATCCCGAAAGATTTAGAACTTGATTTGAAGCATTTTTTAGTTGAACAAGGTGAAATTATTCCTTTAGATGAGCAATTTTATTGGTATGGAGAGCTTTTTAGAGACGCAGTTAAAAAGCTAAGGGAAGGAACTGAACGTGAATTTGATGTAGGAAATGCGAAGGAAGTTCTCGAACTTTCTCGAAAATATATGATTCCATTTTTGGAACGATTAGATGCAGAAGGATTGACAAAGAGAGTAGAAAATATGCGTGTATGGAGGGAATAAAGGTAGGAGAAAGCACCTTCTTGTTATACTGATTTATTCCATGCTGCAAATAAATTATTTGAGCCAGCAAGTAGGGAAGTAAATAACCTACTGCTGGCTCTATTTGTGAACGTTTGTCCTGGTCGTTAACGCTAGACGATCAGCAAATTCGAAATGTTAAACCATCTCAGATTGTACATAATGATAAAGCAGTTTAGCTGTGTTTTCAATCGAGCTTTCATGTGTTCTTTCGAAAGCATGAGAGGAATCAATGCCAGGACCAATCAGTCCATGCACAATATCATGACCTGATCGAATAGCTGCTGACGCATCTGAACCATAGTAAGGATAAATGTCTATTTTATAGCTGATTCCATTATCTTTTGCAAGCTCGACAAGTTTTTTTCTTAGTTCATAATGGTAAGGACCGCTTGCATCCTTTGCACAAATGGAAACAGTATATTCATCTGTTGCTTGTCCATCACCCATCGCCCCCATATCAACCGCTAAATATTCAACCGTTTCGGAAGTGATATTAGAGTTTCCCCCGTAACCGATTTCTTCATTATTTGAGATAAGAAAATGCGTTGTATAGGGCAGTTCGATTTTCTTATGTTTTATTTGCTTCATTAATTGGAGCAGAATGCCGACACTTGCTTTGTCATCAAGATGCCGTGATTTAATATAACCAGATGGCGTAATTTGACAACGTGGATCAAAGGAAACAAAATCACCAACCTCAATACCTAAAGCTTTTACATCCTCGATACTATGTACGACTTCATCAATACGCACTTCCATATTAACTTCGTTTCTTTCTGCCTTTCCAGCATCTTTATATACATGGACAGAAGTTTGGTGCATCAAAATTGTTCCCGTCACTTTTTTGCTGGATGAGGTTTCGATTTCGCAATATTCGCCTTCGATCGAGTTAAATCTAAAACCACCGATTAAGTCAATCTTTAATCTACCAGTTGTTTTAATTTCTTTCACAATTGCACCAAGAGTATCAACATGTGCTGTAAGCATTCGATGTTTTTCAGTATTCTTACCTGGAATTGTCGCGATAAGTCCGCCTTTTCGATTTCTTTTCGTTTCGACATTTAATTCCTTCAGATAGTTTTCTACATACGCAATGACTTCACTCGTATTGCCTGAAGGACTTGGGATTGACACTAATTCTTGAATTAATTGAATTGTTTCTTTCGTATTTGGATAACCCATCCATACTCTCTCCTTTAAATGAAAAATTGTCAATCTTTAGTATACTGCTTTTTTCCTCTTAGTGGATGCTTTCTAGCTCAGAAGTTACAATAAATTTATGATTATTTATATTAAGCAGCCAAGAAAGAGAAAAAATAATCGATACATTTTCACAACCCCTTTCATGTATAAATCTTTGACGTAGAAATAGGGTCATAAGGTTACGTCATCCAAAATAATCCAGTTTTCTGAAAATACTTCATTTATTCGAATAATAGTACTTTAGTAAAACCATTATTTTTCACTAGACGAATATAATTTTTGGAGGTACAATATTTAACGATGTAAAAGTGCAAAAGGAAAATTGTAGAATTTCACTAATTATTAGCGATATTTTGTAGCTTATTTATGTTTCTATTCAATTTTAGTTATGATATAGTATGTTACATCCATTAGTAATTTACATTTTGAAGGAAAAAATAATGATGGTAAACTTAGCGCATGCTAAGTTTTTCTGATTTTACAAAGAGGTGTGGATAATGAAAATACTTTCTTATCTAAAAAATAATTTATCAAAAGGAAATTTGCGATTATTCTTTTTAATCGTTTTGCTTTTCTGGTTAAAAACATATGCTGCTTACCAAATAGAATTTAGCTTAGGAATTGACAACAAGCTTCAACAATTCCTTTTATTTATTAACCCGTTAAGCTCAGCATTGCTTTTCTTCGGGATTGCTTTATTTTTTAAAGGAAAAGTTCAATCAGGTGTCCTAATTACGATGAACTTTCTTCTATCATTCGTTTTATATGCGAATGTCGTCTATTATCGATTCTTTAATGATTTCATCACTGTACCCGTCGTGATGCAAATGAAAACAAACGGGGGTCAACTAGGGGATAGTGCTCTTTCACTTATGTCACCATTTGACATCCTCTATTTCTTCGACACGATTCTGCTAATTGTTCTTGTTTGGAAAAAATGGTATAAAGCTGAGAGAGCAACAAGTAGAAAGTCTGCTAAATATGTGATTATCGCTGCTATTGCTACTTTTTTTATAAATCTTGGATTAGCAGAAACAGACCGTCCAGAGCTATTAACTCGTTCATTTGACCGAAATTACCTTGTTAAATATCTAGGAACCTATAATTTTTCAATCTATGATGTTATCCAAAATGCTCAGTCAGCTAGCCAAAGAGCATTGGCTGATTCGAATGATATTACTGAAGTTGAGAACTATATTAAAGCAAATTATGCCGAGCCTAATAAACAATACTTTGGAAAAGCACAGGGAATGAATGTCATTTATGTTTCTATGGAATCATTGCAAACATTTATGATTGACTATCAGTTAAATGGACAAGAGGTAACACCATTCTTGAATTCATTAGCTCATGATGGTAAAACCTTTTACTTTGATAATATTATTAACCAAACGGGTCAAGGGAAAACATCTGATGCAGAATTTATTATGGATACCTCTTTATATCCAATGTCACAAGGCTCTGTATTTGTGACAAAAGCACAAAATACATTCCAGGCTTCTCCAGCTATTATGAAATCCCTTGGTTATACTTCAGCAGTATTCCATGGAAATTATAAAACATTCTGGAATCGTAATGAAATGTATCGTTCAATTGGTTATGATAAGTTTTTTGATGCTGAATACTATGATATGACTGAAGAAAATACGAAAAATTACGGCATGAAAGATAAGCCGTTTTTCACTGAATCAATGCCAATGTTAGAAAGTCTTCCACAGCCTTTCTATACAAAATTTATTACGCTTTCTAACCATTTTCCATTTAAAATGGATGAAGGGGATACAGATTTCCCAGCAGCCGAAACAGATGATAAGGTTGTGAACCAATACTTCCAATCAGCACATTATATGGATCAAGCATTGGAACAATTCTTTAATGATCTGAAGAAATCCGGTTTATATGATCATACTGTCGTTGTTTTATATGGAGACCATTATGGTATTTCTGAAAACCATAATGAAGCAATGGCAAATATTATTGGCAAAGAAATTACACCTTTTGAATATGCAAGAAATCTTCAAAGAATACCTTTATTTATTCATGTTCCTGGTGTAGAGGGCGGCGTGCAGCATCAGCTTGGTGGACAAGTCGATGTTCGTCCAACTTTATTGCATCTTCTTGGGATTGATACGAAGGATTATTTAGAAATTGGCTCAGACTTATTATCAAAAGACCACCGAGAAATCATTCCATTCCGCAATAGTGATTTTATTTCTCCTGAAGTTTCTCAAATTGACGAGAAATGCTATTCTACCGAAACAGGTGAGCTTATTGATGGTGAAGGCTGTGAGGCTAATGCAGAAAAAGTTAAGCTTGAGCTGAAAATGTCTGATAACATCGTGTACAAGGATTTATTGCGTTTTTATCAACCAGAAGGCTATACACCAATTAATCGAGAAGATTATCAATATGTAAAAAAATCTGAGCCGAATGCTATGCAGGCTGAAACTAAAGACGATAACACTGGGAGCAGTATCCCATTAAATGAAACAGAACCGAAAATCATTCGTGAATAATCTTTTGGAAAAAGGGTGGGAAAGATCTTTCTCGCTCTTTTTTTGTTAATTTATTTCATGTTAATAGCTGATTAATGGTACATTACAATAGAGATAGGAGGGAAGCATATGAGCGAATGCAATTTGGATCATTCAGCGGAAGATGTTGAAAGGAAGTTTGAACAGCAGAAGGAATTTCTTCCAGCTGAGTTAATTCCGTTCTTTGAGAACTTTTTTCAAAAGGAGCACACACAGCAAATCTTAAATGAAGTTTTTCATTTATTGAAGAAATATGATCTCTCTTCAGATGAAGAAAAAGCAGAAAGAGTTAATCGATTAGGTTTAGTTTTGAAAAATTTATAAAAGAAAAGAATAGGCCTTTCCCATAAGTTGCCCTTAGCCACAATATCATGATTGTGGAGAAGAGTATTTCTATTATCGGGTAAGGCCATTATTCAATTTCGACACGCTATTCTTTAAAATGCTCCACAGATTGTTCTAGTTTTATTGATAGATTATGAAGGTTTGCAGTTAAAGCGTATATATTATCCATCGATTTAAGTTGTTTATCAGTTGCAGTAGCAACATCATTTGAAAGTTTCGCTGTATCTTTTGAAAGCGATGAGAATTCCTCGAGAGATGCCGAGACTTCTTCTGAACCTGCAGACATTTCTTCTGTAATAGCCGAAACCTCTTGAATTTCTCCTGTTACAAGTTTAACCACTTCAAGAATCGATTTAAATTTATCCTCTGTTTTATATACAGATAATGTTCCTTTTTCAACATCACTTGAGCCTTTATGCATATGAATAACAGCTTGTTCTATCGTATCTCTGAAGAGATTTAGTTTGTTTTCAATTTCCTTTGCAGATTTATTTGATTCCTCTGCGAGCTTTCTTACCTCTTCAGATACGATCGCAAATCCTTTTCCATGTTCTCCAGCCCTTGCAGCTTCAATGGCAGCATTCAATGCTAGTAAATTTGTTTGCTCTGCGATGCCGGAAATAAAGCCAACAATTTCACTAATTTCATTTGCTTGTTTCCCAAGTTCTTCAATGATTTGCGATGAATTCGAAAACGTATTATGAATCGCCGTTATTTGCGTAATGATGTGCTGAATAGTAGAAAATCCATCGATTACTTGATGATTCATTGTGCTTGATTGTTCATTAACATCTGTTGAGGTTTCGGCTATTTTTTGAATTCCAATTGACATTTCTTCAATGGCTTTTGCAGATTCGACACTTCTTTCAAGCTGTGTTTCGTTTGCTGTTGCGACCTCATGTATCGTAAGTAATATATCTTGATTCGCTTCACTAATCATTTTCATTTTTTCATTAATATCAAATACTGATTTTGAAAGGAGAAAGGCAGATTTTTTGATTTCATCTATGATCAGTATCATGCTGTTAATCATGGACTTGAAGGATTCTGTTACGAGTTGGATTTCATCCTTGCTCGTTAAATGTAGCTTACTAATATTCTCCTTTGCAGCGAGAAGCTCTCCTTTTGCCATTTTATTCGCCACATTGCTAATTATATTTAATGGCTTTAATTTTATCGTGACAAACCAAATAAGGAATCCAATAATGAGTGTATTTAAAATAAGATTAATTGTGATGGAAATCGGAAGTTCAGAGCTAAGTACTTGAGAGTTTATAGAGCCAACATTTTTTGCATCAATATCAACAGCAATTATACCGATTACCTTATCATTTACGGTAATCGGTACAAAGGCAGATAAATAATCACCATAGTCTGGATCATGGATAATGGGTATGCTTGAATTTTCTCCATTTAATACAGGTTCAATCTCTTTATACGTGGCAGCAGTTGTTAGCTCTCCGATGGGGGAGGCAAATTCCGAATTTTCATCTTGTCCGTCAACCATAATATGTAATGCTTTTTCTTCATTTGGTTGTAATGTGTAAACATATAATGCGCCCGTTGCTTTTCTGAATTCATTTAGCTCATCTCGTAATTTCCAATAGTTAGTTGATTCAATCGGATTTTCCAAAAATTCCTGATACAAATTGGAATCAAATTGAGAAGATATCGTTGCCGCAAGGTCTATGCTGAAATTCCGAATTGTTAATTCAACTGAATTCTTTGTATTTATATAGAGCATGATTATATTCCCAATAAGAATGATGGACATTCCAATAAAAAGTGCTAAGGCTAATTTAATGCTTAACTTTTTCACTTCTCACCCCTCCTTATGTACTAACTACTTTTTAACTATATTGATTATAGCGGTAATGAGGAATGAAGTCATCAATAAAGTTGATTAATTATGAAAATTATGAAAATTAATACGATAATTTTAACATCTTATTCTTAAAATAATTTTGTAGCCAGTAAAATATTATTTTAATTATCTTTTTATTATGATATGATATGCTCGCACGAAGAATGGATTTCAACAAAGCGAATGAATCGAATATAATAATAATTGCGATGTAAGGACATCACGGAGAAACGGACATGAATACATGACAATGATTGTGAGGCGAAAGATGTGAAATATAGATCTGCATTTGATATTATCGGTCCGGTCATGATTGGGCCATCAAGTTCGCATACCGCAGGAGCAGCTCGAATCGGTAGAGTAGCAAGAACATTATTTAATCGCCTTCCAAAAAAGGCCGTTATTTCATTATATGGATCATTTGCAAAGACATACAAAGGTCACGGAACAGATGTGGCAATAGTCGGGGGTCTTTTAGATTTTGATACATTTGATGAACGAATTCCAACATCACTTCAGCTTGCAGAAGATGCGGGTATGGAAGTGGTTTTTTCAATAGAAGATTCAGTAACAGAGCATCCGAATACCGTTCGTATTAATTTATATGATGAAAAGGGTGATTTGGAGGTTGTTGGTATTTCCATCGGTGGGGGAACTATTGAAATTATTGAGCTTAACTCATTTAAATTGAGACTGTCAGGAGAACATCCAGCAATTTTAGTTGTACACAATGATCAATTCGGGGTTATTTCTGCAGTGACGCAGATTTTGGCTATCCACCAAATTAATATTGGTCATATGGAAGTTTCACGGAAAGAAAAAGGGAAGATGGCGTTAATGATTATTGAAGTCGATCAAAAAATTGATCAACCAATTATTCAAGTGATTGAAAAGATTCCAAATGTAACGCAAATTATTAGAATGGTAGATTAGCGGAACAGCTTAGAAGGGGTGAGATCATGTTCTTTAGAAATGTCGCCGAGCTTGTTGAAATGGCGGAAAAGAAACAAGTGAAAACGGCTGAAATCATGATTCAACAAGAAATAGAAGTAACGGGATTATCAAGAGAAGAAATCATTGGAAAAATGGAGCGAAATTTAACCGTTATGGAACAAGCAGTAGAGCGTGGACTGAATGGAGTCACGTCTGTTTCAGGTTTAACTGGTGGAGATGCCGTTCTTTTGCAAAAATATATCCAAAGCGGGAAAGCCTTATCTGGCAATATTCTATTAGATGCTGTTAGTAAAGCGGTCGCAACGAATGAAGTAAATGCGGCGATGGGCATTATTTGTGCAACACCAACGGCAGGCTCTGCTGGTGTCGTACCTGGGACATTATTTGCTGTGAAGGAAGTTCTACAGCCGACTAGAATGGAAATGATTGAATTTTTATTTACATCAGCTGCATTTGGATTTGTCGTTGCCAATAATGCATCGATTTCCGGTGCCGCTGGGGGATGTCAGGCTGAGGTTGGTTCCGCTAGTGGAATGGCTGCCGCAGCGATTGTTGAGATGGCGGGCGGCAGTCCTAAACAAGCGGCAGAAGCAATGGCAATCACATTGAAAAATATGCTCGGATTAGTATGTGATCCTGTCGCTGGTTTAGTTGAAGTTCCATGTGTAAAAAGAAATGCAATGGGTGCATCTAATGCGATGACGGCCGCTGATATGGCTTTAGCCGGAATTAAAAGCCGAATTCCTTGTGATGAAGTCATTCATGCAATGTTTTTAATCGGACAGACGATGCCATCTTCATTAAGAGAAACGGCAGAAGGCGGACTTGCAGCAACCCCAACTGGTAGAAGATTAGCAGCACAAATTTTTGGTAATCAATAAGGACCATATTAAAAAAACGGAAGCTAGACCGTTCTCTAACCTCCAAAATTATTGTTTCTTATTTTTAATAAAAGACCTGGAAGCAACTGTCCAGGTCTTTTTGATCGTGCTCATACTTATTTTTCTAAAAAAAGTAATAGAATGTGTAAACAAATGTAAACAAATGTACACAGATTCCTTACGAACAACGTTGTATGATTAAGATACAAATTAATAAGGAGCGGATAATAATGGAGGAGATACTACAAAAAATACTTCAAGAGATGCAAGATATTAAAAAACTTGTTCTTGATATGGAAAAGAAATACGAAGGTCTAGAAAACAGATTGGAAAAACTTGAAAAATTAGACAGTATTGAGCATCGAGTAGAAGTGAATCAAATCGATCTAACAGATATAAAGGAATATATCGATCGCTTGGAATCATATCAAAAAGAAGAATTTCATGATTTATTTGAGTTTTTAAAGGGCACAACTGTAAAAATCTTTAGTGAGGAGCTGCTTACGATAAATCAGCGTCTTGATGCCCAATTAACAAAAATCGCTAAGAACGAAGAAGCAGTCTTGATGCTAAATGGAAAAAGTAATCATGTGAGCTAAAAAAAGATTGCATCTTTCTTTCACAATGATTATGCCGATGCTACGGCACTTTGGAGCAGTTTAATATAATAGCGAACCAAATCGACCAAAATACAAGCAATAGCTAGCATCCACTGATTAAATATACGGAGTTCCCTTTAGATGTTTTTGTACAGGGTACTTCGTTTTTTTTTGCTTATCGGACAGTTCAAGTAAAGCTAACGTTATGTTATTCTACTAATTAGGCTATCTTAACTGTTGATTTCCTCTCCATTGAACAATGGATTTTAATAAAGCCAATATTGAAAAATAGCTATTGAAATCCTTATTAAAGACAGTGTAAAATTACACTAACGTAAATTATAATTAATGAAAACAGTGGGGTGTGGCGTTTGAATATTCCTTCGCAAGAAGAAAAGAAACAATTTTTCATTTCCGAATTATTAAAGTTGAAAAATAACGAATATATTTCGGAAGAGCATTTTGTTAAAATAATGAAAGCGTATAACAGATATTATACAGATATAGATTTGGAGCAACTTAATCAAAAAATCGAGAATGAACTAAGAGAAGAAGTAGAACAAAATGTGCCCAAAGTAGAAAAAACAATCAAAAAGAGAGCAACACCAGAACAAATAAGAGAAAAAAATATTACTTGGCTTCTTAATTTAGGGGTGATTCTCTTACTAATTGGCGGCTTGTTTGTTGCGACAAGCAATTGGGATACGATGTCAGATTTGCTTAAGGCGAGCTCGATTGCGTTCGTTTCTGTCTTATTTTATGGAATGGCGTTTATTTCTAAAAAGATTTTAAAAATCGAAAGAACAACATTTGCCTTTATTGTTCTTGGAAGTTTATTTTTGCCCATTTTTATTCTATCAATTGGTTGGTTTGAACTGCTAGGGCCTTATTTTTCGTTTTATGGGGAAGGGAGAAATATTCTCGGTGCGCTTGGAAGTCTCATCATCATCCCAATTTACGGATTATTAGCTAAACAATTAAAGTCTCGTCTATTCGTTTGGTTTTCATATATATCCATTACTGCATTTGTAAGTTATTTTCTTGCAGCCCTCCATTTCGAGCAAGATTGGTTTTATTTAGGCATGATCGTTTATAATG
>JAEWDX010000244.1 GCA_023389895.1 Bacillota bacterium
CCTGTGATTTGAGCAGTTCTTCCGCTTGTTTCCACATGCCAACTTCATCATTGAGATAAACCTTCACTGGCTCAGGTTCACTTTTTTAGATGAGCAAAAATACTTGGTAAAATTGAAAATGCAACGAAAAATAACGGTGTTATAAATAAGGAAATGATAAAAGATTTATTTTTCATGTTTTGTTTAAATTCCCATTTTGCTACCTTCATGCTATTTCGCAATGCACATCACCTGCCTTCGCTGACTGGGACAGTGAACCTATTCCCTTATTCCAATTGTTGGTTGCAATATCAATGAAGATTTCGTGTAATGAAATTCGATCAAGTGCCAATTCATTTATCGTAAGCGAGTCAGGCAAGGCTTTGAGCCATGTGGCTGGTTGAATATCGGCATCTAAATAAAGGATCGAATGATCTTCTTTCTGTTCAATACGCTGAACATTTGAGATCTTCTCAAGCATTTTCATATCGTTTCCTCCATGGATGGTACATTTAAAGTTTGCATATTGTTTCTTCACATCCTCTAATGTGCCATGTAAAACTTTCCTGCCCCGATTAATCATATAAAGCCTGTCACATAGTTCCTCAACTAGATTCATTTGATGAGAGGATAATAGAATGGCAGTCCCATTTGCCGCTAAATCTTTTATTTCCTGTTTGAATACTTCCTGACTCACAGGATCTAGACCTGAGAATGGTTCATCCAAAATCAATAACTCAGGTTCATGAATAATTGATGCGATAAATTGAACTTTCTGACCCATCCCTTTTGATAATTCTTCTAACGTTACTTTTTCTTTCCCCTCTAGACCAAACTTTGCTAAATATTGCAAGGCACGCTGACGGGCTTTTTTTAACGGATAATCTTTTAACTCTGCAAAATAAAGGAGAATGTCGATAATTTTCGCCTTTCTATACAGTCCTCTCTCTTCTGGTAAATAGCCGATTATTTGGCGAGGAATTTCCCCAACTTCCCGATTATGGAATGTAATCGAGCCTTCATCAGGATGCATAATGCCCATTATATTTCGAATCGTCGTTGATTTACCCGCACCATTTGGACCTAGAATCGCCATGATTTCTCCTTGATGAACATCGAAAGAAATATTCTCAATAATTTTCTTATCCTTAAAGGTTTTTCCAATTTGATTAACGGTAAGAATAGATTTCCCCATTTCTTTGTAAACCTCCATTTGTCAGCATATAAGTAATAATTTCCTCTATTTCTAGGGATTCTGCTTGAAGCCAAGTTAACTGCTTCTTTGCGAAAAATGCCTCTGTCTCCTCGGGACTGCTCGTCACGATAATCCGTCCATGTTTACGTGCAATTTCGCCTGGAATCATCTCATTTGGCAGTGGCTCCTCCATCCAATAGCGTTTATACCTTTCAGAGAGCTCATCCTTCTCAAATTTTCCGAGTATGCTTCCCTCTTGCACAATGACGAGATAATCTGCAAGCTTACGAATATCTTCTGCTTGGTGGCTGGAGAAAATCATCAACTTATCCCCTCGTTCCATCCATTCAACAAAAATATCCATCAGCATTTGTTTAGAAGGAATATCCATATGAGCTGTAGGCTCATCAAGAATAAGAATAGAAGTGTCTCTAGCAAGTGTTAAAGCAATATTAAGCTTCTGCTGCATTCCTTGTGACAGCTTGCTGTATTTTTTATTAAGAGGAATATGAAACATCTCAACGATTCGTTCAAACATCCTTTGATCCCAAGTTGGATACCATTTAGCTACTAAATCCTGCAAATCGCTGCCTTTAAAAAGCTCCCAGCCGATGATTGTTTGTGGCAAATAAGCAATCTTCGCTTTCCAATCTTCCTCTTTACCGCTAACGGATTGCCCATATACTTTGATTTCTCCCGCATCTGCTTTCACTAAATTCATCAGAAGCTTTAATAATGTACTTTTACCAGCGCCATTATTTCCAACAATTGCAGTAATCGTCCCCTGCTCAAACGTTAAATTGATTGGGCCAATCGAAAAATCATCTATTGTTTTCTTTAAGCCATTTATTTCAATCTCTCTCATGATCGGACGCTCCCTTCTTTTTCATAGAAGTTATGACATCAAGAAAGGCTTCTTCAATTTGTTCAAAGGTGTAATCATGTCTTAAAGCTGTTTCAATACTCTTTTCAATGGCTTGGTATACAGACAATGTTGTCACTTCCTTCATTTTTTCAGTTTCAATCTCCGCTACAAACGTTCCTTTTCCTTGTGTCGTAAAAATAAACCCTTCATGCTCTAGGTTCAAGTAAGCTCGTCTTATTGTAATGACACTTATTTCAAGCTCCTTTGAAAGGACGCGAATGGATGGAAGTGATGTCCCAGCAGGCAGCTGCCCTCCTGCAATTAAAGCCTTTATTTGTTCCTCGATTTGGTGATAGATCGGTTCTCGCGAATCCTTCGATAATCGAATTGGAAGTTCCATGAAACCCCCTCCTTATTAGAAATGCTGAAGCGCCTCGGTCAGCCCCAACAAGCATAAGACAAGCCGGCAGGGAGGTTGTTCTTTAACCTTCTTGACGGATTGGCTTATGACCTCCGACGTACAGGACGTATTAGTGCCGACGTTGCAACAGGACGTTGCATTCTTAGTCGGCGAGGGGCTAGGCGCTGAAGCTAGACATTACATATAACTATTTATTTTAAATAATCAATTTGAGCAATTTTCTTACGCATTTTTCTCATATAGTAAATGACAGAAACAATCGCTACCATACAAGAGAATAAAATCGACAGCAATGGATATTCTCCTGCCGCATATATTGTCCAGCTAACAATTCCTCTTCCAGAAAACAAATTAATGGCAATAACAAGCCCGAGTACTGCACCATAAAATAACACTGCGCTAGCAGCAAAAACCCATTTCTTTGTTGGCATTTTATCCCCAACATCACCTGCTGGGAACATTGACCCAGATGCAATTCCAAAGCATAACCAAATAATTGAAAAAACAATATATGAAGCGCCAGGCATTATCCCTCTAAATCCAGCTGAGAAAATATAAATAAAAGTTAAAATAAAAAGATGAAAGGGAAGTGAAAAAATAAAAAATACAAGAAAACGACTAATGATTAGCGTGTTTTTAGGAATAGGCAACTGATTGAGCATTAGAACAAATGGAGAAGCCCATACTCCCTCTGAGATTTTTTGCAATTGAAATTCCTTAGGCCTCGTAAAATAATACATAATCCAAAAAACGAGCAAAAAGAAAAAATCAAAAAATAAAGTATTATGCATTTCGATCGTCAGCGAAAAAAAAGTTCCATAAAGAAGCATAAAGCCCAATAAAAGAAAAAACGGTTTCACTGAAGCTCTCATTTCAAACTTCGCTAACCAAAGCGCCTGCTTCCATGTATTCATATTATGTCCTCCTCAAAACTGTTATACTGTTCATATCTATATACACACTATATAACATTAACTTTAGAAGTGCAATCAAAAAAAGAGGGATTATTTTATAAATCGATTTCGACTCATAAAATAATCCCTCTGTATTGTAAAAAGGTTGATTTCGTTTTCTATTTATTTAAAGATTAACTTCGGAATTTCTCTGCTAGCTCATAATTCATTTCACTTAACTTTTCCGCCATATCGGAAATATGATTGGATGCTTCTGATATATCTTCAAACGCTTTTTTAAATTCATTCACGAAGCCACCAAAATGACCAATTTTTTTATCGTTTACTTGAACAAATCCAGTCGATTCTTCAAAAATTATAATGATATTTTCATTTGTTTCTCTGAACAATTTCGTTTCATCAACAATATGCTGAAAGCTTTGTTCGAATTTTTCAACTGTTTCTTGTACAGAGCTAATTTGGCGATGGATATGATCAAGCGCATTTTCCGTTTGATTAGCTAGCTTTCTAACTTCCTGTGCAACAATTGAAAATCCCTTTCCATGCTCTCCAGCCCGTGCTGCTTCAATGGCAGCATTTAACGATAAAATATTCGTCTGGTTAGAAATTCCGCGAATCGTATTAACAATTTGCCCAATTTGTACAGAGCTTTCATTGAGTTCCTCTGTTAAGAGCTTCGTCGTTTCAATTAAATCGATGACTTTATCTACTTTTGTTAACGAAGTCGCTACATCCTTTTTACCTTCTTCTACTTGTTCGAGCAAATTTTTAGATGAAGATTGGATATCCGTTATTTCGCAAAGCATTTGCTCGACAATCATTTCTTTATCGGCAATTGACGATGATGTCTCTTCAACACTCGCCGCCAATGTCGCTGCAGAATCGTTTAAGTTTGCTTGAATTTCTTCAATTTCATTCATTTTCATCATCGAAGACGTGTAAGACTCAATATACGTTTCCACCCCTATTTGCATATCAAAAGAACAAAGACGCTGGAAGGAAGTGAAATATTCAAACGAATCCTTACTAGAATTCATTTCCTTGTTTAAAACAGCAAGCACTTCATTTTGAAGAATTGTATAAGCTCCAATATACCATTGTGGAAATAAGCCGATTCGATTATGAACACGTCCAACGATTTTTCGTCGTTCGATATATTCCTGATTGATTTCTCCCGATACCATTTCAAGTAGATATTGGACAAACGTTTTTTTCAATCGATCGATTGTCGAATTTCTTTTAATGATCCCCATTAAATTCGGCATTTTTTCAATGCGACTGTAAAAATTATCAACAATTCCCACAGCATTCTTCTCAATAATTGGACGCATTTGAATAAGATTGAAAATATCTTTTTCCGACAAGCCAACAAACTTAATTTGAGAAGATTCATTGCCGTTCTTTACCTCATCAAATTTCTTTCTTGCCGACTCATCCAGCCGAATGGATTGTTTTTCTATCATGACTTCTTGTTTTTGGCTTCCTCGATTAAATAAATTTATTGCTCCTTGCTCATTTTTAAGCAAGGAATTAAACGGACATCTGCCCATCTTAATGTTAATCCTCCCGTCACGATATCTCTATTTTCTATTATTATATCGCAAAAAAATAACTAGGCCTATTCTCACATAAGGCGAATAGTTGAACATTGTAAATACTGTTAATTTTACCGATTTCATTCTGAACAATTTCTGAACATCTTCGAAAAAAGAAATATTCCTACTTGGAATAAATCCTATGTTCTGTTAAAAAGAGGAACAACTCAATGAAAAATCCCAATTTCACATAGAAAATTGGATTTTTTCTAAAGGTTAGTACTATTATAATTCCTTTACAATTTCCTCAAGCTTCATTCCTCTCGAAGCTTTAACTAATACAATTGTCTCTTCATTTACAAGCTTTTGAAGTGCCTCAATTAAAGGATCTTTTTCAGTGAAGGTTAAAATCCGTTCAGACGACATTTTCGCTTTCGCACCTTTTGCTATAAAATCGCCAAGTTCACCGAATGTAAATAAATAATCAATTTTTTCTGGATCAATGGATTCACCGATTTTAAAATGGAATTCCTTCTCCGCTGGCCCTAATTCAAGCATATCACCAAGAACGAGAATTTTATTACGATAGCCTGGCAGCTGTGAAATCAACTCAATCGCAGCATACATC
>JAEWDX010000268.1 GCA_023389895.1 Bacillota bacterium
CACGTCATGTTTTATGTAAAAATGGAGTATATAACCTTCTTTAATTTCACAGTTTTAACACAATAAAAAGGTAAAATAGATAAATATCACCAAATCGTAAGGAGAGAAATATGCGGGTACTAGTACAATTGTTTATTTTAATGATTCCTCTACTTTTGTTTACTTCCTGTTCGCAGGAAAAATACCCTAAGATTCAAGAAGATATTTCCTTAGCCATAACGATCAATCTTAAAGATACGACACTGTCATTCATAGATTTAGATAAAAAGATAAAGATAGCAGATTGGAAAATGAATAAACCATATACAGGGGCTATTATTCTTCCTGACAACGATTCTATTTTACTATTTGGAAAGCAAGTTGAATCAGCCGATCTATATTCATTGAAAATGGGAAAGCTTATTAATAGCTGGAAAACGGGCAAGGGAATTGTCAATGGAAAGTTGCTACAGTCGAATAAAGAAATTACCTTAGTTGACCAGAGGCTAAATAAAATCCGTTTTTTTGACTTAAATGGGAATGAAAAAGAGTCAGTACAAACAGAGCAAAATCCACTTACAATCATTGAAGCAAAAAAGAGCCATAAATTATATGTACTCAGCTTTAATAAACAACAGCTTATTGTCATTGATCTAAAAACGAAGGATAAAGCGACAGGCTTTCAAATCCATCCTTCTGCCGCAGGTGCTTTAGTCAATGAAAAGGAAAAGGAAATTTGGATTGGTGGACATGGAGCGGGAGCGGAAATAGAAAAGAATATTCATGTTTATGATTTAGAAACTGGGAAATTAAAATATACAATACCTGCTCCATTTATGCCGGTTAATTTTCTTTGTAAAGACGGTTCAGCATTTGTTCTTAGTCATGGTTCAAGCAAATTGTATAAATTGGATAGTAAAGGGAATATCCTAGACTCTGTTATTGTCGGCTCTAACCCATTTGAGATGGTTTTAACGGGTGATTCCTTATTGATTACCGGCTATGATAGTAATGATGTACATCTTTTAAATCCAAATAATCTAAAAATAATAAAAACAATCCCAGTTGGCAACGGTCCTTTTCAGATTGTATTACGGGGGAGAGAAAATGATGAGAAAGATAAACATCCTAATTATTGATGATGAAGAGGATATGAGAAATCTTGTGGATATGTATCTGGAGAATTCAGGTTTTTACTGTTATTTGGCAAGTAACAGTCTGGAAGCAGCGACTATCTTAGCGGAAAGCTCTATCGATTTAATTTTGCTTGATATTATGATGCCCGGTGAAGATGGATTTCAACTTTGTGCGAAAATTAGAGAGAAATATGACATGCCAATCATCTTTCTATCTGCAAAAGGGGAAGAATGGGACAAGGTGAAAGCTCTTCAGATTGGAGGGGATGATTATATTGTTAAGCCATTTAGTCCTGGAGAGATGATTGCTAGAATTCAGGCAATTTTAAGAAGAACAAAAAACTCAAAAACAGAAGCAGAAATTCTTCGAATTGGGAAAATTACGATTGATCGAATAGCAAGAACTGTTGTTGCTGACCATGAAAGTATCGCACTTACCTTAAAGGAATTTGAATTATTGCTCTTTTTTGCCGAGCATTATTCCCAAGCTTTAAGCAGAGAGCAGCTTCTAGAGCATATATGGGGCATTGATTATCTCGGCAGCCTGAGAACAGTGGATACACATATAAAAACATTGAGAATGAAACTTGGCATCAGTGATTATATTCAAACGGTATGGGGAATTGGCTATAAATTTGAGGTACCAGCAAATGAAGCATCTTACAGATAGTCTTGCAAAAAAATTATGGATAACGATTACGGCAACCATTCTTATTACGATTCTTTATTCTTATTTCTTGTCTTATCTTTTTTATGAGAAATTATATGTTGAAAATGTTGAGCTTTCGCTCCTTGATGAAGGTGAACGATTAGCAAGTGATTACTCTGGTGGGCCGTTGACAGAGGAATTAAAAGACAAGATTGAATGGTATAGTTCAAAGACGGATACAGAAATATTTATTGTTAATAATCCCCGTGAATTAAGTGCATGTCTTCCTTTTGAAATTGATTATGAAGCATTAATCAGTGGGAAGGAAAGAGATAAGTTACTTCAAGGTAAACCGGTTAAAAAAAGCGGTTACGAGGAGCGATTTGATCGGAAAATTATGGCAGTAGTTATTCCGCTCTTAGATGATAATCGCCTTGAAGGGATTATCTATTTATATGTTCCATTAGCGAAAATATCAGAGGTGGCGACTGATTTTGCTTTGTTATGGTTAATTGCAGCACTTCTTTTTACTATTATTGCGATATGCCTAGGTACCATTATCGTGAAAAAAATAACAAAGCCATTAGTAGAGATGAAGCATGCGGCAAGAAGGGTCTCAAAGGGAGACTATTCTGTCATTGTTCGAAATGATTCAAAGGATGAGATTGGTCAGCTTGCTCATGCCTTCAATCATATGTCTAATTCGATTAGAAAAGAAGATGAAAGGAAGCGGGAGTTTCTTGCGAATGTCTCTCATGAATTAAGAACACCCATTAGTTATGTGAAAGGGTATAGTGAGGCGATAGTATGCGGTTTAACGAAAAGTAAAGAGGAGCGGGTAAAGTATATAAATTTAATTTATCGTGAAGCTGGACGAATGGAAAGAATTATTGGCGATCTACTGGATCTCTCGAAGATTGACACAGATGAATATCGTTTAGAAAAAACACCTCTTCCACTTGCACAGCTTGTAGAAGATTCTACACAGAAATATTTAGAAACAATGCAGGAGAAAAACTTAACGTTTAAGTGTGAACTTGATCCTGATATGATCATAAATGGGGATGAGGGTAGGATTGAACAAGTTATCCAAAACATTATGGATAATGCTCTTCGATATACAGAAACAGGTGGAATATCCATTAAACTATATAGGATAGGAGAAGATTATTGTAGCATCGATATAATGGATACTGGGATTGGTATTCCGGATGATGACATCAGGAAAATAAAACAGCGGTTCTATCGGGTTAATAAAGCAAGGACAAGAAATGATGGCGGCAGCGGATTGGGTCTTGCGATTGCCGAAAAGCTCATCAATCTTCATGGAGGTACTCTATCCATTTCGAGTAGGGTTGGCAAAGGCACAACTGTACAAATAAAGCTTCCAATCATTGAGTTTGAATAAAGTGAAAAGGAGAAGTTTAGTGAAAAAATCATTTTTGTTTTTTATCTTTGTATTCATTATTGTATTAAGTGCTTGTTCGCAGAAAAGTAAGGATGAAGAACCAAAGTTTCTTGACGTTCAATTAACCATTAACCCAGAGAAGGCTGAAGTGAATGAACCGGTCACATTTGAAGCGAAGGTTACTTATGGGGAAGAAGAAGTAACAGATGCTGATGACGTGAAATTCGAAATTTGGCGTGCCAATGATGAGAATCATGAAAAAATTATTGTTGAACATGCTGAAAATGGCATTTATCGTTTAGAAAAGAGTTTTGCAGAAGAAGGTACATATTATATTTATTCCCATGTAACTGCGCGTAATATGCATAATATGCCAAAAAAGGAATTTACCATTGGTCATCCTAGTGAACCAGAAGGTGATTCATCTTCAATGGAGATGGAGGAACATAGCGAACATAATGATGAAAAAGATAATGCGCAATAGAAAAGCAGCCGATTCGGCTGCTTTTCTATTGTACATTAGTGAAATAATGTAATATAGCCGTAACAAAAGTAAAATAAGTCAGTGTCTTAAAAACTTGTCAACAGTCATTTTTTAGTATTAATTTGGTTTATCCAATCAAAAGTATCCTTTATTGTCTATTTAATCCAAATTTAGTTTCTTAATAAGAAATTTGAAAGAAAGACATTAATATCGGCGTTCAACTCAGATTCTTTCTTTCTAGCAAATGAAATGATAAAAAATATCACTACTTATCCTCCGAAATACATAATCCTTCCAAAAATATTACAAAAAACGTGTGCTATGATAATTATGCAAGCAAGACATCAAAAAAATAGATTTACACAACAAGAGGAGGATGTTAAGAATGAACAAGAAGGTTATTTTTTCAGTAGCAGCGGCAGCAGCATTATTAGTTTCAGCACCCGGAGTAAATAAAGCGGACGCAGCTTCAAATTGTCCAACACCTCAAAAAGCGAATATACATTACTCTCAACCTGCTAATATCAATTATGATCAAATAAATAGCTTTCTACAAAAATATTTAAAAAACCATAATATTCAATGGAATCTCAATCAAGGGAATGGACAAGATAGTCAAAAACCACAACAGCCAGTTCAAAAGCCAACACAGCAGCAGCCAACACAACAACAACCAGCACAGCAACAGCCATCAAAACCATCACAAACAACCGAACAACAACCATCTACACCTACTTCAACATCAGTAAGTGCATATGAGCAAAAGGTTGTTGAATTAACAAACGCTGAACGTGCTAAAAATGGAGTTGCTGCATTACAGCTTGATGAAGATTTAAGCAAAGTTGCTCGTACAAAATCTAGTGATATGAAAGAAAAAGGATACTTTGACCATACTAGCCCAACATATGGTTCACCATTTGATATGATGAAGCAATTTGGTATTTCATATCGTAGTGCAGGAGAAAACATTGCTATGGGACAGCGTTCACCTGAAGAAGTTGTAACTGCTTGGATGAACAGTGAAGGTCACCGTAAAAATATTTTAAATGCTAGCTTCACTCATATTGGTGTCGGCTATGTAGCTGATGGCAATTACTGGACACAAATGTTTATCGGAAAATAATCGGACAAGTCGAATATCGAATTTGAATAAAAAGAGCAGTTCCTTTATATAGGGGCTGCTCTTTCCTATGACTGAAGTTCAATTTCTGAGTATTGCATATCAATATTCTTTGGAATTTTGATTTCGAGTATTCCCTCTTTAATGAGTGTACTCGCTCCTTTTTTCTTGACGAGTGCGGGGAGGGTAATCGTATGTTTGTCTTCAAGCTTTGGAATATGTTCGATAATCAATTGGTTAGAAGTATGATAAAGCCGTATATTTTTCAACCATTCCTCGTCTTTAATTTCCACTCTTACATAAACGAAATCATGCGTTTCAAAAACAGTTGCTGGAAAGGTTGATCGTTTCGGTGCTGACTGTTTTGTTTGTTTATTAAAATCCTGTGTTTCCAGCACCTGTTGAATTTGGTCAGGCATAAGTTGCCCCATCAAATTTTGAATGTAGTGATTAATTTCTTCAGGCTTTATTTGCTCCATCATTTTATTCGTTTCTTTATTATGAAATGGAAAACGCCCCCAAGGAAACATCTGCTGTCCTCCTTCCTGAGAAAATGCTCCAAAAATTCATCTGCCTTATCATATGCGATTATTTGCCCATCGGTTAAAGAAAATTTATGTCATGACGAAGTTTTTAGATATGATTGGAAGTAGAAGTATATGATTGTTTTTATTTGCATATATTCGTTGATCTTAATAGTATAATGTTAATAACCCTTTTTTTATCAGCTAAAATATACAAGTGTTAGTAAATTTTCGAAAATTTAAATACTAAAAAACATAGAAAAAAGTCATGAATGAAATGGGGAATGCATGCATATGCGAGATAAAACAGCTTT
This sequence comes from Bacillota bacterium, assembly GCA_023389895.1. GTDB lineage: Bacteria > Bacillota > Bacilli > Bacillales > Cytobacillaceae > Cytobacillus. The sequence continues at coordinate 5,615 of JAEWDX010000268.1, forward strand.
AATAACAGGAGGTGCCACAGGTATTGGCAGGCGGACTGCTTTTCAGCTTGCAGAAAAAGGGATTCATTTAGCGATAAATTATCGAAGGAGTAAAGAAAAAGCAGAATTGCTTGCGGCTGAATTATCAAGTAAATATGGGACGGAAAATCTCGTTATTGAAGGGGATGTTACCAATTCGAATGATTGCGAAAGAATTGTCGAAAGGGCGATTTCAGCATTTTCTACTATTGATATATTAATTCATAATGCTGGTCCCTATATACATAGTAGAAAATCAATGACAGATTATTCGAATGAAGAATGGAATTATTTAATAAATGGGAACTTAAATGCTGTTTTCTATTTATCGAAATCCATTATCCCACTAATGAGAAAGAAAAAATGGGGCCGAATTATTACGATCGGCTTTGATCGGATAGAAACAGCGCCTGGTTGGATTTATCGTTCAGCTTTTGCTGCCGCCAAAAGTGGTGTTGCATCCTTGACGAAAACACTGGCTATGGAAGAGGCGGAATATGGAATTACGGTGAATATGGTTTGTCCAGGAGATATTACGAGTGATTGGAAGGAAAAGGATATTTTTAATGCCTCACAGCTAAAGGATGAGAACGCACCAATCGGTAGACCTGGTACTGGCGAGGATATAGCAAGAGTTATCGCCTTTCTAATTGAGAAAAATTCTGACTTTATAACTGGGAGCGTTATTCCTATTACTGGTGGAAAAGATGTGTTAGGGAAAATAACGCGATAATAGGCTGCCTTATTTCAATAGATGAGGCAGCCATAGTTTTCTTTAAAGGACATTTTCCTTAAACGCAAGCTTGTTTTGCTTTCTTTGAAGATGAAGCAATCGGTAGCTTAAGCAAGCTGCTCCAACAGCTAATCCAGCAATTAAGCCAATCCAGTAGCCGAATGCTCCCCAATCTGTATAATTCGCAAGCATATATCCCGTAGGAAGTCCAATAACCCAATAAGAGATGAGCGTCATAATGAAAGTAATATTGACATCCTTATATCCTCGCAAAGCTCCTTGAACAGGTGCTTGAATCGCATCTGAAAGCTGAAAAAAGATCGCGAAAATCAAAAATTGAGAAGTTAGCTGCAATACTTCGCTATCTTTCGTGTAGATTCCCGCCACTTCACTTCGAAGCATAAATAAAATGACCCCGCTGATAAATGCCATGAAGATGGCTATTGAAACACCCATCCAGCTATATTCCTTTGCATCCTTGCTACGTTTTGCCCCAATTTCAAATCCGACAATGATCGTTAATGCCATCGAGATACTTAATGGAATCATGTAAAGTAAGGATGCGAAATTAATCGCAGCTTGATGGGCAGCGATCGTGATCGTATCGAAATTGCTCATAAATAATGTAACAGCTGAGAAAATGCTTGTTTCAAAGAAAATGGCAAACCCAATCGGAAGCCCAATTATTAGAATCTCTTTCCATTTTGTTAAGGAGAGTGCATAAAACTGTTTAAAAATCCGATAATGAGAAAAGGGCATTTTTTTATTCACTATATAGAGTGAAATTGCAGTAATAAGCCAATATGTGATGGCGGTTGCATAGCCGGCACCAACGCCACCTAATTCTGGAAACCCGAATGCGCCATAAATAAGCAAATAATTAAGTGAAATATTAATGGGTAAAGCCATTAAAGTGATGATCATCGTTACTCGAGTTTTTCCAAGGGTATCAATAAATGAGCGGATGACATTGTAAACAAATAAAGGAATAATTCCATAGCTTAAGGCGATTAAATATTGAAAGGCCGTTTCGTGTACGGAAGCTTCTAGTTTCATGCCATTTAAAATTGGCTCTAGAACAAAGCTGCCGATAATGATGACAACGATTGCGATGATAACAGCTAAATAAAGCGCCTGAATGATTGAAAAGGCAACCTCATTTTTCTTATTACCGCCAACGAGTTGAGCTACAATGGGAGGAATGGATAGAAGAATCCCACTAAGCCCCGTATAAACTGGGAGCCAAAGAGAGGAACCAATGGCTACACCTGCTAAATCGTTTGAACTATAATGTCCTGCCATCGTTGTGTCGAAAAAACTCATCGAATACATCGCAATTTGCGTAATGAGTATAGGGATTAAAATATAGAGCAGTTGTCTAAGCTTCATTTTTTTAGAATAAGTTTGCTTCATTCTTCCTTCCTCTTCTAAACATATTTTTAATTAATAAGAAATTATATCATGATTTTTCTCTTTAAGACTTTTTACATATCGGTAAATGTTAATAGTAAAAGAATGAAATAAAAGAATAATGTTCAAAATAGTTTATATACTTTAAAAAATATCGAAAGGGAAGAGATGGAATGAGCTTTCATTTAAACAGAATTAATCCGAATCAAACTCAAGTATTTTTCCTTGATGGACGTTTTGAAACATTAACAAATGAAGAGCTAGAGGAGTTTATATTTCAAATGGGTATCGATCAAACTGGTGGATTAGATGTATTAACGGACTAAAAGCTTTGTTAATTTTATAACGGTTAATTTCCGTCGTACACAATTAACAATGGACTTTACCACAGCCAAATAAAAAGAAATCGGTTCACTAACCGATTTAAAAGATATAACATATTCCCATAAGGATCAGCTTGGGCTTGTTGTGTGAGCAAAAAGGAGAGCTTACGGGATAAATATTCAATTTCGGAACAATTGTATGTTAATTGTTCCGAATGAGTTATTTAAGCATTTTTTAGATGAGATGCATCTATCGCATTTACACTACCTTCACGTAATACATGAAGTGAATATAAATCCTTCGGTATTTCAAAAAGATTATAAATGAGTCCGTTGGCATTTAATTGTTCATAAATGGATTTTCTCGTTTCATTAGCTGGTAAAACATAAGGGAGTTTAAGGGCAGCTTTATAGGAGCGAATATTTTCTCTTCGAATTCTCATATAAATCGTTTCAATTCCTGTTTCATAAAAAAGCTCATTGAAAAAAGCTTCTTTAGCTAATTGATTGTATCCTTTACCATGATAGGGTTTGCCAAGCCAAGTGCCTAAAAAACCTGCAAAATTATGAATATCATATAAATTAATGATTCCAACGGGAGTACCCCATTCATCAAGTATAGTGCGTGAAATTAATTCACCACGTTCTTCTGCTTCAATTGTTTGCTTCGTACTAAAGACAAACTCATCATAAGAATATGCTTTATGGCGGACAAAGGGAAAGACATCTGGATGAATCATTAAATCATATAAGCAATGGCAATCTTGAAAGTCACGTTTCTTGAGCATAGGTTATCCCTCCAAAATGAGGACAGTCCTACTCTGCCATTAGAGTATTCGGTCCACCCTCGAAATTTTTTGTAAAGTGCTTAAAAAATTTCGGGGTGGGAATCGAACCCACTAGAACCAGTCGATGACTGGTGGCGCACCATTTGCCTTCCCTATATAATCGTTGCCGATTTTTTTATTACTGAAAGTATAATACTAAAAATTCTTCAAAAATGAAATAGTTTTTAGGCCATTTTTTTAGCTATTTTGTGTCAAAATTCAACAGATTTTTCTGCTAAAATTACGAGGATTTTCGTCTTTTATACAAAAAGTAAATAACAACCGATAGAAAGGCAATGATTATAATTGGTAGAAGCATAGGTTTAGCATATTCTTTAATATTTTGCCAATGGTCACCAAGCTGAATTCCGAGCAACAAAAACAAGACTGTCCATGGAACCATTGCAGCCATTGTATAAGAAATAAAGATAGATAGCGGCATTTTAGAAATGCCAGCAGGGATGGAGATAGCATGTCTAATAACTGGGACAAATCTTGCAGTGAAAATGACCCCAGTGCCATATTTTTTGAACCATTGTTCAGATGCGTCTAAATGAGCTTTCTTTATTAAAAGAAATTTTCCATATTTATCAAGAATGGGTCTTCCTCCATAACGACCAAGCCAATAAAGAAAAATTTGCGCGATGGTCCCACCAACGATTCCTGCGAGAAGCGCTCCCCAAAAATTTATTTTTTCGATACTTATTAAGTATCCACCGTAGCCTAAGACAATTTCACTTGGGATTACTTCGATCATTAATCCTAAAGCAATTCCTAAATAGCCTAGCTCTGATAAAAAATTGAAAATGGAAAGGATGAATTCCTGCATATCGAACGACCTTCCTAGCGTAAGTATTTTTCTCTAAAAAACACCAGATAATTGTAGCACAAGAATAAATAATCCTACAATCCAAACATAGATCGCAAATATTTTTAATGACTTTCTTTTCAAAAAGTTGATCATCCATACAACAGCCATATAGCCGAATAGCGCTGATGAAATCGTCGCTATACATAAACTTATTAATGAAACCGTTTCAGCATGTCCTGAAACCATCTCTTTAAATTGAAAAACAATCCCTCCAGCGATCACTGGTATTGAAAGTAGAAATGAGAAATATGCCGCTGTTTCACGGTCAAGTTTTCTAAATAAACCAGCAGCAATCGTTAAGCCGGACCGTGAGATGGCTGGGAAAATGGCCGCTGCCTGAAAGCTGCCAATAAAGAGAGCATCCACATAACTTATTTGCTTCATTTTTTTAGCACCATTTTTAACACGGTCAGCCATCCACAGAATAAAACCAGTAAATAAAAACTCCCAGCCAATGGTTACCCCTGTTTTCGAAATCATCTCAAAAAGATCGCGAAATAAGAGTCCGACAATGATTGCGGGAATGGTTCCAACAACGAGTAGCAGCGAAAGCTTGCCAAATGGGTGTTTAATAATTTGGAGAAGCTCATTTTTGTAAACGACAAGCACGGCAAGAAATGTTCCCACATGGAGCATCGTATCCAAAAAAAGACCAGCTTCATCAAGTCCGAATATATGTCTTCCTATATATAAATGTCCTGTACTAGAGATTGGTAGAAATTCAGTAAGACCTTGAACGATCCCAAGAATAAAGGCCTCGAATTTAGATAGCAAAAGGCATCAACCTTTCATAATATGATTGTCTCCTGAATAAAGATAAATGAATGAAAATCTGCATGTCTATAAAAAGTCTATTCAGGTTGTCCTAAACGAGAACTAATTTATAGAAGATCAGACTTTTGTTTAGTTAGATTTTAAAAAAGATTAGTATAATAAAATGAAACATTATGTTTAGTTAAAACGTAAAGAATTTAAAGAATGAATGAAATGGAGGAATAATGAATGCCATCAAATGAAGAAAGGTTGCTAGCTGCAGCGATTTATGTTTCAAGCTTCTTTACCGTATTTCTTGGTCCGTTAGTCATTTGGCTTATTAAGAAGGATGAGTCATCATTTATTGACTATCATGGCAGGGAATATTTCAATTTTCTTATTTCTTATGGCGTGTATTTTATCATAAGTGGAATTTTGATCATTATCTTAATTGGAGCAATATTTCTTTGGGCTTTAGGCATACTCGCATTTATCTTTCCGATTATTGCAGCAATTAAAGCGTATGAAGGAAAGGAATATCGCTTTCCATTTATCTTTAGAATCATTTGATAAACCAAAAAAGCTGGGGGATATAAACCTTAGCTTTTTTTTATTGAACGATTTCTTTACTTAGTCGTCTTATGTATGGAGAGACAAAAAAACACTGGGAAGGAAGAGGATGATGAGTGTTTTGCAAGAAATCAATTGGGCAATTATCGCACCAATCATTATTATTCAGTTTATCCTTTTAATCATTGCCGTAATTGATTTAGTTCGGATTGAAAAGACGAACGGGCCAAAATGGTTATGGGCAGTTATCATTTTATTCGGTAACCTTATTGGTCCAATTCTGTATTTTGTTGTTGGAAGGAGAAATCAATAATGAATGTGGTTGTATTGGTAAAGGATCTGAAAAAGCAATTTTCTGATCTTGAAGTGATTAAGGGATTGAACTTCAAATTAACGAAAGGAAAATGTATTGCATTGCTTGGGGCTAATGGTGCTGGTAAAACGACGACACTACAAATGCTATCCGGGTTAATGAGGCAAACATCGGGAATGATTAAGTTTTCTGGTATTAAAGAGGGGGAGGACTTTCGGAAATTGATTGGCTATCTCCCACAGCATCCTGTTTTTTACGAATGGATGACGGGCAGAGAATTTTTAGAATATGCTGGAAAGCTTTCTGGTTTAAGTAGTAAGCAAGCAAAAGAACGTTCGGATGAACTGCTTGAGCTTGTTGGAATTGCAGATGCAAAAAATCGCCGTATTGGCAAATATTCCGGCGGGATGAAGCAGCGATTAGGCATTGCGCAAGCAATTATTCATCGGCCAAAATTAGTTATGCTTGACGAACCAGTTTCTGCGCTTGATCCATTCGGCCGCAGGGAGGTGCTGAAGCTCCTTGAACAGCTGAAGAAAGAAACGACCATTCTTTTTTCTACTCATATATTAAATGATGCGGAAGAAGTTTGTGATGAAATTTTATTTCTCCATAATGGAATGTTGGTTGAATCAGGGACAATGGAAGAACTTCGGGATAAACACCAGCAACCAAAGATCGAACTAATGTTTGGAGGAGAAACAGAGGACTATATAGAGCAATTATCTTCGCTTATTCAGATTCAGTCTATTACTTATGAAGGCAATATCGCAAGTGTTTTTGTTGAGAATATTGAAAGTGCGAAGAAAATAATTCTTCAAGAGACTGGAGAACAAAATTGGCCGCTAACTAAATTTGAGATTAGTAGAACTAGTTTAGAAGATGTATTTATGAAGGTGGTGCAAAAATGAATCAATGGATAACTTTATTTCAAAAAGAACAGCTTGAAATGATTCGAAATTTTAAATGGATATGGGTACCAATGGTCTTTATTTTGCTAGGAGTACAAGAACCACTGACACTTTACTATATGCCGAAGATTCTCGATTTTGTTGGTGGTTTACCAGAAGGGGCGGTCTTCCAAATGCCAGTTCCATCAGCGGAGGAAGTGCTTGCAGCCTCTCAAGGTCAGTATAATACATTAGGCATATTAATTATTGCGTTAACTTCAATGGGAATCATCGCTGGCGAAAGAAAGAGTGGGGTTGCAGGACTTATATTAGTAAAACCTATTTCTTACACGTCTTTCATTACGGCTAAATGGGCAGGGGCAATGCTGCTTTTATGGGTTTCTTATTTTATCGGCTATGTAGCATCATGGTACTATGTCGTTATTCTTTTTGAAAATATACCTTTTGCTGATTTCTTCCAGTCCTACGCAGTGAATGGAATTTGGCTTTCTTTTGTCTTGACCGTATCGGTTTTCTTTAATTCTTTTTTCAGGTCACCTGGTGTTGTTGGGTTTATTACAATTGTGTCTGTGATTATTTTAAGTCTCATTAGCAGTACATTCATAAAATGGCTGGAATGGAGCCCATCTTTGCTTTCAACTTACACAACTACGTTTATTATAAACCAACATTTTCCTAAAGAGACTTTACCTACTGTAATTGTTTCACTAGTGGGAATGGTAGCCTTGCTTGTAGGAAGTATAACCATTCTTCGCAAAAAAGAACTTGTATAAAGTGAGCCTTCCATCAGTGGGGGCTTTCTTCATCCCCCACTGATGGTTAGTCGAACCAATCACGCTCAAAACGCCACGTCCTCCCAAAAGTTCCACTTTTGGTCGTGCGATGTGTCGCTGACGAGGTTTTCCTTGTCCTGTGGCTTCGCCTGACTAGGACATCCTGTCCGTCGTCGGACCTTTACGGGTAGTTATCTCCCACCTAGCTTCTTCGATTTCTCTGAAGCTTGAGGTGGGAGTCTTACTACCCGTTAAGTGTGGGATAAAATGAAACCCCTCAAATTCTAGAAATTGAGGGGTTTGGCATGTGAGAGGCCTTTTTCTACTTTAAAAGTATTATCATCATAATCCTAGCAGCTTCATTTTTAGAATGGCTGCATACTCTCGAATAAATAGAGATGCTTTGACAACAGATGGTGTTTCTGCGGCTAGCGGATATCCTTTAATACCGATCTTCTTGGCTAGTGTAATAGAGCGATATAAATGGAAATCATTGCTGACGATAACAGCATTATCAACTTGATATAACTCTTTCGTGAATTTTAAATTTTCATATGTTGACGTTGAGAGGTCTTCTTTAAGTATCCTATCTTCAACTATTCCATTCTCAAGTAAAAAACGACTAAGAGCTTCGGCTTCAGTTATATCTTCACCTTGTCCTTGCCCACCAGTCACAATTATTGTCGTCTCGGGATTTTTCTTTAAGTATTCTAATGCCTTCTGGGCTCGATATAATAAGCTAAGTGACATTTCTTCTCCGTTTACTTTTGCACCGAGAATAATTAAATGCGGGACGCCATCAGGGGGAGTTTGCTTGGCTGTTTTTATTATTTTCCCGTGGATTGTGGAAATAATAAAAATTGGAATAATGATAACGGCGGCACCAATCATAATCAGTTTTTTCATGTTTTTCCTCCAATAACTCATGTTTGAAGAGTTAACTTAATAGAATAGAAGAGAGTTAATTAAGTTATATCATATTAGGGAGATTTAAATATGAATATTCAGCAATTTTATCAGAAATCAGCTGCCATTTCATTAAATGCTAGCC
>JAEWDX010000289.1 GCA_023389895.1 Bacillota bacterium
GGACAAAGAATTCACATATTATAAATGCAATTAAAAATATTTATGATGCTGAGTTTCAAGCTATTGGCAACCTAATAATTGGTATGCCAGGGTTAACTGAGAGACAATCAGTTCAATTATTTAAAGATGCAGCATTATGGCTTGATGACTTAGGAATTGATTTAATTGTTATGCTTCCATTAAACGAAAAAATACACTATCCAGGGTTATTTACATGAGCAGCTCCAAAATCAAGTTGAACTAACTGAAATTGGGATTGCACAAGGGGAGCATACTGGACTACCTTGGCTTTATACGGTTGTGGATGCTTTAATTGAACTAATTGAATTGAGACCTGAATTGGCACTTAAACTAAACTTAGCCCAGATTACTCCTGCAACAAACTCGATTAAAAATGATACAGCATACAATAGTCAAATTGATAGTCCAACGAATGAAATATGTATTCAGGCATTACATGATTTTGCAAGTACGGAAGACTTAAACAAGTTGATTGATGCAAAAAATCAATAAATTAAACATTCTTGCTATCAAAGTTATTTATCACTACTTAAGAGGCAAGAACTTTCTGGAGACATTTATGATACGCTCGAAATAGTAGGGAAAAGTATTGCTAAGTCTTTATTTGGTGAAGAAGAGGTGAAACAGTTTATTCAGAAGTGGGAAAGAGAATTAAAAAAAGAGCGTGAGAAAAAACAAGATAAAACACTCGTATAGGAGGGGAGTTTTTTTATGGGTATTGAAGTATTTAAAAATAGTATACGTGAAAACGGATGCTATTGTATGAGAAGTATGAAGAAGTCCGATGGGTACAAACAGAAAATAAAATGGACAGAAGAAGAGACTAAAAATGGTTTAGTTTATATTCAGTTAAAAGACAATGGAAAACAATTGGGTTTTATAGAATACGCTCCTGGAGAAGTCTCATGGAGGGTTGTTCATGCAGATGATTATTTAGTTATCCATTGTTTATGGGTTGGGGAGACTAATTTGGGTCTTGGTTCTCAACTTATTCAACAGTGTATCGATGATGCAAAGAGTCAGAATAAAAAAGGAGTAGTTGTAGTTACAAATCCAGATACAGGTTGGTCTCCTTCAAAATCCATTTTTGTTAAAAATGGATTTATACAAGTTGATAATGCTCCTTACTCTTTTGAATTATTAGTATATAAGATACGTAGTGAATATGAGAATCCTTACTTCCTAGATAATTGGAACGAACGTTTAAAGCGTTTCAATCAAGGATTAACTATATTACGTACCAGTCAATGTCCATATCTAGATGTAGCAACACAAAATGCCATCAAAGCAGCAGAATCATTAAAAATTATACCAAATATTATCAATATTAAAGACCGTTCAGAAATGATGGAATTATCTCCAACGCCCTACGGTGTCTTTAATGTGATTTTTGAAGGACAATTAATCTCTTTTCATAGAATGACGCCTCATTCATTTGCAAAAAGATTAAAGACAAGTATACCGAAGTAGGGATAGGATGGTGAGAAGATGGAAGATACTGAAACTAGGATTAAACAAATAATGGTTGAATATATTGATGGTATTAATGACGCTTCAGAAATAAGCAATGATGAAGATTTATTTGCTATAGGTATTAATTCAGTGACTGGTATACGAATCTTTGTAGCAATAGAAAACGAATTTGGTTTCGAATTTGATGACAAGAATTTAAATCCAGAGAGTTATTAGAAAAGGAAATAAAGAACAGTATGTTTACTTTAGTGAGCAGGCAGGGTTGGATTTAAAACAATACATAGAAATTCGTGAACAAAAGTACAAAGTAAACAAGGACAACAAAGCATTATTTATCGCTTCATCAATGGGGCCAAAAGGAAAATCCAGAAGACTTTCTGCGCGACCAATTGAAAAAATTGTTGAAAAATATGCTATTGCATTTGGAAAACCTTCTCTTTCAGTACACAAATTAAGACATTCATTTGCAACTAGGTATCATCTTGAAAACCACGATGTACCTAAATTAAGAAGACAGATGGTATGGTAGATTGTTGGAAGCGAAATGTTATTTATCAGAAAATTATATAAACATTAATGGATTTAAAGTATAGAATTGAGTTCATTTTTATAATATGTATATAATTTTGGTTCAAAAGAATGGATATTATGTATAAGCATTTGATCCATAAAAAATTTAGAAATAATGTACTGTTTAGTTTTTTATACTAAAAAAGACTTATGTATACACTTTTGGTTCCTATATGTATACAACTTTGATTCAACGTACACGGTCTTGTACGGTGAATCAAATTAGTATACATACTTTAATACTTTAATCGTTTAATCCTTGTCATTTAGGTCTTTTTGATTAAATGTATACAACTTTGATTCATTTTTTTGTGAACCAAAGTTGTATATTTAACATAAAATTGAACCCAAGGTATATACATAATATACATTTTATTACTATTGGGTTAGCATCAGGAAAATGTAGATTTACAACTTTAAAGGAATTTCAATACGAAAAAGCCTATTTTCTCTGTATAAATATAGAGAAAATAGGCTCTTTTTGTTACTCAATTAAAGCGTCCGATTGTGGAATAGTGAATATGCAAAAAGATCATTTATTATTAAGCGATAATTTATAGAACAGTTCAGTGTTGTTATCTGTAAAGTACACATCATTGTCGTCTTCTAAAGTAGGCAGTCACTTGAAATATATTGTAAAATATATACCAAACTAATATTAGGTCATGATATTACTGACTATATGTTTCAGTATACATACCAAAACATATACTAAATCTGAGTAGTAAAAAGGCAAGGTTTAAAGTAATAAACCTTGCCTTTGGTAACTTTATAAAATATGTAATGCTCGTATACTTCCCTTAAAAATAATTATTTTGTCACATATTACAGATCTTCTTTTACCATGTAATTGACATCATGTTCCCTAATAATTTTAATACTATTTCCTTCAATTATAGTCGTAGGTAAAAGTTGTGCGTATTGTACACCATTTCCCCAAATATAATTATTCACTAATCGATTAAGTACAAATATATTTAGAGTTACAATTCAATCAAGTTAATTTTCCTTTTTAGTTTTTTCCTGATTACTCAATAATCACTTAAAGAAATAATCTTGACAGAATTACTTTATTTTACAATTCAGTTTACTTAATCGGTGTGTGCGATAGCCGAGACTTCAATCAGTTGATCTGAGAATGCCAAGTAAGTCACTCCGATGAGGCTGCCCGCCGGTCGATGTTTTTCTACGTATTCCTTAAACAGTCCGATGACTGTCTCGGAGTGCTCTTGCGGATTTGTTAGAAAAATTTCAACATAAGCAAGGTTGGCCTTCGTGACACCAAATCCATCAAGTACGTGATCTAGATTTTCCAGCGTTTGTCGGGTCTGTGCCTCGATATCGCCTTCGCCAACGAACGTGCCCTCTGTATCATGGGAAAATTGCCCCGAAATGTAGATAGTTCCGTTTACGGAGTAACCCTGGGTGATTCCGTGATCCCAAAGATCGTGATTGTAGGTTTTTACATTATTCATTTTTTCTCTCCTTTACTTAAAGTAAAGTTAGTATAGAATGAAAGCATATAAAAAAATAGTACGCACTTTATTGATAGGTACTATCAGAAAGGATAGTGTAAGTATGAGTATGGCTGAGTATAAAGGCAAAATTAAAAATATTCAAGATACACCTTTTGGTTATACATTGTCAGTTATTGGTGGTAAATGGAAAATGGTTATTGTTTACCTCCTAGCAGAGAACCAACCGGTTCGCTTTAATGATCTAAAAAGACAGATCGGAGCAATTACTTTTAAAACATTGAGTTCACAACTTAAAGAATTGGAAGCAGATGGTATGGTGAAACGGAAAGAGTATCCTCAAATTCCCCCTAAAGTCGAGTACAGTCTCACAGATAAAGCGGAAACACTATTACCCGTTTTGGAAGAGTTATGTGAATGGGGAGTAAAAAATCAAATGAAATCCAATAGCGACAAGTATTTAAGCTGATTTTCGCTCTGCGAAAGTTGAGTAAATAAGCATTCCGTTAACCGAATGAGACCCTCTTGAGGTCGGACCACCTCGGATAAAGGAATTCATTTGTGGAAATTGACAAGTACCAATCGGTATCTTGCCTTATTCAATCTGTTGAGTTTACCGGAAACTCCATTTATTGTTGCCGAAGTTTAATAGAAAACCCGTCTACTAGCATGCTCAACCCAAAATGGAATTCATTCTCTTAATTCGTTTGGGGCGTGCAGGAAGCTAAGCGTACGATATTCGGAAACCGTTCTTGCGGCAGCTTGCGAAATAATTAGCCGTACTATGCTCATATCGGTATAGGAATCATGATGATCCCTTGCCATAACCTGGTGTCGGAGATCTCCTACTACAAAGCCCAGCACATATCTTTTTAGTATGGAGGTCATCCATGGAACGTGGGGGTCTGAGCTGCCCGCTGAAACAAGTATTTGATACAGCTTTTCGATCTGGGTTAACCTCTCATAATCTTTGTCGATTGTACAACTCTTCCGCATCTCTATGGGTTACAGGATGGGGCTGTTCGAAAAGTATTTTTTCAGACGAAATCTTGACAAAAGTAAAAGCCAAGAATGCTGTTAAATCAACATTCTTGGCTTTTCAATTTACTCTCATTTAACATGATAATGGACTTTTGGACAGTGCCCAGAAAAGTGATCAAGTCAACGAGGCTTTACCGGAGGCTAGGGTCGCTTTTTGTTCTTTCCGCCAGCTTCGTAATCGATTCAATGTCTTGATCGGTTAATTGATCCAGAAAAAACTTGCGTATTGCCATTGAGACGATAGGTAGGGCCTCATCCAAAGCTGCTTTTCCGGCAGAAGTAATGATGACCTGGACACCACGCTCTGCGTCTAATGGACTCCTTTTAACAAGGCCCCGTTTTTCCATCCGCGTCAAATGATGGGATAATCTGCTCTTATCCCAGTTCATCGAGTCGGCTAGTTCCTGTTGGCGAAGCTTGCCATCTCCGAATTGGACTAACCGGTCTAATATTCCAAAGTCTCCTTCTGATAGTCCTGTATGTTCAGAAAGTTCCTTAACAACGCGACCGAAGATTCGCTTAAAGGAGCCTTTCCACATATTCCATATTCGCATTTCATCTTCGCTTACTTTGTTAGTATCCATGAAAGTATAATATCATGGTTGACATGTCAACTGCAAGGTGTTAATCTACGCTTAGGTTGACGCGTCAACATCAGAGGAAACTGACGAGTGCAAAGTTGATGTGTCAATCTTAATTTGCAATACAAAATTGAGCAGTAAATCCTCAAGAAAGGAGTTATTTCTTATGCAGGATAAACCCGTGGCCTTGGTCACCGGGGACAATAAAGGAATCGGTCTTCAAATCGCGAAAGATCTCGCGGCGCACGGCTTCACTGTGCTCGTGAACAACGCGGGTATATCGCACTTGGGTCAGCCAGGCAGGCCTCTCGAGAAGGTCAGGAAGTCGGGGCGCCCAAGCGTAGCCTCTCTAGACGAGGTGCGAGCAGTTTTTGAGACGAACGTGTTCGGCGTCGTCATCGCTGTCACGCAAGCGATGCTGCCGCTCCTTCGTGAAGCGTCGGCAGCACGTATCGTCAACGTATCGAGCGGTTCGGGCTCGCTAACGTTGAACGCGGATCCGACTAATTCACATCGCGAGATGTTCGGTGCCGTTTACAGCCCTTCGAAGACGGCTCTCAATGCGATTACGCTCGCCTTCGCCATCGAACTCGAGTCGACAAGCATTAAGTCTCGAGCACTGACACACCGAGATATGTGTAGACAACCTGAAGGCGTGAATGCCTTCCCAATATCCTTAAGGAGTGTGTTATCACATGGAATATGTAAAACTTGGACGCAGCGGCTTAGAGGTTTCAAAATTAAGCCTTGGAACCATGAGCTTCGGAGTACCTGAACGCGGCAATGCCCCATGGTCTCTGGATGAGGAGCAAAGCAGACCGATTATTAAGAAGGCACTCGAATCGGGCATCAACTTTTTCAGTACCGCCAACATGTATTCCGACGGAACAAGCGAAGAAATTCTCGGGCGTGCCTTAAAGGACTTCGCTCATCGTGACGAAGTCGTCATAGCAACAAAGGTATTTGTTCCGATGCGCAAAGGTCCGAATGCTATGGGACTTTCCCGTAAAGCGATCATGACCGAAATTGATAACAGTCTAAGACGACTCGGAACAGACTATGTCGATTTGTACCAGATTCATCGGTGGGATCCTAATACGCCAATTGAGGAGACCATGGAGGCTCTTCACGATTTAGTTAAGACGGGCAAGGTCAGATATATCGGAGCATCCTCCATGCTGGCATGGCAGTTTGCGAAAGCTCAGCATGTCGCAGAGCGCAACGGCTGGACACGGTTCGTTTCCATGGAGAATAGATTAAACCTGCTCTATCGGGAAGAAGAACGAGAAATGCTCCCCCTTTGCAAAGATGAGGGAGTTGGCGTCACTCCTTACCTGCCTTTGGCTGCAGGTCGGTTAACCCGTGATTGGAATGAGCAGACCTCGCGATCCGAGAATGACCAGATAGCAAAGTCGTTGTTTATTAAAACGGAAGAGGCTGATCGTAAAGTCGCGGAAAGAGTTGCGGAAGTTGCCGCTAACCGAGGAATTCCACGCGCACAAATTGCACTTGCATGGTTGCTGCAAAAGGAAGAGGTCACAGCGCCGATTATGGGTTCGACCAAAATCAGCCATCTAGAAGATGCGGTTTCGGCGTTGTCGGTTAAATTGACTTCTGAAGAAATCACCCGTTTAGAAGAACTGTATATTCCACATCCATTCGTATAAATTTGACGCAAGTAAGGCGTGCATCTGCTAATCATGCAAAGCCTGATTCTTATATGGTCAATTCTATGGAAAGAACTCTTCATGCTATTTCTCATGAAGAGTTCTTTCGCTTTTGTGGTGATACGGAGAACCGTACCACAAGTGATGGTAAACAGGATTAGACATGAGATTGTACTAGACAGTTACTACATAAGCAAGCTAATACGAGAACTGCATCACATATAAATAATAGGGGAGATATAGCGGACAAACGAAGTAGAAAGCGAATTCGCAGGAGATTATACAGGTTAAAGACTAGGCGTGTCAATTTCATATAGGTGCTAGTTTTCCAGTTTTGTTCCAAAGCCTTCAAGCGAATCGCCTGTTATTCATTATTGTTGGGGGTAAAGGTAAAGGGTCCCGCCAACTTTTAATGTTAAAAGAGATCATTTAGGAATATTTATTCACTATTTTAAGTAAATAATCTCGAAATTCTTCAATATAGGTTTTCGGCTCTACTATTTCCAGATTTGTCCCGAAACTCGCTAAAAATTGAAAACCAATACTGTTTTGCGGAACATAGATGGTGGCTAAGTAATATTCTGGACTGTAGTTTTCAATACTCTTTCGACCGTACCTTTCAATGAATTGATCTTTTATGCCAGGCGAAATCAACGCCTTGACTGCGACTAGTTCCGGTTGAAAACTTGCTTCCTTCTCTTGTTCCAACAAATCATCTCTAGGGCTAAATGTTTGTTCATTCATATTAAGATGATCGATCCGAGATAATTTGAACGTTCTATATCTCATGCGATGTAAACAGAATCCTTTCAAATACCAACTCGTTTCGCTAAAATGAAGCTGATAGGGCTCGACAGTTCTTTTCGTCGTAGTGCCATTTTTATCTATATAATCAAATGAAACTAATCTTCTCTTTAATATGGCTTCCTGACATGTCTTCAAGGTTTGACGAATCTCAGACCGCCCCTCCCAATCATAAAAAGATAGTTGAATTGAACCTTTCGGAGCCAATGGGCTAACCATGGCTTCTATTTTTTTGATCGTTATTTCAACTTCTTCGCTAATTAGAATTTGTTCCAATCCGCCGAGCGCAGTCAATATATTCTCTAAGTCGGAGCTGTTTAAAAGACGTTTATCCACCTTGTATTCATCCATAATGCCGTAGCCGCCATGAACTCCACTGACCGAATAGATCGGGATGTTTGAT
>JAEWDX010000313.1 GCA_023389895.1 Bacillota bacterium
ACAATCTTCCGTCCCCACGCCTCGGAAAGAGAGCTTGTCAATAGCATCGAGACCGCAAGAGCGAATGTTGTTACCGATAGCGTCAAACTCCCCGTTGCAGCTGACACATGAAATTCCTCTACAAAAACAGGCATCAATGGCTGCACATCGTACAATATCGAAAATGTTATAAACCCTCCGGCAAAGAGAGCAAAATTTGCCTTTCGAAACGCCGTTGTCCCTTGCTGAATCTTTCCCACTGAATACCCTTCTCTCCATCTTTCCTAATTCTATTACTTTACTTCACTAATGCAGAAAACTCAATATATTGCTACAATAGTCGCCTTCCAAACTACGATTATCAACTTATTTAAGTATACAATGAGAAACCATCCCGTTTTGGATAAATGCTTTTACTTTGGAATTAAGCCGCTCTCTTCTTACGGTAAAATTGACAACATAACCGTTCAAAGACTACGATCTAGTATATATGGCTAAATATTAACTGGAGAGATTGCCCATGTTAAGAAAATTATATGATTATTACGATCAATCCTTACTTTTCACTGATAAACCTCATTTTAGTTTCTATTCGAATTATCACTGGTTTACTGATGAGCAGCGCTCAATTTGGCTGGCGATTCCGTTTGATGCGGTACATAAACAAGAACTTTCCTTACTAAAAAATTTATTTCATTATGAAAGCTCACCTTTTACACATAGCCCAAAGGTACAAAAATGGTATGACTTTCTTTATTTAAATGGAGAGCTCCCAACAGCCCTGCAAAATTCAGCCTATCGGATCATTTTATTTCAATTGAACGGAGCAGAGTGGGAACGAAATGACCTTGAGGAAGCCATCTACGGCTTTTTCAATAATGACTCGATTATTCTTTGGGAGGACAAGGAACACGGTATCATTATTGACCATGACCCCGATCCAAAATTCAATGAAAAATTGATTCTTTCCTTGAGTCAAATGCTCGAAAGTGACTTTTTCATCAAAGCATATTTTTATAGTGGAAAACTGCGAGTATTAGCAAAAGATTGGCCAGAACAATTAAAACTGGATAAACTTTTCTTTCAAAATGCCATTAGACTTTTGCCATCTCAACCCTTTCATACTTTTGAAAAATGCTTTCCTACTATACTAGCTGATGAGCTACCGAATAAATGGCAAGAATGGCTAGATTCCCAATTGCTTTCAAAAATCTCAGATGAGCCTGAGTTATTAGCAGCTGTGATGCGCTTTTTAGAAAATAATTCAAATGCAACATTAACGGCAAAGCAGCTCTATATTCACCGTAACACTTTGCAATATCGATTAGATAAGTTCACACAGAAAACGGGTGTTAATTTAAAGGATTTCCATAGCTCGATAACGGTTTATCTTGCTTGTCTTTTAGCAGAATTGGAAAGATAATAGCAGCTGTGCCTAATAATTTGGAAAAAGTTTGTGCAGACAGCCTATATTCACGAGCCTACAATGTTGTTTACAATGAGGGCAATAAGATAAAAGGGGCTGGAGAATCGAATGGCAGAATTAAAACTCGAACATATTTACAAAATCTATGATAATAAAGTTGCAGCTGTAGAAGATTTTAATCTTGATATTCATGATAAAGAATTTATCGTTTTTGTCGGTCCGTCAGGCTGTGGAAAATCGACGACTTTACGGATGATCGCTGGTCTTGAAGAAATTTCAAAGGGTGATTTTTATATTGATGGAAAAAGGGTAAACGACGTTCCTCCAAAGGATCGCGATATTGCGATGGTTTTCCAAAACTACGCTCTTTATCCACATATGAGTGTTTATGATAATATGGCATTTGGTCTAAAGCTGCGAAAATTTTCAAAGGCAGACATTGATACACGCGTGAATAATGCCGCAAAAATTCTTGGACTCGAGGAATTTTTAACTCGTAAGCCGAAAGCACTTTCCGGTGGTCAAAGACAGCGTGTGGCGTTGGGAAGAGCGATTGTTCGTGATGCGAAGGTATTCCTAATGGACGAACCACTTTCAAACCTTGATGCGAAACTCCGTGTCCAAATGCGTTCTGAAATTATTAAGCTACACCAACGTCTACAAACAACAACGGTTTATGTGACCCACGACCAAACAGAAGCGATGACAATGGCAACTCGCATTGTCGTGATGAAAGACGGTGTCATCCAACAAGTTGGCGCTCCGAAAGAGGTTTATGATAATCCCGAGAACGTGTTTGTCGGCGGATTTATCGGCTCTCCTGCTATGAACTCGATTAATGGAACTCTCGAAGATCAGGGGTTAAAAGTAGGAAATACAACACTTGCTGTTCCTGAGGATAAAATGAAGCTTCTCCGTGAAAATGGCTATGTGGGCAAGTCGATTATTCTCGGTATCCGTCCAGAGGATATTCAAAACAATACTAGTGCTAATGAGGGTGGGGCAACCATTACAGCTCAAGTGGATGTATCGGAGTTAACTGGTGCCGAATTAATGATTTATACAAGTATTGAAGGGCAAAATTTTGTCGCTCGTTTGGATTCCGATACGGATATTCACAGTGGAGATAAAATTGAACTTGCCTTTAACATGAATAAAGTTCACTTCTTTGATGTAGAAACAGAAGCAAGAATTCGATAACAAAGAAACTCAATTAGTGGGGTCCTACAGCCTATTAATCTAAGATAAACAAAATTTTGCTCACTAGCTTATAGACAGTTTCAATAATATAATGTAATCAATTTTTAAAGGGTTATCTCTTAAGTTTGTTTCGACTGAAAGATAACCCTTTCCACTTTACTAGTAAAACTCACTTCTAATGAATCGACTCTTCCCCGAAAAACTCATTCATTAGCCAACAATTCTTGTTCCGTGAGCCTCACTAATAGTAATCTTTTCCGCAATAGCAGATAGATTCTCATTCGTAATTCCTCCACCAGGCATTATAATGATACGATCCGCAGCAAAATCGATATATTCCTTTAACCTATTTAAGTTCTTTTCAATTGGAATGGAACCTGGCCCTCCGTGAGTTAGAATCCGCTTCACTCCGTGATTTTCCAGCCATTCGATTGCTTCAAATTGTCTGCTGCCAGCAATTTCATCGAATGCCATATGGAAGGCAACATCAAGTCCATTTGCTTCCTGTAATAAGTACAGCATGGCATTCTCGTCAATCCAGTTGGATTCCGTTAAACAGCCAAACACGACGCCATCAGTCCCTAACCGTTTCAAAGCTGAAATATCCTCTTTCATAATCTCAATTTCATCTTTATTATAAATAAAGTTCCCGCCGCGCGGTCTTATCATCGCCATTACTTCAACGCTTTTGCTTTTACAATATTGAATCGTTTTACAAGCTATTCCATAGCTTACAGTTGTTCCACCGACGGAAAGATTATCACAAAGCTCGATACGTTTCGCACCTTTTTGAATAACCTCAGGTACTCTTGTAAAATTCTCCACGCAGGCTTCCTTTAAAATAACCATTCCCCAAAATCACTCCATTCCGACAGTCAGCAATCTACTGCTCCAATATTGTTCGATCATCATGAGATTCTATAAGCGAAAATCTCTCAGAGATTCCCCCGACTTCTTTACCTGCATCATTTCTAATAATTGAGGGCTTTAATTCCCTTAATCTTGTTATTGTTTCTTTATTACGATAGTTAACTTGTTCAAGAATAGCTGCTACAATTATCGGCCAAACATCTTCTGAACCATTTAATACTTTTAAGGCAAAACCAAGTTTCTCTTCTTTTAGTCCAAAGCAATAGACGCCTTGTGCCCCTCCTTTTGCTACGATATTTTGATCTTGAAGCAATAGTGAGCAGATAAATTTCTCCGAGGCG
Source organism: Bacillota bacterium (assembly GCA_023389895.1). GTDB lineage: Bacteria > Bacillota > Bacilli > Bacillales > Cytobacillaceae > Cytobacillus. Next base: position 3,817 of record JAEWDX010000313.1, read on the forward strand.
ACCATTTGAGGGTACTCGTTCATGATGCTTGTCATTTGGATAACAGCATTTTGTACTAATGTATCCTTTATTAAATCAGGGCAAGCCAATTTTAAATAAGTGATTGCGATATGTTTCAACGGAATAGCGAACACTGGAACGCCACAACCGTCTTTACCAATCTTGATCTTAGAAACAGGTATTTCTGCCAATTCAGATAAGATGTTTACGATTTGCTGCTGTAATGGATGGTCAATTTCCCAATAGCCTTCAACAGAATAACCAAGCTCACGACAAACAGTAATAAACCCCATATGTTTACCAGCACAATTATGGTAAAGTCTGCGCTTTTCTTTATTTTCCCAGATCATTTTCTCTCTAGGATTTGTATTTAAAGGATAGGAATGAGGACAATATAATTCATCTTCATGGACAGGCAGCTTTTTTAGCATTGATTCAAGTGCTGCAATATGATAAGCCTCTCCTCTATGAGAAGCAGTAAATAAAGCAGCCTCTTCCTTTGTTAGCCCATATTTCGAAATAATATTCGATAAAAAAACAGGAATAGCCTGAATGGGCTTAGCTGCAGAACGATAATAGGTATAATGATTAAAATCCCCGACATGATAACGAATATCGAACTGATCATTTACTCCACAAATCATCCCGATATGAATATTTTCTAACACTCCAGCTCTTGTTTCTTCCACTAATGTCTTCACATTCATCGTAGTCCCATCCCCTCACACAGCTATAATATTTTTTTCGTTTTGCCCCTCAAAAAAATCCGTTATTTGATCTAATATGGAACCACTATCGCTCTATTCTAGCTTTCTATTTACCTTCGCTAATGCTGCTTCATCGGCAATAATAGTAACATGTGGGTGGTTATTTAAAATGGAAGCAGGAAAGCCCTCTGTCACTTCGCCTGATAATAGCTGTCTCATAGCTTCTTGTTTTCCTTCTCCAGAGGCAAGCAATAATATTTCTTTGCTTTCCATAATGGTCGCAATTCCCATTGTAATTGCTGCTGTTGGCACATCTTCTAAATTATTGAAGTAACGGGCATTGTCACCGCGTGTTTTCTCGGCTAGCTTCACAGTATGTGTTCGCGACTGAAAGGAAGTGCCCGGTTCGTTAAAACCAATATGTCCGTTCCCACCAATTCCAAGCAATTGAAGCTCAATTCCCCCATGCTCTTTAATCAGTTGCTCATATACTTCACATTCATTGCTACTATCTTCTGCCATACCGCTTGGAACATATGTTTTGGATGTTTCAATATCAAGATGATTAAAAAGCGTAGAATTCATAAAGTAGCGGTAACTATTTTCATTGCTGCCATCTAATCCGATATACTCATCAAGATTAAAAGTCGTCATGTTTTTATAAGTTGTCCCATTTTCATGATGATCATGGATCATATTCTTATACAGGCCTTCAGGTGTTCCACCTGTAGCAAGACCGAGTACCATATTCGGTGTTTTGCGAATTTTTTCAAGCAAGAACTTTGCAGCCTCATTACTCATATCCTCATAATTTTTCACTTTTATTATATTCATCTTGCTCTATTCCTCCCTTTGACCATTCTATTAAATTTCACCTTGTCTACTAAAAGCGATTGAACCATGACAGAACGTCATATAGACATCATTGTTTTCATCTAAAATGACAAGATCGGCATCTTTTCCAACGGCAATGCTTCCTTTTCGATCAAATAGGTTTAATTGTTTAGCAGGATTGGTCGATCCCATCTGAATAGCATCCGCTAATGTACAACCCGTAAAGGCTTGCATATTTTTCAATGCATCACCGAGTCGCAAAATGCTTCCAGCCAGTGTGCCGTCACTTAAGACAGCCTTGCCATCTTGAACCGTTACATCCTGCCCTCCTAGATCATATGTACCATTCTTCAAGCATTTCGCTCTCATCGAATCGGTTATTAAAATAATTCTATCTGTTCCAATCATTTTATAAGCTAACTTTACAACTTCGGGCTTTACATGAATGCCATCAGAAATAAGCTCTGCTTTCAATTCTTCTTTTAAAAACACAGCCCCAACAACCCCAGGTTCACGATGATGTAATCCACTCATTTGATTAAAAAGATGAGTGGCATGCGTGGCCCCAGCATCAATTGCCTCTACTGCTTTTTCATACGTTGAATTAGTATGACCAATAGAGGCTATAACACTTGTATTTTTCAAATAACGAATAAGCTCGAGTCCTTCTCCTACTTCAGGGGCAATGGTGACAAGCTTAATATGACCATTCGAAATTTCCTGCCAATCTTTAAACAATTGTACTTGCGGATCAATAATATATTGAATCGGTTGGGCACCAGCCATTTTCTTATTAACAAAGGGACCTTCTAAATGAATCCCTACTATTTCTGCCTTTTTTATCGGAGACTGATTTTCTATGTATTCGCAAGCATTTCGAAGTGCATGTTCAATCGCTTCCTTGGACTGTGTCATTGTCGTTGCCAAGAAGCTTGTCGTTCCTTCCTTTGGCAGAGCAGAAGCCATTCGTTCAAGTGCCTCTTTCGTTCCATCCATTACATCTGCCCCATCCACACCATGAATATGGACATCAATTAGACCGGGGATGACAGTATAATTCTGAGGTATTGTCATTATATCATAACTATCAATATTAGTAGATTCTTCCATATATCCGATTTCAGCTATTTTCCCCGCTTCCACTTTCAGATAGCCATTTTCAATGAATCCTGCTTCCGCGTAAATTCGGATATTCTTAAGGACAAATTTCTCCACATTTTGTTCGTTCATTTTTCCCCATCCCTCATGAAAACTATGTTAATAAACTACTTTTCAATTTATGAAAAACTAGCTCTGCTAGCTGCTTATGTCCTTCCTCATTGAGGTGCATATAATCAATTTCATTCATTTGGACAAGTTCCTTCGTATTTAGAAAGTCTATCTCTTGAATTTTTAATAATTCCGCTAAATAATGAGGAAACTCCTCTGATTTACGATCACAATCTAACCCCATTGTCTTACTTACATCTGTTTGATCGTAGCCTTTCCCAATTGGAGGTGGGGCAATGACGAGCACCTTCGGGTAACTTCCTTTTACTCCAGCTGGTGTGTTTTTTGCTTTATGAGCAAGTCTAGTTATTCCTTGAGCGATATTATAAGAAGTGAGATTAAATCTCGCCTTCGTATCATTCGTTCCAAGCATGATGATAACGAGCTCAATAGGAGCGTGGCTCATTAAGCATGGATGAATATACGTGTATGCATTCATTCCTTCTACGATTGGATCATCGACTACACTTGTTCTCCCTGGAAGTCCTTCTTCCACAATTTGATAATCATCCCCTAGCATTGCTCCTAAAAGGCTTGGCCATCTAATTTCTTCGAGGAATCTTTCCAACGTTTTAGCATTATAGCCCCAAGTATTTGAATCTCCAAAGCAAACAATTCTCTTCTTCATTTTTGCCCCCTAAACATCGAGATCAACGATGACTTTAATATCAGTTACTTTCATAAATACATCTACAATTCCAATATATCATTGAATTTATCGGAACATGAATTATTTTCTTTAAATTCTTTATTTTAGACTGTGTAGAAGTCCATCGTTAATTGCAACGGAAATCAACCCTATATTTTATTATTTTCAATTTTCTTTAAACTTTGATAATATATATGGAGAGATATCACCAGTAAAGGACGGTTCCCATGTTCAATTTAATGCCATCCATGTTTGAAAAAGTTGGAATCATTGTAATCGTTGCCTTTCTACTTTCACAAATGAGATCATTTCGACAAATTGTACAAAAAGATCATACTCTCATTGAGAAGTTTATGCTCATTTTGCTTTTCGGGGCATTTGGGTTAATTAGCAATTATACTGGAATCGAAATTTATCAAAATACAATTAATAAAGCAAACTGGCACTCTAGTATAGACCCAGAAAGTGCCCTAGCGAATACGAGAGTAATGGGCATCGTCATTGGTGGGATGCTTGGTGGACCGATGGTTGGGATCGGAGCAGGTTTAATCGCTGGAATCCACAGGCTTACGCTAGGAGGCTTCTCTGCCTTTTCTTGTTCCATTTCTACATTGGTTGCTGGAATTATCGCTGGATATTTCGGGAGAAGAAGGAAGTTAAAAGGGAAAAAGATTACAGCTGGATTCGCTGTTATGATCGGAATGTCATTAGAAGCCCTCCAGATGCTAATCATTCTCCTAACATCCAAACCGTTTGACCGTGCATGGGATCTCGTCCAAGTAATTGGACTGCCGATGATTTTTGTCAATGGATTTGGAACATTGCTATTCATGTTCATGATTCAAGCAATCATGCGCGATGAAGTTCGTACTCGGGCAAATCAAACAAATCTTGCCTTTCAAATTGCTGATCAAACTCTGCCATTTTTTCGCCAAGGCTTAAATACTCATTCATGCAAAAAAATATCTGAGATTATGTTGAAGCTGACTGCGGCAGATGCTGTCGCTATAACAGATAAAATGCAGGTGCTAGCTCATATTGGTATAGGCTCCGATCACCATATTCCAAAAGCTAAACTTGCAACTGGGTTGACTAGAAAAGTGCTCGATAATGGAAAGCTTGCCGTTGTAAAAACAAAGGATGAGATTTTCTGCTTCCATCATTCTTGTCCATTAGAAGCAGCAATTGTTCTCCCTTTAAAAGTGAAAAATAAAATCGTCGGAACATTGAAAATGTACTACACTCATCCCGAAAAGTTAGATAAGGTTCAAGAGCAGTTGGCTGAAGGACTTGCAAATTTATTCTCAACTCAATTAGAGCTTGCAGAGGCTGAACGGCAAACAGAATTATTGAAGGATGCGGAAATCAAAGCTTTGCATGCCCAAATTCACCCGCACTTTTTATTTAATAGCATTAATACGATTTCGATTTTATGTCGTACAGATGTATTTAAAGCCCGTAAATTACTGTTAGATTTAAGCCTATTTTTCCGTGGCAATATCCAAGGAGCAAGACAAATGCTGATTCCATTAGACAAGGAATTAGAAAATGTAAAGGCATACCTTTCATTAGAGCAGACTCGATTTCCTAATAAGTGCAGGATTGATTTTCAAATCGATCCTGGTCTTCATACTGTGATCATTCCTCCATTTACACTGCAGCCTTTAGTTGAAAACGCCATTCATTATGGCTTTCCACAAAGGAAAGCTGAAGGGAGAATAACGATCCGGATTTATTCAAAAAACAATTTCCTGCAAATAGCGGTAGCTGATAATGGACAGGGCATTCCGAAAGAGAAGGTATCAATGCTTGGAAAGCAGATCATCGATTCAGAAAAGGGAAATGGCACAGCCCTCTATAATATTAGTCAGCGCTTAAAAGGGATTTATAACGGGAGTGCAACCTTTAAAATAATAAGTCAAGTAGAGCGTGGCACGGAGATTAGGATTTCTATCCCACTTGACAGAAAAGGTGGTTTCTATGAACGCAATGCTGAGAGCCTATATAGTGGATGATGAACCATTAGCAAGGGATGAAATTAAGTTTCTCCTTACTCAAAGTAAAGAAGTGGAAATTATCGGCGAAAGTGATTGTCTAAAGGAGGCGTTCACAGATATTTCTCAGCTTAACCCAGATATTGTTTTCCTCGATATTGAGCTTGCTGATCATAACGGAATCCATTTAGCGAAGCAAATCGATATCTTGGCGTTATCACCAGCCATTGTCTTTGCAACAGCATATGATGAATATGCCGTACAGGCTTTTGAACTAAATGCCGCTGACTATTTATTAAAGCCCTACGACGAAAATCGTCTAAAAAAAACAATTGAAAAAATCAAGAAGATTAAAAGAATCGAGAACCAAAACATCCCAATCCAGCCACCGATAAAAAATGACAGCAAAGGAAAAATTCCCGTTATCATCGATGAGAAAATCATTTTGTTAGCATTTGCTAACATCCTTTATTTAGAGTCTAGTGAAGGGAAATGTTCGATTCAAACAATGGAACAAAAATACAAAATTAGCGAAGCTCTTGTTACTGTTGAGAAAAAATTAAATAAGGAACAATTTCTTCGGGTACACCGCAGTTTCATCGTGAATATCGATCATATTAAGGAAATCGAGCCTTGGTTTAATTCTACCTATAATTTAATTATGAAGGGTGACTCGAAGGTTCCAGTTAGCCGAACCTATGTGAAGGAACTAAGGCAGCTTCTTGGCTTCTAATTTTTTTAAAACCAGAGATGGAGGAGGAGATAGTCAATGATGATTGAGATTGATGCTGAGTCAAAAAAATGGATCGAGTCGAAAGGCAAGCACCTGACAGTAAAAACACTCTCAGTTAATAGCTGCTGCGCACCTGGTGTTCAGGAAATCATAGCAGTACCTGCAAAGCCAAAGCCATTGAACCAATATCATGAATTTATGATCGATAATCTATTAATCTATGTCCAAAAAAATATTGCTAAAACGGAAAAACTAACATTGAAACTATCAGGATTTAGTATTTTAAAAACAATTTCAGCTAAGCTTTCATAATCATCTTCTGCGCCAATCATTTCTACTATTTAACATGAAAAAAGTTGTCTCCAAGTCGAATTCAGACTTTGTAGAGACAACTTTTTTTATCGATTAGGCTATAAATGTTGTTTTTAAAATTTTGCCCGTTGATTTCCGCTACGGGCACTTGCTTTCCGCGGGGAGTGACGTGAGCCTCCTCGGCGCTTGCGCCTGTGGGGTCTCACGCTTCCCTCCGTTCCCGCAGGAGTCAAGTGCCCTCCGCTCCAATCAACTCAGATAATGAAACAAAAATTGTTCTATAAATATAGATAGTATTTTTTTGAGAAATAACATTTGTTTCGTCAATGGTGCCATCAACGTAAGTTAATTCTTTTTTTTTTTGCATTACTTAACAAATTCTCCACAGAGATAATAATGAATTTTCTCTTCAATTAAAACACCACCTAAGCCTAATTATAAACTACTTACTAATATTAACAAAAACGGTAATGCGATGGAAAGTGTGACTACTAAACTAAATGAGACAGTATCCGCTTGATAAGATTGGACATTTACATACATCACTTGACAGTACATACTATCTATGCGAATATTATTTATGAATATTCGCATGAAAATATTCACTGGAATTTCATAAGTAAAGGAGCTGGTAAATATGCCGTCAGGACCTGTTTTGACTGAAGCAGATAAAAACGAAATTCGGAAAAAACTTCAAGACCTTTGTGAGTATCTCTGGACAGCCTTCGGTTATAAAAAAACAAGTATCAAGGAGCTTTGTACGAGCGCCGGAATTTCTATCGGCACGTTTTATACCCTCTATCCCACTAAAGAGGACTTGTTTTTTGAAACGCTCGAAAACATTCAGGCAAAATTGAAACAAAAGGTTCTTGATATAAATCAAAGCAATCCTACTAAAAAAGGATTTGCACAATCGATGAAAGAGATTTTTCGGGAGTACGACAGCAAACCACTTTTGTATAACTTCAATACGCCTGACTTTCAATCATTCATAACGAAATTACCTGACGAAGTAAAGGAAAAGCTTAAATTTGATAGCATAGAATTTTTCAGAAAAAATATACAGATAGCTAACCTCAAGTTGAAAATTGATGAATATGAGGCGTATGGGATTTTCAGCGCGCTATTAACTACTATCAGCGCAAAGGAAACAATTTCAGCTACTTGTGACTACTTTATCGTTTTCGACTTTATGGTGGATAACCTCATACCTGAAATTTTTGAATAAAGAGTGGATTTATTCTGAAATCCGGGTATAAAACCATTGCGATAAGTGGCTGTAACACGGAGGGGAGAAAAAGGAATGACTTATGCGATTGAGATTGATAGTCTATCAAAATCCATCGACGGAAACATAATATTGAATGATATTACCATGAGGGTAAAGCAAGGAGAAATCTACGGTTTTTTAGGAGCAAATGGCGCGGGTAAAACATCGCTGATGAAAACGCTCTATCGGATTATGATACCGACTTCAGGGACAGTTTCCTTATTAGGGGAGAAAATCAAAAATGGCCCTAATGCAGTCTTTTCCCGGATTGGTAGTATCATTGAAACGCCTGTGTTTTACGGTGAGTTTGACGCCCGTAAAAATCTTGAATTGCACTCTGAATATACGGGGGGCAATGGCTATAAGCGAATTGAAGATACGCTGTCATTATTCGGGCTTTCAGCGGCTACTAATAAACCCGTTAAGAGTTTTTCATTAGGAATGAAACAGAGGCTTGCTCTTGCAAGAGCTTTTCTCACAAGGCCAGAACTGCTTATTTTAGATGAACCAATCAACGGATTAGACCCACAAGGCATTATTGAGATGCGGGAATTACTGTTACATATTAATCGTGAGTACAATACTGGTATTTTTATTTCAAGTCATATTCTTGACGAGTTATCTAAAATAGCGGATACCATAGGCGTTATCGACAACGGTTCCATGATTGCGGAAATATCAATGGCTGAAATCAAACAGAAAGGGATAAATCTTGAAACCTATTATCTAGATTTATTAAAGAGTGGCAATGATGAAAAACCTAATTCATTTGGAGCTTAAAAAGTTTTCGTTAAAACCACACTTGATAGGACTTTTAGTAGCAAATATCATTATTTTATTTTTAAGCGTCTTTACTTCTATGCTTTTAACTTCCGAGACAGATGCATCTATACCAGCAGGATTACCAGCAATGCAATTAGATACGATGACTTTAGCAGCGATGCTTATAAGATCTACGTTTATTGTTTGGGAGGCTGTGTTAATATCCTCCTTCATTATCGAGGAATACCGCAATAAAACAATAAGCTTACTTTTCACCTATCCCGTTAGCCGGACGCAATTAATTTTAGTAAAGGTGATGATGATTTTCGGGATAATGCTCGTCTTTCATATTTGTTCAAGCGTTTTTCAGAATATTTGTGTATACATTTTAAGTGGACAATTTAAGTTTGTCACATACAGCTTTGAAAGTGTGTCTACTCAAATTATCACGATTATATCAACAATTCTTTTAGGCTTGTTCCCACTATTCGTTGGAATGCTGAAAAAGTCAACTATTGCGACGATTATCTCCTCCCTCATAATCGTTGCTATTGCTTCAAACTCACATGGAGCTACGGCAGGAATGATGTCTGTACCAGTGGTCGCCGTCATCTTCGGTATTATCGGACTAATTTTTTCAACGGTCGCAATTAGAAAAATGGTCACTTCTGATTTGTACAATTAATAAAAATTTGGAGGCGCTAAAATGAATTTACCAGTCCCGGATTTTGTTCCGGTTCCGAATCCCGAAATCTTATTGACAATGTCTATTGTATTATTGATTGTTGGTATCTGCCTTGTTTGCATTGGGGGTCTTTTATTTTTCCTACGCAAACGGAAAGGAAAAAAAACGATAATTCCGTGGATTTGTATTGGTGCCGGCATATTGCTCGTGACAAATCACGGAATACAATTAATATTCAACTTCTTGGAGGTATAAATAATGATTAAAGAACTTAATCGCACATGTGAAAAGGTAAATGTTTTTTTCGGAGTCTCGGTCAAATTGCCAGAACCGAAAAGAAGTACGCTAAAAAACGCCTCCGTTCTCAACTTCGCATTGGGGGTAGGATTAATAGCTGCCAGCGTGATCTTCGCGCAAAAATGGTGTGCAGTAGCCGGTGGAATAAGTATTATCAACAGTGTTGTACTAAAACACAAGGCTAAATAAAAGTTTATTATGCAGAATACGAATAAACCATCTCCAAAAGATTTTAACTTAATGGTGGTAGGACAAATCATTTCTATTCTCGGTTCGGCTCTTTTACGCTTTGTCCTTTCTTTATACGTTTTAGATATAACTGGTAGGGTAGATTTGTTTGCTACACTATATGCAATATCCAATATACCACTATTGCTTGCGCCAGTGGGCGGAGCAATCGCAGATAGATTTAACCGCAGAAATCTAATGGTGATTTTCGATTTTACTAGTAGCGCAATTGTATTTGGTTTGATTTTGTTTATGTTATCAGACAATACCTCTGTTGTGCTTATTGGCGTAATTATGGTCTTATTGTCTATTGTAAGCGCCTTGTATACTCCCGCCGTTACCGCAAGTATCCCCTTGTTGGTGGAGGAAAGTAAGTTAGAGGGAGCGAATGGCATTGTCCAGGCTGTACAGGCCATGTCCAACGTCGCAGCTCCCATTTTAGGCGGTGTTTTATACGGAGGCTTTGGTGTAAAATCTCTTATGGTCATAAGCTGTATTGCTTTCTTTCTATCTGCTGTGATGGAAATATTCATTAAAATACCATTTACCAAACGTGAACAGGAAAGTCATATCATATCTACCATTGCAAAAGATATGAAGGAAGGCTTTATTTATGTAGTGAGACAGCCATTTATTCTTAAATCCATGATTTTGGGCACCTTAATAAATTTCGTGTTATCTCCACTCTTGATTATTGGAGCCCCAACTATATTAAGGGTTACTATGCAGAGCAGCGATACAATGTATGGTGTGGGAATAGCACTTATTAGCTTCGCTTCCATCTTAGGGGCGCTGACTATTGGGGTCTTTGCTAAAAAAATGGAACTGAATACATTATATCGTTGGATTGCCTCGACTGCCTTGTTAGTATTACCTATTGCCGCATCTGTACTGCCATTTGTTCTCGGGCTTGGTTATTATCCGAGCTTCCTTCTTTTTATGCTTGGTGCGATCCCGATCGCAATGGTGGCATCCATCATTTCGATTTTTGTCATTGCTAGAGTACAAAGAATGACTCCTAATGAACATTTAGGGAAGGTTATGGCAATTATTATGGCTGTCGCGCAATGTGCTGCTCCGCTAGGTCAAATCGTATATGGTATGATATTTGAATCATTTAACAATATGCTTTATTTGCCGATTCTAGCCATTAGTCTGATTATGCTCATAATAGCTAGTATTTCACAGCGGATTTTTAACATGAAACCAGAAAACCAAAACCATTGATGCAATATAGGGAATTCATTATTTACAATCTACATCCAAAAAAATATTGCTAAAACGGAAAAACTAACATTGAAATTATTGGAGTTTACTATTTTAAAAACAATTTCATCCAAGCTTTCATAGTCGAAGCAAAGTGAGTCTCGAATAAAGTGAAACTTCAATCAGTGGGGTTTATCTTCATCCCCGTTAATCTGCGATAAAAAAAGAGGTGTCTCTAAGCCGAAGTTTCGACATAGAGACACCTCTATTATTAAATTAAGCTACTTCTCTTTCTGACATTTCTACTAATTGAGCTTGTGGGATTTTTGATAGCTTAATCCATTTGTTAATAGATGCAATCAAAATAATGAAGCCTAGAATAAGCATGATGATGGAAAGAACACCATTTAATACGTTGAAACCAGCATTTTCTGCGTTTAAGTAAACATTTTTCACCATCCAAAATCCTGCCACATTAACCGTTACATAAAGGTAGGCGAGAGGAATAAGGCATGTCAGCATATACCAACGCTTTTCCGCAATTTTGAGTACAACTGTCGCACCGATAATTAGACCAATGGAAGCCATTAATTGGTTGGATACGCCAAACAATGCCCAAACCGAACTAATATCGCCGGAATAAAGCAAATATCCCCAGAATAGACAAGCTAAAGCACTGGCGATTACGTTAGCAGGCAATGAATCTGTCCGCTTTAGCGGTTTAATAAAGTCGCCACCAAAATCTTGAATTAAGTAACGTGCAACTCGGGTTCCTGCATCTATCGCTGTTAAAATAAAGACGGCCTCAAAGAGAATAACAAATTGATAGAAGAATGATGCCATTTTTTCAAAAATTGGAATTTCCGTAAAGATATAAGTCATCCCAACAGCAAGTGTAACCGCTCCACCCGTTCTTCCTTCTAAATCCATGCCAATTTCATCACTAAGTTGCTGTAAATGAACGGTTTCCATTCCTAATGCAGCATATTTCTCTGGCGTTGAATTGATAGCAAAATAATCTCCAGGCTGCAAAGATACAGCTGCAATTAGCGCCATAATCGCAACTAAACATTCAACAAGCATTGCACCAAAGGCGACACCTTTAATATCACCCCAGCGATTAATCATCTTCGGAGTTGTACCAGAGCCTACAAACGCGTGGAAACCTGAGATTGCCCCACAGGCGATTGTAATCGAAACGAATGGCCATACGGGACCTGCAATAATTGGGCCACCACCATTAATAAATTCTGTAAATGCCGGGAACTGAACAGATGGGTTCACATAGAATACCCCAATAATTAGGGCAATGAATACACCAATTTTCATAAATGTACTTAAATAATCACGCGGTGCCAGCAATAGCCATACGGGAAGGGCTGCAGCAAAAAATGCATAGATTGGTAGCGCGAGCGCAAGTGTGCTTTTTTCTAATGTTAGGAAATCACCTAAAGCTGTCCCTTTAATGTCTTGACCAAAGATGATCGCGAGGATGATTAAAGAAAACCCGATAATTGTAGCGACTTTTAAATTGCCTGTTTTCTTATGGTATAATCCAACTCCCATTGCAATTGGAATTGTAATGGCTACCGCAAATGTTCCCCAAGGATTTCTTTCTAAGGCGCTTAAAACAACTAATGATAGTCCTGCCATTGTAATCGTAATTATAAATAGCATCGCTAAGCCTGTACAAAATCCGGCTACTGGACCAAGTTCTTCCTTCGCAATTTCTGATAAAGATTTTCCGTCTCTGCGCATGGAAGCAAAGAGAACAACGGTATCATGGACCGCTCCACCAATGACAGCACCAATCAGAAGCCAAAGAAGTCCAGGTAAATAGCCGAACTGTGCTGCCAATATTGGACCGACTAACGGCCCCGCTGCAGCAATCGCCGCAAAATGGTGACCAAATGAAACCCATTTATTCGTGGGTACATAGTTTTGACCATCCTCTAGCTTATGTGCCGGAGTCGGCTTTTTTTCATTAAGCTTTAATACTTTTGCAGCAATAAATGTTCCGTATAAACGATAAGCAATTAAAAGGATACAAATAGAACCAATCACAATTGAAACCGCATTCATTTAGTTATTCCCCCCTTTTTAGTATTCGCTTTCGATCATACAAAACGTTATCGAAATTTTCCCGCTTTTGAGACAAAACGTCAAAATGGCTAGTTGAATCGCAGAAAATAACAAATGAATTACAAATTTCATTTTAAGTAAAGAGGATTTGCAACTAACTCTACTCAGCCTTAAGTCTTAGCGGGAATCAATTCCAAGGTTGATTTTAACTTTCCTGTTATAAGCTTACAATATAATTAACATCATCTATCATGGAGGAAGATTAAAATGAAAAGAAAATTAGCTTTGGTGCTCATAATTACTGCAAATTTATTATGGCTAGTAGGATGTAGTTCAGTTGTTCTCGGAAAAGAGAAGAATTCAGAGATTCTTGTTAAGAAGGATAAAGCAACGCAACTAGATGTCATTTTAAATGCTTCCGTTGGAGAAGTTAATGTTTCTGGTGGTGCAAAGGAATGGGTCGAAGGAGAAATTCAATACAATCACAATAACTTTAAGCCAAAAGTTAACTATAAGCTTTCAGGTAAAAAGGGAAAAGTAACAATTGACCAATCTAAAAAGTATTTGTCAGGAATTAAAATGGGGAATATAAAAAACAAATGGGATCTCGAGCTTACGAATAAGGTTCCAATTAATCTTGAAGTGAATACAGGTGCATCGGAAACAGAGCTTGACTTAAGTGGAATGAAGCTTAGTAGACTTGATATTCATGCGGGTGTCGGCGACATTACTGTCGATTTAAGTGGAAAATGGAAGGAAAGCTTTGATGTTAATTTAGAAATGGGTGTTGGTCAATCAACAATTATCCTACCAAAGGATGTCGGAGTACAAATTAAAGCCTCTAAAGGAATTGGTCATTCTAATTTCAAAGGATTTATTTCTGAAGGAAATGGTGTTTATGTAAACGAAGCTTTCAAGAAGGCAAAAGTAAAAATAATCGTGAAAACTGAACTTGGCATCGGTGAGACTAATTTTGAATTGGAATAATCCCCTATCAACAACTAAAGTTAATTACAATAGCCATTTTTGCTTGATCTATTTTAATAAACGGGGCCGTCCAAAAGACAGCCTCGTTTCAAAATATCAATATCAGCAATCTTCGCCTACTCCAATTTCCAGCCGCGTTTGCTTCCTTAATTTTCCCATAACCATTAATAATATCGGAATCGCCATCAATGAAGATAGGCTTAGCAATCCGAATATGAACAACGGCTTATCATAACCGAGAGTATCAATTAAAAAGCCTCCAAGTGCTGGACCAATAACATTTCCAAGCTGTGTAAAACCCATCGCCCCGAAATATGTACCGCGCAAATGGGGTTTAGCAATATTATCCATGAATAAATCTGTCATGCTAAACATTAGCACTTCTCCAGCCGTAAAGATGAAAATGACGAAAAACCAGGATGGCATCCCTCTTGCCAATCCAAAACCAATTAATCCAAAGGTTGTTAATATACTCCCTAACATAATGGAGGCTAATGGTGAATACCTTTTTCCGATCGTTAATAGTGGATATTGAATAATAATAACAATGACAGCATTTAAGGCTAATAAAATGGAAAAAGTTTTTGCCCCATTTTCGATTAAAGTTGTGTTTGATAAGTATTGCGGCAAGGTTGATGACATTTGCGAATAGCCTGCAATAGACAAAATAAAACCAATTAAAGACCAAAATAAAATTGTATCTGATTTCGTAATCTTGAATGCTTCACGAATTGTAACGCGCTTACTCGAAGTCCCATCATGTATAGATTCTACTTTAAAAGAAGTCAATTGATAGGTTAATAAAAGTGAAAGACCGTAAAGAATGTACACACCTGCCGCAATAAAAAAAGCGGATGTTGTTTCTGAAGAACCTAAATAATACCCTAGCAGTGGACCAAAGATAGCCCCAATATTAATCGCCGTATAACGCATATTAAAGATGAGCAACCGGTTCTTCGGTTCCGTTAGATCAGCAAGCAATGCCCTTGATGCTGGTTCAAACACGGAACGGCAGAAGCCATTTAACGCATTCATCACGAAAAATCCCCAAACTGCCTCCACTGAACCAAAGCCAACAAAAACAAAAGACCAAAGAAAAATAGAAATTAATAAAACTCTTTTTCTACCAAATCGATCGGAAAAATAACCG
>JAEWDX010000333.1 GCA_023389895.1 Bacillota bacterium
AAATATGACAGTCTACTTCGTAAACTTCTTTCACTAAAGCTGGTGTAAGTATTTCCTTCGGCTTACCATGAGTTAAGACTTGGCCATCCTTTATCACGTATAAATACTCGCAATATATAGCAGCGATAGATAAGTCATGTAATGCAGCAAGTGTACCAATTTTTAATGATTGTACGAGCGATAAGATTTGAATCTGATATTTAATGTCCAAATGATTTGTCGGTTCATCTAATATTAAAAATTTGGGTTCTTGTGCTAAAGCACGTGCCAAAATAACACGTTGCCTCTCACCACCAGAAAGATACGAAAAATGCTTAAATTCATGTTGTTTTAAGTTAACCCTCCGTAAGATGCTATTCACAAGGTCTTCATCTTCTTTTGAGTCAGATTCCAACATTTTTTTATGTGGAGTTCTTCCCATCATAATCATGTCACGTACAGTAAAATCGAAGTTTGTATTGTTAAACTGTCCGACAACACCCATTTTTTTAGCGATTGCTTTAGGAGAAGACTTTACGATATCTATGTCATCTAAAAAAATCATACCACTAGTTGGTTTTGTTACTTTATAGATGTTTTTTAACAATGTTGATTTTCCACAACCATTTGGTCCGATAATGCCAACAAATTGTCCTTCATTCACCTTTAGCGAAATACTCTTAATGATTTCAACATCAGACACAGAGAAGGAAACATTTTTAACTGTTAATTCCATATTAATTGCCTCCAAAACCGTATTTCTTTTTTATTAGCATGTGCATAAATATAGGCGCTCCAAATAAGGCTGTCACAATCCCAATTGGTAATTCACTATTGGAAATAACCGTTCTTGCCAATAAGTCTGTCCAAATTAAGAAGATGGCACCGACCAAAATGACGATGGGTACCAAATAACGATGATTAGAGCCAGTAAATATTCGAACAATATGTGGAATAACGAGACCGACAAAACCTATAATCCCACATGTCGATACAATAATACCCGTTAAAATTGCAGAAATGACTAAATATATTTTTCGATATACATTTAAGTTAATTCCTAATGTCATCGCGGCATCATCACCCATAAGCATTGCGTTCATAATGCGCCATTGTGATAAGAAGAATACTCCTACAATTGCGACTATTGCAGCAATTAGCGGAATGTCTTTCCATTCTGCAGAAGATAAACTTCCCATTGTCCAAAATGAAACCGAACGGACACCTTCAGCATCTTTTGCGAAATATACAAATAAATTTGACAGAGCTGTAAATAGAGCATTGACAACAGTTCCAGCTAAAATGAGTTTAATAACAGACATTTTTTCTCCAACACTTGAAAGTACCAATACTAGAAATGTTGCTAATATAGCACCTAAAAATGCCCAAATGATTAAATCAAATTCTCCCAAGAAACTGCTAAACTTATGTCCTAAAACAATCGAAAATGTTGCACCCAGTGAAGCACCTGAAGAGATGCCCAAAATATAAGGGTCTGCAAGCGGGTTTTGAATTGATGCTTGCATCACACTACCACAAAGTGCTAAGCCTGCGCCGACTATTACCGCCAATAAAATTCTTGGAATACGAATTTGCCAAACAACATCTGAAATCATCTTAGGAATGACTTTATCTACATTGCCGATATTGAGTCCTGTAAATTGATACAAAAGGATTTTACAAGAATCGGAAAAAGAAATGTTTACTTGCCCGATAGAAACAGAAACAATCATCGAGATAAAAAGCAGTCCTAATAATAGTAGAAGGATAGCAGAAAATGTGCGTTTATTATTTATCATTTCTTTCTCCTCTTGCAAAAACATCTGGATGAATGAATTCAGCAACCTGTTCATATAGATCAGCAAGTTCAATGCCACCGCTGATAGCTCCAGTATATTCAGCGACCATAACATCTTTATTTTGGATTGCTTTCACATTTTGTAGTTTCTCATCATTTAATAGATTATTTTTTGTTTTCTCTAGATCAAGCTGTTGAAATTCGGTGATGATAATTTTATCCGGGTTGGCTGCAATAATTGCCTCTGTCGAAAGTTCAATATAGTCCTCTTTTGACAGTTCCATATATTCCGCACCAACACTTTCAATCATCTCGCTAATAATTGCCCATTTTGGTGAGTAATAATAATACTTTCCACGTGCTTCACCTATTAATAAAACGTTTGGACGGTCTTTAATTTTTTTTACTTTTGATGTGATTTCTTTAATATGAGCTTGTTGTTCGTTTAAAAATGTATTTGTTTGACTTTCAATATCAAACACTTTTCCGAATATTTTAATTTCATCAAAGTAAATATCGATACTACGTCCAATTGTAAAATTTGTTGAGGAGACGACGGGAATACCGCGATCATTCCAAGAAGAGATACTCCCAAGTAACTCTTCTCTAAATCCAGAAGCGATAGAATAGATTAAGTCAGGCTGCAGTGCAATAATGGCTTCTTTTGAGGGCCACATTTTACTTACTAAAGGTAATTTCTCAATTTCCAGAGTGTACTTGGAATCAGTCTGATCACTATATGCAAACCCAACAACCTTTTCTTGTTGTCCAAATTTCACAATTAATTCTGCAACAGCCGAACCAATGACCATAACTTTCTTGGGTGCTTTGTCAATTGTTTGATTGATTTCCTCACCTTTGTATGTATGAACATCGACTGACATTGGGTATTTTTTTTTAGTAGTGACGCTTGTTATTTCCTCAGAGGATTTCTCCTTTTGAGAGCATCCTAAAGTAACGAAAATGAGAATGAAACATAATAGATAAATAATTTTTTTAAACATTTGAATTCTCCTAACATTATTTGACTGATAGTCACTCAAATAAATTCAGCAAACCAATTTCCACTCCCTTTAAGCTTTGACTAATAATTGGTCAAATGCTTAAATAAAAAAAGGAGGTAGTGCAATCAATGAATAGAGTAACGAAAAGTGCAACGGAACGTCGAAATGAAATATTAGATACTGCAGAATCTCTTTTTAGCCAAAAAGGTTATGAAAAAACCTCAACGACTGATATTACTAAAACGATGGGAGTAGCACAGGGAACACTATACTACTACTTTAAATCGAAAGAAGAGTTAGCAAATGCATTAATCGATCGACAGTTAAAAGGGATCAAAAAGCATTTTATGGATGTAATCTATGACGAAACACTTTCTGCATTTGAGAAAATCGCATGGATTTTTGTGTATGAGCTTGATGATCCATCAGGGCATGTTGAAATCTTTAAATATTTACAACACGATAGTAATGCAATTCTTCGGCAAATATTACATGTACAAACGATTTGTCAATTCACACCAATAGTAACGGATTTAATTATTCAAGGTAATAAGGAAGGCTGCTTCCACATTGACAATCCGACACTTACAGCAGAATTTTTTCTTTCAACAATCCATCATTGGGTTGATTCATCATTATTCAAATGGAATAAAGCAGAACGCATTGCAAGAATTGAAGCAATTCAATCTACATTTGAACATTTATTCGGCGTTCCTCGTGGAAAATTTGATTTATCACTTTTAAGAAAAACGGTAATGGCTAAATTTAATAATTGAGTAACAATCATCTAATTGATAACTAGTATCATTTAGATGATTGTTACTCAATTATATGTTTTGACTGACAACCTGTCAATAAAAATAAAAGTCTGATGCAGTAGAGGTTAAAAAACAAACTATTAACTATCATACTTTTAATGAACAGTACGATGATGGAGCGCAGTTGTAAGAATTGCTTACATGTTGGACATTTCGGTTTTTCCGAATAATAGAGAAACAGAATGATAGATCTGTTAAAGAAGAATAGGCACTTGAGGTTATCAAATGCCGGCAAGAAGTGTTATTTAAAAAGTTGGATAATTATCGGAGTTAATATCGGACTTAATAAAAGTCCAGCTATAAATATTATTAGTCCCGAACCAATACTAATCCAGAAATTTACCCATCGCTCTGATTTTTTTCCTTTTCCAAGAGAACGTTCAACTTGAGTAATAAGAGCTGAGGCTTTTTCTTCCTCTATTTCAGATAACTTGGAGTATCTTTCATACTCACTTTGTAAAACCTTTAGATTCTTAGTTCTTTCAACAAGCTCTGATTCTAGTTCTTCAATAATCATAGAAGTTTCTTGTAAAGATTCTGTTACTTTCTGAACCTTCTCATCTATGGATGTCCTTGATCTTTTAAGTTCATCCATGAGTTTCGAACGGTGTTTTCCGCAAATTCCCGATATCCATTCATTTTGTGACAACCACTTTAACCGTAATTTGGGATTGGAGATTTTATGAAGGAATAGTAAGAGAGAATTCCCTTCTCTTTTACTTGTGTAGATAAACTTTGCCAATCATATTCGACCCATTCCACCAAATTCAATCGAATGATACCCATTATTATTCCATTTTGGCTGTTTATTATCTGCTCTTGTTAATAAAAAAATTCAATAAGAGATACAAGAGTAAATCGATGTTCGAAATTTTTTTAGATAATTTTGTCTATTTGGTGTCATTATTGCATTCACGGAGTAATACTATTGTGTCTATTTTGTGTACTTCATTGACTGATGTCACTCAAAAATATAAAATGAGTTCGTTGGTAAAATTTTGTAATTAAGGAGGTATTTGTATGCTTTGTACAATACAAGCTGTTTCATGCTGAAGATCTTAAAGAACGGGTGAAATGTGCATTCTAATTAGTATTCCTATTGTCATGGTGATTTGGTATATTTGTCTTTTTAAAGTACATGTAGTACACATTATGCACACAAAGACTATGTAGTTAATTGCAATTATGGAATGAAAAATGAACGAATCAATTTTATTAAAGCTTTGTTATATTTTGTTTGAAACTTCCTACAATAAGCTTTAAAAAAATAAGATATTGGAGGGTTAAAATGAAAATATTACTTATAACAACAGCACACAATAGCATGAGCCAACGCTTTTACGTTGAATTAATAGATAGGAAATATGAAGTGGATATTCATATCACCTCAACAAAGGAAACAATGATTCAAGCAGTAAAAGTTTCAAAACCAGATTTGATTATCTGTCCATTTCTCAAGACTGCTATTCCAGAAGAAATTTGGAAGAAGCATGTATGTATTATTGTACACCCTGGTATTAAAGGAGATAGAGGAGCTTCTTCTATTGATTGGGCGATAATGAATCAGGAGAAAGAATGGGGAGTTACACTTCTTCAAGCAGAGGCAGAAATGGATGCAGGAGATATTTGGTCTTCAAATAATTATCCTATGCGTGAAGTTAGTAAAAGTGCGCTATACAGACGTGAAGCAACACATGTAGCTGTAAAAGGATTACTTGATCTATTGGTGAAGTTTGAGAAACACCAAAAAGGAGAGTTTTTGCCTGAGCCATTGGATTATAGTGATTCGGACGTGAAAGGAACACTTTTACCTACGATGAAACAAATAGACCGTAAAATTAATTGGTTTTGTGATAATTCTGAAACTATAGTAAGGAAAATTCGTTCTGCTGATAGTAACCCCGGTGTTCTTGATATCATGTTCGGTGAAGAATACTATTTATTCGGTTGTCATGTAGATGATATGATTGTTGGAAATATAGGAGAAATTCTTGGTTATCGTGATGATGCAGTGTGTGTAGGAACGATTGATGGAAGTGTTTGGATCAGTCATGTAAAGAAAAAAGGTGGGATAAAGTTACCAGCAACCCTTGCTCTTTCACATTTATTAAAGAATGTTCCCGAATTACTTATTAACCCTTTTGACGAAATCAAAGGTAGAACGTATAGAGAAATCTACTATAAAGAAAAAAATCAAGTAGGGTACATGCATTTCGATTTTTACAATGGAGCTATGCACACTTTACACTGTAAGAAACTTCAACAAGCCATTGCAGAAGCTAAAACAAAAGATATAAAAGTATTAGTGTTAATGGGCGGACATGATTTTTGGTCTAATGGAATTCACTTAAATACAATTGAATATGCTGAAAATCAAGGGGATGAATCATGGGAAAATATTAACGCAATAGATGACCTGATTCTTGAAATTTTAAATACACCAGACAAAATTGTTGTGACTGCTATGCAAGGAAATGCTGGTGCAGGAGGTGTCATTTTAGGTCTTTCGGGTGACTTTATCTATGCAAGAGAAGGTGTTGTTTTAAATCCTCATTATAAAAAAATGGGAAACCTATATGGTTCAGAATATTGGACTTATTTATTGCCAAAACGTATAGGTAAAGAATTAGCTTGTGAAATTACTGAAACATGTCCTGCTTTGAGTACATTACAATCAAAAGAAATCGGATTAATTGATGATTATTTTAAAGGTAATGTTCAAGAATTTTATGAGGAAATTCAAAAAGTTGCTGAATATTGGGCATCTTCAACTATCTATGATGAAATAATTGCAAAAAAACAAGTAGTTAGAGAAAGAGATGAAAAAGAAAAACCATTAGCAGAATATCGACATGAAGAATTAGAACAAATGAAGATCAATTTTTATGGAGAAGATAAAAGTTATCATCTTGCACGAAAAAACTTTGTCTATAAAATAGCTTGTGATAATTCAGGAATTCTTTTAAATGATAGTAGAGCTTTAGTTAGCAATACCATATTTACATGAACTATTAAAAAGCACAGATTCTATTACAATATACGTAATCAATTGCTTGATAGAACCAGTTAATCAAAAAAATGAAGAAGCTAAATGCTCTTCTTCATTCCGCAATTTCGACATTCTCGAATCAATCTACCATCGCGAATAGAGCTTTTAAAATGTGCATTATCACAGTTATCGCAACGACCACTGTTTTTATCAGGGTGCTGGTTAAAGTCATAAACAATTGATAAATCAATCTCTTTTTCTATGATGATCACGCCTTTTAGTCATAATAAAAAGCCAGGACTTCTCCCAGCTACCCAAATCTATTATATCACGGGAGGGGTCCTCTTGAAAGAAGCTGCCAGGCTGAAAACAATTGAAGAAATTGAATCGTTGATAAAGGATTACCCTTGGATGAGAAAAGAAGTTAACCGTCTTGAGAAAATTCTATATGGGCATTCAACTCCTATGAGGAGCTGGGGTGTGGCTCAGTATGGCATTGAATCCAGCTTGCCTAAAGGCTCGTCTGGTAAAAGTCAATCTGAGTTAAAACAAATAGATATACGAGAAGAACGTTCATACAGGAGATTAATGAAATTCCAAGATATTGTATATGGGCTTGAAATAGCTGCTGAGTTTTTAGATGATGAAAAGGAAAAAGTTATTTACGATTGTTTACTAGATGGCATGAGTTACAGAGCAATTGCTTTTCATGTGGGAGTATCAAGAAATCAGGTCAGAAAAGCCAAGGAATCCATATTGAGCCAATTGAGCCAAAAAAGCCAGTTTGTGCCACTTTTGAAGTTAGAAAAAACAGCAGTGTAAAATGGGAGGCAGGACGGCGCGGAAAATCCTTCATGGCCGTATTGCTAAGTAATGCTTGAGCGTCACCTTACGGTGGCGTTTTTTTATTTGCGTGCCCAGCAAGCCATTAATTGCTAATTGGTGAGAGTCCAATCTGAGTAAGTACCAAGGCGCTCAGTAGCTGACAGGCAACTGGTGAAGAAATTCTAAGGTTGAAGCCCTGTGACAAAGTAACTCTCTAGCAGAGTGCGAGCAAACTAACAGGTTGTAACATGAAGTGAATCCTGCCGTCTCGTCAAAAGCACCCACCTTAGGTGGCTAAAGAGAAGTCGAGCCTTGATGTAATGGGCGAAGACCATGGAAGGTGTGAAGAACTTGGAACAGCAGCACCGAAGAATCTCTCGGGGTAAGGGGAACGACATGTTAGGAAAGTAATGAACGGAACTGGGGATACCCTCCTCGTCACTTTCTTATGGAAGTAAAGCAGAAACCTATAAGTGAAAACGAAGTGGTAGATGGATGAGAGGGAGTCGGAGGGGGTCATAGTACCAATGATGACAATGACAACACAACATTGTCTAGGGAAGGACGGCATAAGCCAATACCCTACTTCGTTCATATGTCAGAAGGAGGTAAGAGTCAGTGAATGCCAAGAAAATGGCTAACTACACCAATAATGCAAAAGCTCAAGAACTCTGGAAGACGTTATATCTTTGTGCCAAGGAGAGTCCAACTCGTAGATTTCCCACTTTATATGACAAAATTTATCGTCCTGATATTCTATGGGAGGCATGGCAACGTGTAAAACGTAAGAAAGGAACTGGAGGTGTCGACGGACAGTCGATTGAACAAATCGTCATGGATTACGGGGAAAGGAAGTTTATGAATGAACTCTATTTTGAACTGAAGGAGAATCTTTATCACCCAAGTCCAGTCTTAAGAACCTATATTCCGAAGGATGATGGAAAGAAACGTCCATTAGGAATTCCAACCATTAAGGACCGAGTGGCACAAATGGCAACGAAAATGGTAATTGAACCAATTTTTGAAGCTGATTTCCATGAATGTTCGTTTGGTTCTCGTCCTAAACGTAATGCTCATCTTAGACATAAGTGAATTGGTAAAAGGGCTAAATAAGAAACTCCAAGGTTTCAAGAACTACTACCAACTATCACCCCTAGGAAAGAGTGGCTTAATCGAATTGATTGGTATGTCTTAGAACGCCTAACGTTGTTTCATAACAAGAAGAGGAACAATCCTAAGAAACATGGGAATTTAAAGGATGTAAGTAAAGAAGTTGAACATATATTGGTGAAATTGGCTCGTTAGATACCGTAAAGCCAAAGAAAGAAGAACGTCGGAAAGCCGTATGAGGGAAAACCTCACGTACGGTTTGATGAGGAGGAACTGAAAGTAAAAGAGATAGCGTAAGCTATCCCTTCGAAATCAGTTTCTTACTCTACTCAAAATGGAAATTATGTTTATTTTAATGTGTGTAATTTTTGTGTTTTATTGATTTGTAGTCATTATATCATGAATTCACGTTACGAATTATTTGACTTGAATTTACTTATCTTCAAATTTTAAAGCATCAACGTACTGTTTTCCTTCTAATAGTGAAAGTCCTAATGTTTCTCTAACCTTTTTTACTGCTTTAACATCATTGCCTTCATTAAGAAGTTTTAGTAATTCGTTATTTATTGGTTTTTCAGGGGTATCCAGATGTTTAGAAATCTGATCTAAAGTGTATTTCATACCTTTAATACGACTATCAAGTTTAATAACCGCAAAAAACAAATAAACACCAATGAATAAAATCAATACTTCTATAGGATTGTATTCCAATTAAATCCCTCCTACTAAGTTAATAGAAAGGCAAGAAGCCAATCTCCAAAAAACGTTATACATTACACACATTATAACATACAATGCCTTTGAGTAGAGCAGTAACAATAGATTACACACACTTAGGTTTGTTAAAAAGGTAAATCAACCACAGGTTCAGCAAATTCTTTAACTGCCTTTTTAGCGTCCGCAATAGCTGCTTTAAATGTTTTACTTTTAACTTTTAGAGCAAATGAATCTGTTTTGGCAATGACGGTTATTTCAGCCTTAGTTGCAAAAATACTGTATGTTACACCGTCCTCTATAAATGCAATCATACAATCACCGCCTCACATCAACAATTAGACATATAGGCAAATAGTCATCTTTACAAATTCGTGACAAAAGAAAAAGCCCTTATTCGAGAGCTATACTTCTGCTGCTAAATCAATATTCAAATACTCGCTAAGTAAGAGCGTGACTTGCACTTTAATAAAATTCAAAGATAAATTCATAGTATCACGATACCCTCTACACAAATATTTTGCTTTTATATCTTTTTGAGTTTTTTGTTGTTCGTAGACTTTTAGCCCTCTAACGCGCATCTGTTTAGATATATAATAGATATCTTTAAATACTTTTTCTTGGATTAATTTATATTGCTTTACATAAACTTGCGACAAATGAAGTTGTGACTTTTCAAGCGATTTTATATCTCGCTCGAGGTAAGTCGCTAAAATAGGTAAGAGTATATACTGTTTTACTATATTAATATCTTCAAATTCTTGAATTGGTGCTGGACTCATGCGGACCACACTTCTTTTAACTGCCCAATGGATAAAATGTTTTCTCGTTTAAATGTTCTAGGAGCGTAAGATAAGTAACAGAATGCTTTTATATAATCCTGATTTACAGATAATACTTTAACTTTGCGCTGTGAAATCTTATTATTACTATCTATATAAATCATTTCAACTTCTTGCCCAATGTATTTACTCATAAAATAACCC
>JAEWDX010000370.1 GCA_023389895.1 Bacillota bacterium
ACTCATAGCCATTGTTGACGATGAAAAAATGATACGAGATACGATAAAATACTATATACATAATGAAGGATATGAAACTATTGAAGCTAAGGACGGGATTGAAGCTATGCAATTGCTAGAAAATCATAACATCGATCTGATGTTATTAGATGTTATGATGCCACATAAGGATGGCTTTCAAGTATTGCGTGAGATTCGAATGAATCGAAAAAAGCTGCCAGTTATTATGTTAACAGCAAAGGCGGAAGAAATTGATATGCTGCTAGGCCTGGAAATGGGAGCGGATGATTACATGACAAAGCCTTTTAGTATGCGGGAGCTTGCAGCGAGAACAAGAGCGGTTTTAAGAAGGAGTTCGTCTGATGACGAAAGCGAGGAACAAGATAAAATCCTTACGAGAGGGGATATTGAAATTAATTTAAGTACTTATGAAGTAAGGGTAAATCAGGAGCTGTTAAGTTTGACTCCAACTGAATATAAAATCCTTGTTACTCTAGCTCAAAAGCCTGGTCGTGTCTATAGTCGATTACAACTAATGAACATTGCTATGGGAGAGGCGTTCGTCAATTATGAACGCTCCATCGATACCCATGTCAGCAATTTAAGGAAAAAGCTAGAGCAAGACGCTGCGAATCCTAAGTTTATTCATACGGTTTACGGAATTGGCTACCGCTTCGGTGAAAATAAATGAAACTTCAATCAAAGTTAATCATTGCATTTAGTATCATTGTCTTGATAATGGGAATTAGTCAGTCAATTTTTTTACAAAAAAAAAATCAAGAGATTTTTAAAAACTATTTGGAACAACAAAAAGTAGGATTTGCAGAAAGAATGCAGCAAACTTTCGTACTTTATTATGAAGAGAACGGCTCTTGGGAGAATGTGCAGCAAACCATATTTAATAGAGGATTATCAATGGGCCGAGGGAATGGGATGATGAAGCATGGCCAGTTTATGAACATGGGCATGCAAAATTTTGATGTTCTTCTCCTTGATATGAATGGGAATATTATTGCAGATTCT
Organism: Bacillota bacterium; assembly: GCA_023389895.1. Classification (GTDB taxonomy): domain Bacteria; phylum Bacillota; class Bacilli; order Bacillales; family Cytobacillaceae; genus Cytobacillus. Next base: position 1,024 of record JAEWDX010000370.1, read on the forward strand.
ACAGATACGCGAATTGGGATGTCCGGAAGTAATTTGAACGGATTCACTTTGGACGTAATCGTGAATGAAAAGAAAAAAGGGACATTAGTTTTCCATCAATATAAGCTTCAGGAATTAGAGCAGGAATTCCTGAAATCGTCGAATACTGCTATTATCTTTAGTGGTTTCATTACTGTCGTATTAGCCGTACTATTTAGCTTTTGGATCGCTAGAAAAATGTTAACACCCTTAAAGGATCTAACAATAGGCATTCAACGGATTGCGGACGGGGAAAAATTCAATCATGTACATATTAAGACAAACGATGAATTTCACGACCTTGGGGAAGCGTTTAATCATATGTCCCAAAAGCTAGAGCGAAATGAAGAGATTAGACAATCTCTTGTAGCAGATGTTGCCCATGAATTGAGGACGCCCTTAACGATCTTACAAGGAAAACTAGAGTCAATTCAAGAAGGAGCCATTGAGGCGACAGAAGAAACGATTCTAGAGCTGACAGATGAAGTATATCGGATGAATCGTTTAGTGAATGATTTGCAGCAATTGAGTCTGGCTGAAGCAGGGATGCTGCCGCTTCATAAACAGAAGGTAGAGATGAAGACATTTATTGGCCGGATTTGTTTGCATTTACAGTGGCTTGCTGACGAAAAAGGGATTACTTTGAAGTATGGGCAGATACCGGATGAATGTTATCTCGATATTGATACGGATCGCATGACTCAAGTCATCGTGAATCTTGTTGGAAATGCTCTTCGCTATACTCCTGAAAAAGGAAAAGTAGAAGTGTCGATAAGAGAAGAAGGGGATAAGCTTCTCATACAAATTGCTGATACAGGTCCCGGAATTCCTGATGAAGCAATTCCGTTCATTTTTGAACGTTTTTATAAAACTGAACGCTCCCGAACACGACATGAAGGCGGAACTGGTTTAGGGTTATCGATTGCAAAAGGATTTGTTGAAGCTCACGGCGGAAAAATTAGTGTGGAAAGTGAAATAAATAATGGGACAACTTTTACTATTCTGTTCCCAAAGCTTGAGCAGTCCTCCATTAACTAAAAAAGATGGGGACTGCTCATTTCTTTTTATATATAAAAAGTATAATCCTCTGGCAGGACTCTTTTCAGAAATTGTTGTGTTCGTTCTTCTTTTGGGCGTGTGAAAATTTCCGATGGTGTTCCTTGTTCAACCACAACTCCTTTATCCATAAAAATGACCTTATTGGCAACCTCTCTGGCAAAGGACATTTCATGCGTTACGACTAACATTGTCGTCCCTTCTTTTGCGATATTTTTCATTACGGTTAAAACTTCACCGACTAATTCAGGGTCAAGAGCTGAGGTTGGCTCATCAAATAGAATAATGTCAGGATTTAACGAGATTGCTCTGGCGATGCCCACCCTTTGCTGCTGTCCCCCAGAAAGCTCACTTGGATATGATTGCAATTTTTCGGATAGACCTACCTTATCCAAAGCCTTTTTACCAATTTCAATCGCTTCTTTTCTCGCGACTCTTCTGCCGATAATGAGACCCTCCGTAACGTTTTCTAGCGCTGTCTTATTGTTAAACAAGTTGTAATGTTGAAAAACGAAAGCAATTTTTTGTCTAATTTTGTGTATTTGTTTTTTTGATACTGATTTTAGGCTGACATGAATATTCCCTATGCTGGCATTCCCCTCATCAGCCCTCTCTAGAAAGTTAATGCACCGTAACAAGGTAGTTTTACCTGAACCGCTTGGACCGAGAATAACGACGACATCACCCTTTTCAATGTGTAAATCGACGCCTTTTAAAATTTCATTTTTTCCAAAAGACTTATGAATATTCGTAATCTCTAGCACGACGTTCGCCCCCTGCTCTAAGATCAAGCATTTGCTGGTTTGTACTTTCTTAATCGTTTTTCATAGAGCTTAAATGCATACTCAACTAAGCTGCATAAAATCAAGTAGACGAGAAAGATATCGATATAAGCTTCAACATAATTGTAGCCGACATTGGCTGCTACTTTGGCTCGTAAGGTAATTTCCTTCAATGACATTGCATAGCCGAGAGATGTTGCTTTAATTAGATTGACAGTCGCAGTACAAATATTAGGTAATGCGACAACTAAAACTTGTGGAATAATAATTCTGCGAAATGCTTGGAAATTCGTCAGACCGACGGATTGGGCAGCTTCTAACTGACCTTTATTGACCGTTGTTAATGCAGAACGAAACACCTCAATAAGAATGGCTGTTGTATTAAAAGAGAAGACGATGAACGCATACCAAATTGGATTTACATCGTAAACATTTATTTGAATATTAAATTTTGTAATGAAAGACGAAAGAAATAGTGGGATACTGTTATAAATGATGAAAATTTGGATAATAATGGGTGTTCCCCTAACAAAGGATACATAGACTTGTGAAAATCGTTGCAAAACCGGGATTTTATTAATTCTAGTCAAGGCAAGTAAAAATCCTAACAGCAGGGAAATGGATAAAGCAACACTCGTAATGAGTAACACAATGGGAACACCTGATAGGGCAATAAAAAATGTTTCTATTAAAAAAGGATAATTTAATCCTCCTGACACTTCCTCACCTTCTTACGTTGTTTTCAATGTTTGCTTACCTTTATTAAAAACTCGTT
>JAEWDX010000399.1 GCA_023389895.1 Bacillota bacterium
AAAGCCTGCTTAATCTTTTTTCTGAGAATGGAAAACTCTATATTGGCGATATCGCCTTCCAAACACGGAAAGACCTAGAAGCATGCAGAAGAATGAGTATCGACTATTGGGATTCTAAAGAAATTTATTTTGTCAATGATGAAATAAAGCAATCTTTATTAGACATTTGTAAATGTGGATTTTACCCAATGTCTCATTGTGGCGGTGTATTTATTATTTCAAAGTAAAATATTGCAAGCTTGATCCTTTACCCGGACATCCTAAGCTTTAGGAGGGATGTTCAATGGGCTTAAGGATCTTTTTTTTAGTAATGATTAGTTATTTTACTTTTGCAATGACTGCTTTTGCTGACAAACCACTTAAAGGGGTCCCGCCAACCAAATGTCATAAAACCCACGCAAAGACATTTTCTGGAGGTTGAAAAGCCGGTTTTCCCAAGTTGGGGTAGCGTCAGAAAAATGTCACTGGAGATGTTTTTTCAGGATCTTCAGGGGTACTTTTGGCAATCAATGACATTGGTACCTCTCGTTATTCTTGGCTACCTATAATAAATAATCCTGAAATATTACCAACATTTAAAAAACAAGTGCACTTTGAGGTCTATTAAACAACCAATTTCAAATTTTCTATTTATGATTTAATTGACCTTCCGAAGTATTGGAAATTTAACGGATTTCGATTTGGCCTAGAAAAAAATAAAGAAATATTGAAAATTAAGGGCAAAAATGAGGTGAGAGGATAGGACATGATGTATTTAACTGATATCTTTTTAAATAAGGAGATATAAGAATGGATAAAAAACAAAAAAAGGGGTTAAGTATTAAAAATTTCAGGCGCAGGTTTCAAGCTTTTTTACCATCTAAATGGCTACTTGTTTTAGGGATATTGTTAGTTATTATTCAAACATGTTTAGCTTTGCTTATTCCCATTTTAACCAAGGATTTTGTAGACGGCGGTTCGGATTTTTCTGGGATAAAAAAACAAACACTTTTTCTTTTAATTATTGTTTTCGTTGGCCAATTGGTTATCTCAGGCTTGGCCTTATATACTATGACTGTTATAGGTGAAAGTGTTGTGTTATCTATACGTGAAAAGACATGGAAACATATTTTGCATCTTCCTGTTTCTTTTTTTGACCGTCACTCTTCTGGTGAAATGATGAGCCGTATAACCAATGATACCTTGGTTATAAAGGGGTTTATTACAAATCAGTTGATACCTTCAATATCAGGCATTATCTCGATTTCTGGATCAATTATACTAATGTTAATATTGGATTGGAAAATGACTCTTATAATCATTGTTACCGTACCTATAACAATGTTAGTAATGTTGCCACTTGGGAAGAGAATGTATAAGGTGTCACGATCACTCCAAGATGAAACTGCCCTGTTTCAGAGCGATTTAAGTCGAGTATTGAAGGATATTCGTCTTGTTAAATTTTCTGTAGCAGAAAATCAAGAAATTCAAATAGGCATAAATCGTATGAAACAATTATTCTCATTTGGCATAAATGAAGGTAAAATCATGTCTATAGTTCATCCAATATCAATGAGTTCTACGTTTATTTTAATTGCTATAATATTTGGTTATGGCGGTATTCGTATAACAGAAGGAACACTTTCATCTGGGGCACTAGTAGCGATTATTTTTTATTTATTTCAAATCACTACTCCATTAACTCAGCTAGCTCAGTTTTTCACTGAAATGCAAAAAGCCTTGGGTGCAAGTGAACGATTAGATCAAATTCATTTAATAGACGTAGAAAATAATATGCCTAGAATTGAATTTCAAAATAATATAAATGATATAGATAATGCACTATCATTTTGTGATGTTTCTTTCTCTTATAAAGAAAATAAATCAATTCTAAAATCACTGAATTTTCAGGCGGAAATTGGGCAAGTAACTGCTTTTATTGGTCCAAGTGGTGCAGGAAAAACAACACTTTTTTCATTGATAGAGTGTTTTTATAAACCGACTGAAGGAAACATCTCTTATAAAGGAAAGTCTATACATGACATATCTTTATTTGAATGGCGTAATAAAATAGCTTATGTATCTCAGGATTCTCCTGTCATGTCGGGGACAATATACTCAAATTTAATATATGGATTAGATGAATTTTCAGAAGAGAAAGTTAATGAAGCTGTTAAACATGCAAATTTAAAAGATTTTATCGAATCTTTACCTAATAAATATGAAACGGAAGTCGGTGAAAGTGGAATTCGGCTATCGGGAGGACAACGTCAGCGATTAGCAATAGCGCGGGCAATGATTCGAGATCCAGAAATTTTACTACTTGATGAAGCTACAGCCCATTTGGATAGCACCTCGGAAAAACTCGTTCATAAAGCTTTAGAAACATTAATGAAGGGCAGAACAACATTGATCATTGCCCATCGGTTGGCTACAGTTTTAAATGCAGACCAGTTGCTAGTATTAGAAGAAGGTATAATTACTGGAACTGGAAATCACAAAGAGTTATTAGAAAAACATTCTCTTTATAAAGAACTTGTAGAACAACAATTGTCAAGTTAATCTCTTTAAAAGGGGGAATCATATGTGTGCAGAACCAGTTAAATATTACGGAATATTTAGAATGTATTTTACGTGAAGAGTACAATTCTAATAAACTATATATTATAGCTTTAAGTATCACAAAAGATAGTTACTTGGCAGAGGATGTATTACAGGACTCTTTTATTAAGATGAAAGAGAAGTACCATACACTAGAGGATAAAGAAAAGTTGAAACCATGGCTTAAGAAAATTGTTCGTAATACAGCAATCAATGTTTATACTCAGCAAAAAAAATGAGAGAAAGATTGGTATTTGATTATGATTCAGAGAATGAAGTATGTTTAGAAATTCCAGTCGAGGAAAGCATCGTTCAAAAAGTTAATGAAGAATTTGCGAATCAATTGATTTCAAAATTAGAACCACAATTTCGTCAAGTCATTATTCTTAGATACAAAAAGGATTTAACTTTAAAAGAAATAGCACAAGTTCTCAATATTAGCTTGGGAACAGTTAAATCACGACTGAATCGATCTCTGTATAAGTTAAAAAAATATTTATAATCACGTTTATAAATATATGTATACACCAATGCATGATGCATTGGCGTATACATATATTCATTTATGCTAAAAAGGATGGGACAAAAACCAGTAAAATAAAAAAGAACAGTATGCGGAGAAAGTATCCTTTGGATCCGTTCTTTTGGCATTTAAGAAAAAAGTAGAGATACCTTGGGCGTTGTCCCCGCAGGCAATTGCGGATCACAGGAACTAGATAAATTGATTGCAAAGGTTCAGAAGATGAAAAAATAAAAGGCTGTTGAGGACTTATCGACAGCCTAAGCTTTAGAAAAATGAGCGACTAAATTTCATCCTAATTTATTTGCCACTTGATCAGGTGTAATACCATATTGTTCGCACTACTTTATTGTCACAATAACTTCCGATGCTACATGTATCTTACTACCGGTATCATTTCTTGCTTTCCGAATTAAAACTTGTAAACCTAATTGTTCGTAATTTTCGATCCAATATTGGAGTGTTCTTTTTGTAATACCGGTTTCTGCTGTAATTGCGATCAATGTTTTTTTCTTTTTGAGATAGGGCTCAATTATTTTATATTTTAATACAGCAAATCTTCTTTGTTTTTCTAAATATGCTGTTAATGGAAACAGCTTATTTTCCATTTGCACCAACTTTTCAGATTTACTATCTTTCCAAATAGCGATAGATTGTTGTGCGAGATACACCCCATTTTTCTATGACCGTGTGCTTTAGCAGCTGCTCTTCCTGCAGCTGAACGCTCTTCGATCAGATTACGCTCAAATTCGGCAAATGCGGCGAACAAATGGAACATTAATTGTCCCGTAGTGTTGCCTTTCTCCATTGTTGTAGTTTTTTATAAAGCTACAATTGTTATATTTTCCTGAATACTGTGAAATCCAATCCCTCTGGATCAGATCTTGCATATTGCCTCCCAGTCGGTCCAATCGCCAAACGACTATTACATCTCCCTTACGGTGCGATTACACCCTCTTTAGGGATGGAATGATAGTGAGATCAAATACGGAATTCCACTGATAACATATCATTCAAAAGCTAAGAGGGTGTTATCGAGACGTTCTTTTTTTATATACAATAAAAAATTATCAAATAGTTGTAATAAATACCATTTAATGTTATAATATTTATTAACAGGTATTATACTAAGCGATATACTGACAATATAAAATTAGGAGAAATAATTGTGAATGTTCAATTTAAAAAAGGAGTACTGACATTGTGTGTCTTAGTGTTAACAGCACATAAGGATCGTTACGGATATGAACTTGTTAGTACGATTTCCGAGAAGTTTGTCATATCAGTAGGTGCGGTGTATCCGTTGTTACGACGTCTGACAAAAGAAGAGTATTTCTCAACATACATGATCGAGTCCCAAGAGGGACCGGCACGAAAATATTATCATCTTACAGATAAAGGGAAAATTTTTATGGAAAAGCAACTAGAAGAATGGAAATCATTTTCCGAAGGGGTATACCTTATTATTAAGGAGGGATTAGAGAATGACGAAACAGGAATTCCTAACGAAACTTGAAGGGTTTTTATGTAAGCTCCCTCAAGAAGAACGCTATGAAATTTTAAGAGATTTTCAAGAACATTTTAATTTAGCAGAAGCCCATGGAGAAACAGAGAAAGAAACGCTAGAATTACTGGGATCGCCGAAAGCGATTGCCAAAGAATTATCGGCAGGTTTTTATATCACATATGCTAAAGAAAATCGATCAATAGGTAATATCTCAAGAGCAATTCTTGCATATTCAGCACTAGGGCTTTTCAATATGTGTGTGACAATACCATTGATATCAATCCCCTTTTCAATCATTTTAAGTTTTTACTTAGCAGCACCTTGTCTGATTATTTTTCCCATTCTTATTTGGTTTAAGGTATTTTTAAATGCTGGCGGCGACTTAGTAGCAGGTATTTTTAATATTATGATACCAATTAGTATTGGTGTTTTAATGATTATTGGAACAACCTATTTCGCTCGTTGGTCCTATATTTTAATATTGCGCTATTTACAAATCTTGAAGAGAGTGAGAGGAGAACTAGGATGAAGGATGCAATACTTGGAAAAGTAGTTATAGTTACTTTAATCTTTCTTATCATTGGAACAGTTGGAACAGCAATATTAGGATTTCATCTTAAATTTATCTCTTGGGACTTAGCAACATCACAAGGGAAAGAAAATACTGATAATTTCGATAGATTGGAATTGATTGAATTAATATCATTAAAAGATTCAAGTATCATCACAACAACTACTACAAATAATAAATAAATTCACGAGTATTGATTATCCAAAATTAGACAGATCACTCCCTTGGTTTTGCAGAATTAAAGCCATTTCAGAACGCCAGTCAATTGGCAAATTATCTTTTAATCATTTTCTTTGAAACGAGGTAAAGGATAGTTTTTAGAATACTCGTCCTTCAGCTGTTTTGGAATAGATCCATTTTAATAGGACATAGGCGATTAACGCGGAAAAAAGTTGATTAAAAACGGCATTTTCAGTCGTACCAAATAAAACAGGAACATTTAAGTTCTGTTTTATCCATCGGAAAAACGTTTCAATTCTCCATCTTGCTTTATACATGTCAGCGATGACTTCTGGTGAAACGTTCATTATATTAGTGACAACTCGCATCTCATTTCCGTGATCATCCTTAAAAAACACGACTCGATGACGTTTCTTTGAACGGGATTGCTCGGTGCCTAATTGACAAGTAATGTCACGGGTGACTGGTGAATTAACCTCCTCAAGGCGTTGTAAAGCATGAGGCCGAAAAATCTCTACTTTTCTTTCATTCGAATGACAAATATTTGCTGGTCTTCTTTAAAGAGCGATTCGTTTAATCTTAAAATAGGCTCGATCTTCTACCAAAATAAAGCGAGAATCGACCAACTGTTCACCAATTGGCCCATCATGCACAAGTCCAGTCGTTTCAACGACTTGAAAAGGCATTCCGGTAAGTGGAGTGAAACTAACATGTAGTTTGATTCCTGCACGCTCTCCATGATAAAGCGCCGCGGTAGTCCATATGACTTGCCTTTTTTAAAGAGAGTTGAATGGTCAATTTGTGGCAACCCATATTGAAAGCCAACATCTGCACAGTGTTGATAACTCTTAAACTCATTCACGGATGCGCAAACTAAGTAATTGACAAGTGTAAGAACATCGAGTTTACGAGCAGTATCTTTATAGCCGAAGGCTGGTTGAATATCTGAGAGTTCTTCTTCTGAAATAATTTTTTGAAGCAAATTCGGAAATATGGTATTCTTTTTCATACGGACACCTTTTCTTGAGTTTGTTTTCGGAAAATTACATTCTACAAGAAAGGTGTTCTTTTTTGTATATTATTATTGGATTTTATTGGTTAATCAACACGCCTGAAATAAATTGAGGAATTTCGGGAATTTGTAATTATCTAATATGTTAAGGAATTGAAATTTAGAAAAAGCGATTAGTGAAGTATCTTGGTTGCAATTTAGAATCATGCTTGAGTACAAAGCGTAATGCTATGGAAAGAAAGTAATTGTTGTATTAAAATATTTGCTAGTTCTCAATAATGTTCTTGTTGTGGATACGAAAATAAAGACGTTAAGAATCTTAATCTTCGTGAATGGACTTGTCCTTATTGTAGCGCACATCACGATAGAGATATTAACGCGGGGAAAATGAAGTGATAAAACTTCTAACCGTAGGGACTGCGGAGATAGCCTAATCAATTAACAACCGATAGGTTGTTTTACTTAGGAATTCTCACTTCAATCATCTCGTTAGGGCGATAAGTGAGGATAGTTCAACAAGGAGGGAGCATAAATGAAAAAAAGTTTGGTTATAATGACATTGATATCTGCAATATTATTTTGTGGCATGTATATTTTGAGTTCGATCTCACCCCCGTTGTCCGAATGGAAACCAAACAATAATAAGATTAACTCTGTACGTCTATGGATAGATATTGTTATATTTCTTTCCCTGTATATCATCCCTTTAATTTTGTACAAATCGGGGATGCATACAATGAAATATATTATGGCAATATTTTGTGGGATAGGGATGTTTGTATCTTGTTCAATTATGATTGGTCTTTCTATTACGAGTTCAATATTCGGAAGTGATTCCCCATCACTAGTAGTACTTGTCCTTTGCACAGCAACATTAATTGCTAATTTTTTTTGGTATATCCTGGCTTTTCATAAAAAAAATCATACAACAGCTTAAAGTCGATTAGTATAGGAATGAAAGTTTAAAGGATTATGATTCAGAAGTTTACAGTTTTAAAACGTTATTTATTCTAATTGAAATAAAAATAGCACCCTGACAACTAAAATTAAATTGTCAGGATGATCTCTGCTTCTTAGTACAGTAGGTACAATTATTTACAGACAATTAAACTAATGCTGCTCCATCTAGGCTCATAACTGTTTTTTACTGCTTCACGACTTTGAAGTTTCAAAACGTTTTTCATTAAGAATCCCTCCTTTGTAAATGAAATAAATACATCATCCTGACAACTGATTGCAAAGATTAAATTGTCAGGATGATCTCTACTTCTTAGTACAGTAGGTACAATTATGCGCAGACAATCAAACTAATGCTGCTCCATCTAGGCTCATAACTGTTTTTTACTGCTTCACGACTTTGAAGTTTCAAAACGTTTTTCATTAAGAATCCCTCCTTGTTATTTTTTGAGTACTTTTTAAATTGCATATATGTACCCATCAATACTAATGACAGTTAAAAAGAATAAAAGGTTCCCAATACAAGAAATTTTTTCCTGTATTAGGAACCCTTTTATATCCATTTAGTATCCCAAGGTAAATCACTAAATGTAATAGTTTTCGAACCAGCCCCACTGAACTCCTTAAAACTATAAGGGCTCCTACCGACAAAACGCATATATTATACGTTAATTAGACTATCATAAAGAGAGGATAGTTCGTTCAATATATGGACGAATATCCTCTCTTTTTCTATAAATAATAAAGATTAACAAGACCTTATAAATCATATTTAATAAGTTTAATATAATTACTCAACTTTCGCACACTGAAATAGGCAGATATGCCTTGATATAGTTAGGTAAGCCTGCGATCCATTGTTGTAGTTGACTTTTGATTAACTTTTGAATTTTCTTGTTACTCTCTTTAAGGGTATCTT
>JAEWDX010000389.1 GCA_023389895.1 Bacillota bacterium
TCATCATCTACATCCCCCATGCGAACAATTGGATAGTAAGATGGATTTGTTACATTCTCCCAAGTAAAGGATTTACTACTTTCTTTCGTTTGTACCGTTATTTCATTGAACATATCTCCATCTGCATTCATTTTTCCAAACAATGTAATCCCATCTACTCCAGGAAGGGGAATTTCTGATTTTTCCGTTTCTATTGAAAGCACCTTATCTTCAAATGTACCTTCTTCAACTTCTAGATTATTACTTGTTTTTTCTTTTGGTAAAGCACAGCCACTCATTAAAAAAATGGAAGCTACACTCACTATGAATCCTTTTTTTGAACTCATTTTGAATAACGTAAACATGCTAATTCTCCTTTCATCCGATTTTATTCGCTTTCATACTAGATTGAAAAATATTCTAGTGTTTAATTTCCTCTCGAATCTTGTTCCAGCGTATTTTTCTTTCTATTACTCTCTACAAATCATTTAATGCCATTACTTTTCCATTTCCTTTATATACACCATAATCACAATCCAATTTCCCACATAATACATACTGACTTTGTTTAAAATCATAGACGTAATATGGCTTTAGCTCAAATAAATCCTTCAGTTTTTCATATGCTTCTTCCTTAATAACTGCCACCTCTTCTAGAGCTTGAAACTTGTCAAAGGTCTCCAGCATTTGTTTGTTATCCATATAATTAATTACTTGAAGGCTAGCTGCTTCGATTATGATCAACAATTTTCTCTGGAATACACGATTATCCTGTTGATCCGTTCGCAATACGGCGTGAATAAATCCTTTTTCACGATGAAAAGTTTTCAATCTCCAGTTTCCCGAATCAGTTGGGTATTCCTGTCGTAAAAAGTCGGTAACGGCTCGTTCACATTTATCCTGTTCCTGCTTCGTTATTGGAAATACTTCAGGACTTGGCTCACATGAAAATGCTTGCTCCTCTGTGATGTTTTCAAGTAAGCGAATTTCTTTTCTTTCAAATCGGTTGTCGAGTGGCTCATCCCAATAAATCGGTTCATTTATTTGCTCGTAAGATCGTCCATCACCAAAAATGTCAAAAGGGATCGTCCATGTTCCGTCATTCGTAACATAAATTTCTTCTATCGCATAAATAGGAAATAATCGCTCCTGTTCGAATGAAGGAAATTCAATTAGCTTTAGCTGTTCTTTTGTAAGATGCCCTAGCCTGTCAAGGGAAAGCGTATAGTTTTCTTCTTTTACCATTTCTTTTGTAGGAAATTGTCCATGAACAGTAAAAAAGGTGAGGTTTCCATTTTGATCAAATTTAACCTCAATTGAACTAGAAGGAGAAACAGCAATTCCATCTATATATGCTTTAAATAGGATTTCTCCTTCTTCCCTTTTATCTATTTGAAATTGCTTTCCGTACGTTAATCCTGTCTCCTGTTCAATCCACTTAGTAATCTCCGTTAAATCGAGCTCAGGAAATGAAACCCCATCCACTGCATACGTCTTCCCCATAACAAAAATAGCTCTCTCAAATCGCCCACTATTCACATTTATCTCAATAAATGCTGCACCGTCAGGATTGGAATCATTATCCACTTTTTCTATTACATGATTAGGAAACCATTCCATACATAATGTATAAATCGTTTCATTCAATATATTTACATTCCGATGGAAATGATGTCTTGCTAAATAATAGCTAGCTAAACCAAACTTTGTTTTTGTAAAATTAATTAATTCTTGAACTCTTGAATTCATGCGATAGACCTCACTTTCTGAAATAAGAAAAATTCTTATATTAATTGTAGCTTATTTTTGATAAATTGAGTGATATCAATTTTACATAAAAAAACAGCCTATGTTGAACAGAAATCGTAATAAACTGAAAAAAATAAATACCTTCTACTATTACTCTAGAATAAAGTCGGATCAGATTAATACTACTAACCTTGATAAACGAACAAAAAAAGAATGTGTTTTGAAAAAAGCTGTTCAAAACACACTCTCAATATATTCTACTGGCACTTCTTCTAAAAAATTTTTTCCATCGTTATATTCGTAATTTCATAGCCTAACTTTTCATATAGGCCACGTGCAATTTTGTTATGACCAAAAACGTGAAGGCCCATTTTCTTCATTCCTAATTCTTTAGCAATCATTTCCGTTTCTTTCATGGCTTTCTTACCATATCCTAGCCCTTGATACTGCTCAAAGATAATAAAATCATAAATAAAACCTTCATCCTTATTTGTAGGTGATTTTTGTGCAATCCAAATCATTCCAACAAGGTGTTGGTCATGGAAGATAGAAAACAAGTAATTAAATTCAGATTTTTCATCTTTTGGTAACAGTCGAGCGAATGCTTTCTTAGACAAATCAATTGCTTCATCTTCACTCCAATTTCCAGAAGTAACTTTGTCTTTTGCATAATCTTCAATTGCATAACTAATATACTGCTGGAACTCCTCTTGGTTCATAGGTTTTAATGTAACCACTTCATCGCTCCTACTATTTTGATAAAAACGCATATTTTTACCCGTCCACTCATTGTCTGCTACACACTTTTCAAAAGAGGTGCGATACGTGCTAACAGCAATGCAATGAGATAGTGCGACAATCATCCATCGACGACACATCTCAATTTACGTTATTTAGCCAATGTTTCCTTTAAATCGTTTTGAAAATTTGATTGATTTATTTTCGCTCACAAATGTGGAGCCTAAAAGCAGTGCGCCCCCAAGCATTTGAATAAATGTCATTTGCTCTTGCAGGATAACAGCTGAAATCACTAATGATGTGATTGGGTCAACATAGCTTAATGCAGCGATGCTCTGTCCTTTTAATTTCTGCATACCTGAGAAGAATAACAGGAATCCAATACCTGTGTGTACAATCCCTAGGATAAAAATAAAGGGAATGGAAGAACTTGATACTTCTAAAACCCCGAATCCTTCTGTAAAAAATACATATGGCATAAGAAGTAATGTTGCTATTCCAAGCTGAATGAATGTCGTTTCTAATCCGTCCATATTTTTGATGAACTTGTTTAAAAGCATTAATGAAGCATAGAATCCAGCTGCCATTAATCCATAACCAATGCCAAGTAAGTCATTTAATCCAGAGGTACTTACACCGCCATTGCCAACAATCAATAGCATCCCTAACATGGCTACACCAATACAGATTATTTTCTTTGTTGACAGTTTTTCCTTAAGCACAAGGGGCGAAAGAATCATGACAAACACAGGTGCAAAATAATAACTTAGTGCTGCATTAGAAATGGTCGTATGCTTGTACGCTTGGAAAAGAAAAATCCAATTTCCACCTAGAGCAATACTTGAAAATAATAAAAATAAAGCATTTACTTTTACCAATGCCCATGAAATTTTTTTCTTCATCAGCAATAGGACTATCATTAAAAATAAGCTTCCAATCAAACCACGTAATAAAGCTATTTCACTCGAAGATAAATCAATGTATCTTACAAATACGCCAATCGTACCAAAGATGATCATTGATAAGAGGAACTGAATTTTAGATTTCATCGTCTACTCCTTCGAATCTACGAAACAGCTAATATTTCGTAGATTCTTAATCTGTTTTTTGTATAAGATTATGCGGTGCTGATTTAACAGCTGGAGTAAACGGTGGTGGCGGCGATGTTGAAAATGGCTTCCAAATATATAGATTAATATTTGATAACGGCATCATTATTCCCCTCCTAAATTGTGAGTTTCTATTTCCTTTTGCCATTATGAACACCTCCCATTCCTAATATAGTTATATTTTACCACAAGAACATGCGTTTGTCCTGTGGTTATGACTGAAATGGAAAAAAATACGCTCTAACTCACGACTGAAGTCACAAGTGTGCGGGCGCTGATTAATCAATTGTCGACTTTTCATCACAGCTCTTTCTATTTAACAGAAAAAAAGAGTCAATCCCTGCGGCTTTAACTCAGTGCGGGACTAACTCTAAAATAATAATTGTATTTAATTACTGCTGTTGATAGGCTAATGTAGCGGCTCCTAAGGTTTTTGCAGCAATTAATAGCGCACGGTCATCAATATTAAATCTTGGATGATGATGGGGGTATGTAATATCCCATTCAGGATTTTGTGCACCGGTAAAGAAGAATGTTCCTTTTACATGCTCAAGATAATAGGCAAAATCCTCTCCGCCCATTTGCATTTCTCCTTCTCTTACCCGCTTTACATCTTTGATTTGTAAAGCAATATTTTTTACAAACTCAGTTTCTCCCTGATGATTGACAACAGCAGGATAACCTCGTTCGTAGTCGAATTCATAGTCAGCATCTGCCGCTATACAGGTTCCCTTGATCACTTTATCCATTTCCTTCTCAACCAATGTTCTAATGCCTTCATCAAAAGTACGAACGGTACCGATTAAGGTTGCACGGTCAGCAATCACATTAAAGGCATTATTAGCAACAAAGGAACCGACCGATAATACAGCTGAATGAATCGGATCTACGCGCCGACTTACAATTTGTTGTAAGTTTGTAATTAATTGAGCGCCAATTGCAATAGAATCTTTTGTGAGATGGGGTTGTGCCCCATGTCCACCTTTTCCTTTAATTAAAACCTCGAATTTATCAGCTGCTGCCATAAAAGGACCTGAACGGTATAAAATATCTCCAACAGGCTCTGTCGCCCACAAATGTGTACCAAAAATAACATCAACGCCTTCTAAGCAGCCATCCTCAATCATGGCAATCGCCCCGCCTGGAGCTATCTCTTCCGCATGTTGATGAATAAACACTACTTTTCCGTGCAGCTCATCTTTCATTAATGTTAATGCTTTCGCTAATCCGAGCAATGTTGCTGTATGAC
>JAEWDX010000064.1 GCA_023389895.1 Bacillota bacterium
ATTCAGACCAGAATTAATGCAAGAAGCTTATCAAACTTCGCTGGCGGCATGGAGAAATATGGGGGTCAGTGTGTAATGGAATTTATTCAAGATTTATTTACCTATGCCTTTTTACAGAAAGCTTTTGTTACTTCCATTATGGTTGGAATTATTTGCGGTGTAATTGGCAGCTTTATCGTATTAAGGGGAATGGCATTAATGGGAGATGCTATTTCTCACGCTATTTTGCCGGGGGTAGCTATTTCCTATATGTTAGGGATTAATTATTTCTATGGTGCCGTTGTTTCTGGTGTACTGACAGCTATCGGAATTGGTGTGATTAATCAAAACAGTCGTGTTAAAAACGATTCCTCCATCGGACTTGTTTTTTCGGCGGCATTTGCACTAGGAATCATTTTAATTACCTTAGCAAAAAGCGCAACCGATTTAACGCAAATTTTATTCGGTAATGTTCTGTCCGTTCGAACATCAGATATGTGGTTGACACTAATTGTAGGGGGAATTGTGCTGCTAACCGTACTTTTCTTTTATAAGGAATTGCTGATTTCGAGTTTCGATGAAACAATGGCGATGGCATACGGCCTTAAGACTGGTTTAATTCATTATGGCATCATGGTGTTATTGACCTTAGTTACGGTTGCATCCTTACAAACAGTTGGAGTTATTTTGGTTGTTTCCATGCTGATTACTCCGGCCTCAACGGCCTATTTGTTAACGAATAGATTATCAACGATGATCATGCTTGCGGCATTTTTCGGGGCGGTTTCCTCCGTTATCGGTTTATATGTAAGTTTTATCTACAATTTACCATCTGGTCCTGTTATTGCTTTAGCTACTACAGCTATATTTGTAGTTGCATTTCTTTTCTCACCTAAACAAGGGGTTATTCACCGCATGTTGAAAACGAATAAGAAAAGATTAGCGGTTGGGAATCAATGAGCGAATATTGGATGTAGATGAATTCAATTATGATGAAACAATAAGAATGGGAGAAGTGAAAATGAATAGTATACGAAAAATCATGTTATTGTCGAGTTTAGCAGTATTGCTTGTTTTGACTGCCTGCGGTCAAAACAAGACGAGTTCAGATGGGAGTGATGCATTAAAAGTAGTCACTTCATTTACAATAATTCAGGATCTTGCAAGGGAAATTGGCGGTGAAGATGTAGTTATTCATAATCTTGTGCCAACGGGAACCGATCCGCATGAGTATGAACCTCTACCAGATGATATTAAGAAAACGACAGATGCGGATATCCTCTTTTACAATGGTTTAAATCTTGAAGGTGGTAAAAGTGGATGGTTCTTTAAAATGATCGATTCTGTTGGACAAAAAGAGGAAAATATTTTCAATCTAACGGAGCGGGTGGAGCCTATGTACATAGGTGGGAAAGACGGACGTGACGAAGAGATTAACCCTCATGCCTTTATAGATCCAGCGGTGGGGATTAAAATGGCAGAAGATATGCGCGATGCTTTTATAAAAAAAGATCCAGATCGGAAGGAAAACTATCAGAAGAGAGCAGATGAGTATATTCATAGATTACAAGAAATTGATAAGGAATATGAGGAAAAAATAAACGCAATTCCTGAAGAAAATCGCATATTGGTAACTAGTGAGCGTGCTTTTCAGTATATGACTTCTCATTATGGGCTGAAAGAAGCCTATGTATGGGAGATTGATACGGAGGAGAATGGCTCGCCACAACAGATTAAGTCTCTTGTTGAATTTATTAAAGGAAATAGTGTGCCGATTCTTTTTATTGAATCAAATGTCGATCCACGTCCAATGGAGACTGTATCTCAAGAAACAGGAGTTTCTATCGCTAAGAAGCGTATATATTCAGACGAAATTGGTCAACCTGGAGAGGAAGTCGATACGTATATGAAATACTTAAAATATAATATTGATCTTATTCATAGTGAATTAAGTAAATAAGTTATGCAAATTATAGTTCATAGTTTAAAAATTGATAAGGGGCGAAGAAGCTCGTATATTTTAAAGGGATAGCAGCGAACGCATTTTGTTAATACTTAACGTCTTTCTACAAATGTAGAAGGGCGTTTTTATGAAAAGCGAATTATTTAAGTAAACGAGAATAAATCTTCTCATTTATGGCAAACTTAATTCAAGTTAGAATCGCCTCAAGTTATTTAGCTATGTTTAAATGAGAATGCCTATTTAATACTTAGAGTTATTTTTATTTTCTGAATATAATAGCATGTTTTTCATATAGAGCTTTGTCCTTTATAAGCGATAGAAATCCCTTTTAAAAAATCAAGTAAAAAAGATAGTTCATTTTAGTTGACATAGATAATTAATACTATATAATAATAATTATAAATAAAACTGTTATAGAGAAATATTTTTACGAGATATTATCTATAACAGTTAATATATTTTAGGAGGAATTTCATTATGTCTTTAATAGGAAAAGAAATACAACCATTTACAGCGCAAGCATACAAAAACGGTGAGTTTATCGAAGTAAACGATGCGGATTTCAAAGGTCATTGGAGTGTCGTTTGTTTTTACCCAGCAGACTTTACTTTCGTTTGCCCAACTGAGCTAGAAGACCTTCAAGATCAATATCCTGCACTTCAAGAACTTGGAGTTGAAGTATTCTCTGTATCAAGAGATTCTCATTTCACACATAAAGCATGGCATGATACATCAGAAGCAATCGGCAAAATTACTTATACAATGATTGGTGACCCAGCACATATTCTTTCACGCGAATTTGATGTATTAGTTGAAGAATTAGGACAAGCTGACCGTGGTACTTTCATTCTTGACCCTGACGGTGTCATTCAGGCAGTTGAAATTAATGCAGATGGTATTGGTCGTGATGCAAGCATTCTTATCAACAAAATTAAAGCAGCACAATATGTTCGCAACAACCCTGGTGAAGTTTGCCCAGCTAAATGGAAGGAAGGCGGAGAAACACTTAAGCCAAGCCTTGACCTAGTAGGTAAAATTTAAGGGAGCGATTATAAATGGCACTTGATGCAGAAATTAAGTCACAATTAACTCAGTATCTTCAACTATTAGAAAACGATATTCTGCTTAAGGTCAGTGCAGGTTCAGATGACGAAGTATCAAAGGAGATGCTAGCTCTTGTAGATGAGCTAGCTTCCATGTCATCTAAAATCACTGTCAAAAAAGCAGAATTATATAGAACACCAAGCTTTAGTATCAATCGTCCTGGAGAAGAAACAGGTATCACTTTTGCTGGTGTCCCATTAGGGCATGAATTCACTTCTTTAGTTTTAGCATTATTACAAGTGAGTGGCCGCGCTCCAAAGGTAGATCAAAGTGTGATCGATCAAATTAAAAATATCGAAGGTAAATATCACTTTGAAACCTATGTTAGTTTAACTTGCCATAACTGTCCTGATGTTGTTCAAGCACTTAATATCATGAGTGTGCTTAATCCGAATATTACGCACACAATGATTGATGGAGCTGTATTTAAAGAGGAAGTAGAGAGCAAAAATGTTATGGCTGTACCAGCTGTCTTCTTAAATGGCGAGTTCTGGAATGGTGGTCGTATTTCAATCCAAGAAATTCTTGCAAAATTGGGCGAAGGCTTAAGTGCGGAGGATTTTGCGGATAAAGATCCATACGATATCCTTGTTGTTGGTGGCGGACCAGCCGGTGCAAGTGCGGCGATCTATGCTGCACGTAAAGGCATCCGTACAGGGATTGTCGCAGAACGCTTTGGTGGACAGATTCTCGATACACTTAGTATTGAAAACTTTATTAGTGTCAAAGCGACAGAAGGACCTAAACTAGCACAAGCTCTTGAAGAGCATGTGAAAGAATATAATATTGACGTGATGGATTTACAGCGTGCTAAACGTTTAGAAAAGAAAGACCTCATCGAACTTGAACTTGAAAACGGTGCTGTTCTGAAAAGTAAAGCAGTGATCATTTCAACAGGTGCGCGTTGGCGAAATATAAATGTTCCAGGTGAACTTGAGCTTAAAAACAAAGGGGTCGCTTATTGCCCGCATTGTGATGGTCCATTGTTTGCAGGAAAAGACGTAGCCGTTATTGGCGGTGGTAATTCTGGAATTGAAGCAGCGATTGATTTGGCTGGAATTGTGAAGCATGTCACAGTTTTTGAATTTGCGTCAGAATTAAAAGCTGACCAAGTTCTTCAAGAGCGTCTTAATAGCCTGCCGAATGTAACGGTTATTACGAACGCTGCTACTCAAGAAATTACGGGAACTGATCAGGTAACAGGTATTACGTATAGCGATCGGGAAACTGGTAAAGACCACCATATCGAGTTACAAGGTGTCTTTGTTCAAATTGGACTTGTACCAAATACGGAGTGGTTAGAAGGTACGCTTGAACGCAATCGCATCGGTGAAATCGTTGTTGATAAGCGTGGAACTACGACAATACCTGGAGTATTTGCTGCAGGAGACTGTACAGATAGCGCCTTCAATCAAATCATTATTTCAATGGGATCAGGTGCAACAGCAGCTTTAGGGGCATTTGATTATCTGATTCGAAATTAATTACGAACATAAGTAAATAATTTTAATATTACTAGGTTCTGACACCTCCAAACTCTGTGTTCTCACTGTTTGGAGGTGTTTTTTGAATTTAATGTGGGATAAAATCTATTAAATTAATTAAGATTAATAGGATTTTAAGTTGACATAGATAAAGATTGAGCATATATTATGTATATATGAATATATGCTCATATATAAGCGATGTTATTTCTCAAGATGATATATATAAATAAGAAAATATTACAGAAACGAGGAGGGCAAATTATAAAATCATCTTGAAGAATTAAATGAAGGGAGAAATTCACATGGGACATAATCATACTCATGGTCATGATCATAATCATGGCGCAAATAAAAAAGTGCTATTCATTTCATTTATTATTATTACAAGTTATATGGTTGTTGAGGCAATTGGAGGTTATTTAACAAATAGCCTAGCGCTCTTATCAGACGCAGGACATATGCTTAGTGACTCAATTTCATTAGCGATTGCACTAATTGCCTTTGTTCTTGCGGAAAAAGCAGCGAATCATCGTAAGACATATGGTTATAAGCGATTCGAAATTTTAGCAGCTGTGTTAAATGGAATTACATTAATTGCGATCGCTTTGTATATATTCTATGAAGCGATTGAACGGTTTGCTAATCCACCTGAAATTGCTACAACTGGAATGCTTATCATTAGTGTTATTGGTTTATTGGTCAATATTTTAGTTGCATGGATTATGATGCGTGGCGGAGATACAGAAGACAATTTAAATATGCGGGGAGCTTACTTGCATGTATTAAGTGATATGCTTGGCTCGGTTGGGGCAATTGCTGCGGCACTATTAATCATGTTCTTCGGTTGGGGCTGGGCAGATCCGGTTGCGAGTGTCATTGTTGCGATTCTTGTTTTAAGAAGTGGCTTTAATGTAACAAAAGCATCACTTCATGTTCTTATGGAAGGAACACCGCAAAATGTAGATGTTGATGATGTTATTCAAACAATCGAAAAAACAAACGGAATCGAAAGCATTCATGATTTACACATCTGGACAATTACTAGCGGATTAAACGCACTTTCTTGCCATGCGGTTATCAAAGATTCGTTAACAGTAGCAGAAAGTGAAAATATGCTACGCAGAATTGAACACGATCTTGAACATAAAGGAATCACGCATGTTACCATTCAACTAGAAACAGCTGCTCATAAACATGATAATTCAATTCTATGTCAAATTAAAAATGAACCATCGCATCACCATCATCATTGAGAATAATATAAAGAGGGAAAATTATATTCGAGCAATATAATTTTCCCTCTTTACATACCCTCCGTAGGTATAGTATTCTATAGTTAAGGTAAGGAAAAAAATTGCGAGTAAAAGTGGCTGAAGTGTTATGAAAGCAAAATATAGGAAAAATCGTTGATCATGATTATGATGTAAAATTTGAGTGCTCTTTAGTAGCACTCTCTTATTTGGCAATTAATATACCCCCAATCGGTATAAACGAGGTGGAAAAAGATGAGTGCATTATTAAAAGAGGCCAATATACAAATCACTGGTATGACGTGCGCGGCGTGTGCAGCGCGCATCGAAAAAGGCATAAATAAGATGGATGGTGTCGAACAAGCAAATGTGAATTTAGCGCTTGAAAAATCTTCCATTAAATATGATCCAACAAAACTAAGTGAAGAAGATTTTGAGAAGAAAATTAAAGCACTTGGTTATGATGTTGTTAAACAAAAAACAGAGCTTGATATCACTGGCATGACATGTGCAGCATGTTCAGCGCGCATCGAAAAAAGTTTGAACAAAATGGAAGGAATCTCAACAGCCACCGTTAACTTGGCGCTTGAAAAAGCAACAATAGAATTTAACCCATCAGAGGTAGCCATTACAGATATAATGTCGAAAATCGAAAAATTAGGCTACGGAGCCCATCAAAAGGTAGATGAGAAGGAATCGGTTGATCATCGAGAGAAGGCAATCCGACTGCAAAAGCGTAAATTCTTTATCTCGATAATCCTGTCATTGCCATTGCTTTGGACGATGGTAGGACATTTTTCATTTACATCCTTTATTTATATGCCAGAAATATTAATGAATCCATGGCTGCAAATGCTCTTAGCGACCCCAGTTCAATTTATTATTGGCCGACAATTTTATGTTGGGGCATATAAAGCATTGCGCAACGGCAGTGCCAATATGGACGTACTTGTCGTAATGGGAACATCAGCCGCTTATTTCTATAGCTTATACCAAGCGATTATTACAGCAGGAACAGGACATGAGCCACATTTATATTTTGAAACAAGTGCTGTTTTAATCACCCTCATCATTCTCGGTAAATTATTTGAGGCACAAGCAAAAGGTCGTTCATCAGATGCAATTAAGAAATTAATGGGTTTACAGGCAAAGACAGCTATTGTTGTCCGCGATGGTATTGAAACCGAAATTCCATTAGAGGAAGTCGTAAGCGGAGATATTATTTTAGTAAAACCAGGGGAGAAAATTCCTGTAGATGGTGAAGTTGTAGAAGGAAATACATCTGTAGATGAATCGATGCTAACAGGAGAAAGTCTTCCTGTTGATAAAAAGAAAGCTGATGTTTTATTCGGTTCGACGATTAATAAAAACGGCTTTATTAAAATGAAAGCGACGAAGGTTGGACGTGAGACTGCATTAGCACAAATTATTAAAGTAGTAGAAGATGCCCAAGGCTCAAAAGCGCCAATCCAACGATTAGCGGATAAGATTTCCGGTATATTCGTACCAATTGTTGTCAGCATTGCGATTATTGCCTTTATCGTGTGGATTGTCTGGGTTCAGCCGGGAGAATTTACGAAGGCATTAGAAGTCCTAATTACAGTGCTAGTTATTGCTTGTCCATGTGCGTTAGGGCTTGCGACACCAACATCGATAATGGCGGGATCAGGTCGTGCAGCTGAGTTTGGGATTTTGTTCAAAGGCGGGGAGCACCTAGAGCAGACTCAGGCGATTGATACAGTCGTTGTCGATAAAACTGGAACAGTAACGCACGGAAAACCAGTGTTAACCGATGTCGTTTTAGCAAAAGGCCAAGATGAGAAGCAATTCCTGTCCTTAATCGGTGCAGCAGAGAAACAATCGGAGCATCCTTTAGCCGAAGCGATTGTTCAGGGAATCCAAGAAAAGGACATTGATCTTGGGGATGTTCAATTTTTTGAGGCGATTCCAGGCTATGGAGTGCAGGCCACCGTATCTGGTCATGCTGTTGTCATTGGCACACGTAAATTAATGAAACAATATAATACGGATGTTTCAGCTATTTTACCAATAATGGAACAGCTTGAAGAAAAGGGAAAGACTGCAATGCTTGCAGCCATTGATGGTCAATACGCCGGCTTAGTTGCCGTTGCCGATACAATAAAAGATACATCGAAGGAAGCCGTTCGTCGTCTGCAAGATATGGGAATTACAGTGATTATGATGACAGGTGATAACGAACGGACAGCAAAGGCAATTGGACAAGAGGTTGGTGTCGATCACGTCATCGCTGAAGTTCTACCTGAAGGAAAAGCGGACGAAGTGAAAAAAATCCAAGATCAAGGGAAGAAAGTTGCGATGGTTGGTGATGGAATTAATGATGCTCCAGCTCTAGTAACGGCCAATATTGGAATGGCAATTGGAACAGGAACAGATGTAGCAATGGAAGCAGCTGATATAACGCTGATTCGTGGAGACTTAAACAGTATTGCTGATTCCATTATTATGAGTCGCAAAACAATGCGTAATATAAAGCAAAATTTATTCTGGGCATTTGCGTACAACACAATTGGGATCCCAATCGCAGCTGCCGGACTTCTTGCCCCTTGGGTTGCAGGTGCTGCCATGGCATTTAGCTCCGTATCGGTTGTTCTCAACGCACTAAGATTACAAAAAGTTAAATTATAAAGAGGTTATTCTTCTAAAATATTCATGAGTTTTCACTCGAGACGCATGTATGAAAAATTTATTTTCATACAAAAAGAATGAATTCCATTATTGATTTCTGAAAATTTCAATGTTATGATGATTTCAATTGGAAATATTGATCACATGTTACTGATTCGATCAGGCATGGTGGTAAGCGAGGAAGAGCCGACTCTTTCACATTACCTCCATGCCTTTTTTAATTTCAAGGACAACAAGTTTTTCTAAAGGGGATAAATAATATGTTTCGTCATTTATTTAAAAAACAACGACTTGAAATTTTTGCGCCAATTGAAGGAAAGGTTCTTCCATTGAAGGATGTTCCCGACCCAGTTTTCAATCAGAACATGATGGGAGAAGGAATTGCCATTATCCCAAGGGAAGGAAATGTTTTCGCACCAATTGAAGGCACGGTCATTTTAGTGGCTGAAACAGAGCATGCGATTGGTATTCGGGCAAAGGATGGGACAGAGCTTTTTATTCACATTGGTTTGGAAACGGTTTCATTAAAAGGGCAAGGGTTTACTAGTTTTGTGAAAGTTGGCGAAGAGGTGTCAATTGGACAATTACTTGTTGAAGTTGATTGGACTTATGTACAGGAGCATGCAGAAAGCATCATTACACCGATCGTGATTACAAATAGCCAAATAAAAAATGTACAGATTGAGAAGGCTGAACAAAGTCATGTTGGTAAGACGTTGCTAATGACTGTTACTGCGAAATAAATAAAGAAAAGGTGGGGGCCATTATAAAAATTATCAAAATTTTAAACAATAATGCGGTTGTTGTTGCTGATGAAGAACGTGAAAAGGTCGCCATCGGAGCAGGAATTGCATTCAATAAGAGACGAAACGATATCGTTAATCATGAAAAAATTGAGAAAATCTTTGTGATGCGAGAAAATGACAAGCTTGAGCAGCTATTAAATAGAATCCCTGTTGAGCATTTTACGATTTGCGAAGAAATAATTACGTATGCGGAGGAATATTTAAGGATTAAATTAGCCGAGCATATTCATATCGTATTAACAGACCATATTTCTTTCGCAATTGAACGAACGAAGGAAGGCATTCAAATTCATAATAAGCTCTTGCAAGAAATAAGGGTGCTTTATCAAAATGAATTTGCAGTAGGTCTTTGGGCCTTACAGCATATAAAAGAAAGATGTCAAGTTGAGATGCCTGTAGATGAAGCGGCTTTTATCGCCCTTCATTTGCATACAATGAAGCCACATGGAGGTGAGCTACGCGAAACATTACGCTATACGACGATTATTCGTGATATTGTTCAGCTCGTGAAGGAAAAGCTACACATTTCCATTGAAGAGGAGGGGATAGCATACCAGCGATTGATAACTCATTTACGATTTATGCTTGCAAGATTTAATGAATTCGAGCACCATACGATGGATGAGGAAATGTCAGAAATGATTCGAAAAAAATTCCCACAATCCTATCATTGCGCAGAAGAAATCGCAGACTATCTGCAAAGCACGTATACGATCGAACTCCCTTTGCAGGAATTAGGCTATATTGCTATTCATATTGAACGATTACGAAGATAAGTAGATTTTTAGAATCGTTAAGCTTAACTTGAAAACCCCAGGAAGGGAAGAGGAAGAGGAAGAGGAAGAAGGAGTATCAATGGAATCTAGTAAATTTTCCGATTTAGCTGCACATATTTATACTGCTTTAGGCGGAGATGAAAATGTTGTAACCGTTGATTATTGTGCGACCCGTCTTCGCGTCGAAGTAGCAAATATGGAAGCAGTTGATCAAGCAAGCATCCGTGCAACAGGTGTACCGGGAATAAATATTGTTGGAAAAAATAGCATTCAAGTAATCATAGGGACAAATGTTCAATTTATTGCAGATGAAGTAGAAAAAATGAGAAAACGAAACGCTGTATAAATTTTCGAACTTTGATAGTCGTCTGAATCCGGATCCAACTTCTATTATCGGACAGCCCCTTTATTCTAATAAGAGGAGGAATTTTTGTGGAAAAAACATTTAAAATTACAACACCTGAAGGAATTCATGCAAGACCTGCTACATTGCTCGTATCAGCTGTTACACCTTTTAGCTCGGATGTTCAACTAAACTATGATCATAAAACGGTAAACTTAAAGTCTATAATGGGGGTTATGGCTCAAGGGATACCAAGTGGTGCAATTGTAACCATTCAGGCTAACGGTTCTGATGAAGAACAATTGCTGGCAAACGTAACAGAGGTTATTCTTGCACAAGGAATTGGTGAAGAATGCTAGAGATTACTGGGATTGCTGTATCTAACGGCATTGCAATCGCAAATGCATATTGTTTAGTTGAGCCAGACTTATCCTTTGAGAAAATAGAAATTACGAATATTGAAGAGGAAATAGCGAGATTAAAAGATGCAATTTGGAAAACAAAGCAGGAATTACAGTTAATTCGTGATCTTGCCGCAACTAAATTTGGCGAAGAGAAAGCAGCAATCTTCTCAGCACATCTATTCATCCTTGAAGATCCTGAATTTATTTCCGCTTTGGAAGTGAAAGTTAAGGGGAAATTCAATGCTGAGTACGCCTTAGCAGAAGTTTCTAAGATGTATATTCAATTATTTGAGTCGATGGAAAATGAATATATGAGGGAGCGTGCCGCTGATATCCGCGATGTTGCGAAACGCTTACTAGCACATTTATTACAAGTTGAGCTTCCTGACTATAGTCGTCTAACAAAGGAAGTCATTATCGTCGCTGATGATTTAACACCATCAATGACAGCGCAATTAGATAAGCAATTTGTGAAAGGCTTTGTCACGAATATTGGTGGCAGAACATCCCATTCTGCTATTTTAGCAAGAACGATGGAGATTCCTGCTGTAGTTGGAACGAAAACAGCAACGGAAAACATTGTTCATGGTTCCCTAATTATTATCGATGGAACGAGCGGCAAAGTGATCATTAATCCAACTGGGGAAGTGGAAAAGAGGTATCGTGCTTCACAGGCAGTTTTTGAAAAAGAAAGAGAATTGCTCGGGAAGTATCGTACAATACCAAGTATAAGTGCGGACGGTCATTCAATCGAAATTGCTGGTAATATTGGTAGACCAGAAGATCTCGAGGCGGTTATAGCAAACGGTGGAGATGGAATTGGCTTATTCCGTACAGAGTTTCTGTATATGGATCGTGAAGAATTGCCAACAGAAGAGGAACAATTCCAAGCTTATAAAATGGTCCTTGAGAAAATGACAGGAAAGCCGACCGTTGTTCGCACATTAGATATTGGTGGTGATAAGGAGCTTTCCTATTTAAAACTACCAGCTGAAATGAATCCATTTCTTGGTCATCGTGCCATCCGTTTATGCTTAACACATCAAGATATTTTCCGGACACAATTACGGGCATTATTGAAAGCAAGTGTGTATGGGAATTTGAAAATTATGTTCCCGATGATTGCAACTTTGGATGAATTTCGCGCAGCGAAGGCAATCCTATTGGAAGAAAAACAAAACCTTGAAGGTAAAGGCATTACGGTTTCTGACAAAATTGAAGTCGGGATGATGGTTGAAATTCCTTCAGCTGCTATTATTGCTGATTTATTTGCGGAAGAAGCTGATTTCTTATCAATCGGAACAAATGATTTAATTCAATATACACTGGCAGCGGATCGGATGAATGAAAACGTCTCTTACTTGTATCAGCCGTATCATCCAGCCATATTAAGATTGGTTAAGCTCGTCATTGATGCAGCACATCGCAATGGCAAGTGGGTTGGAATGTGTGGAGAAATGGCTGGAGATAAAGTGGCGATTCCCATTCTTCTTGCACTTGGATTGGATGAATTTTCGATGAGTGCATCATCTATTTTAGTTGCTCGTGCCCAAATTGCTAATCTATCGAAGAACCAATTGGCCAAGCATATTGAACAATTACTAATGTTGAAGACTTCAAGGGAAGTAGAGGAATATGTCGTAAGTAGGCTTTTTAACTAAGCCATCTAAATTAGAACTTTCTGTTGACAATAGATGTAATCAGTAGTAGAATACGAATGTATTGAATATGACCTCGTTAGGTGAGGCTCCTATACAAACAAAGGCTACTGCCCAGAAATATCGAAAGATGCCTATGGGTAGAACAGGAATTGCCGGATTAAGGCTTTTCATAAAGTAGCTAAGGGAATTAATATCATTCTCTTTACGTTGTATAGTGCTAAAGCTCAAACAGGGGGAGTTGAAATTGATCTATGCCTTTTTCTGCCCTCCGTTTAATTTGGAGGGCTTTTATTTTTTGAAAGGGGGGGATTAAACATGGATAGTAGTTCGAGTATAAGTTATACGTTAAATAATAGATTTGCTCCTGTTAAGAGACAGGATCTTGTTTATTTGGGTACTTCCATGTCCCCCCTGCTTTTTGTTTGCCTTTTTCTCCGATAATTTAATGATCGTGGGGAATTTTCCAATGCAAGCATGATATAAGCTAGGTTTATTTGGCATGTGAATAACTAAATGACAAGATTTGTGCTAAGAGCTCTCTTTTTCAGGAGGGCTCTTTTTTGCGTACCAATTAGAGATGGAAAAATAAATAATTGAGAAGTTAAATAGAAAATTTGCTTTAAGAATAATTAGGACTTTCAAATAAATCAAGCGATTTATCCTTTTAGAAATTCAGCTACTTTGAAAGGGGTGATGGGGATGGATGAAGGACCTGAGCGACAGTTAAGCCATAATTTTTTAAGAATGAAAGAGAAAAGGAGGGAGCTTCAATGCTTGAAATCTATAAGTGCGATGAAGCGAGAAAGCTTCAAGAACAAGCAGGGAGCGCACAAAGTAGTTGGATACATTTTACGGAACCAACGGATGAAGAGATCCATGATGCTGCATGTCGGTTTAGGATTCCAATCGAGTTTATCCATGCGCCCCTTGATAGTAATGAACGTTCTCGGATTCAGACGAAAGATGATCACTTACTACTCAACATTAATGTTCCTTACAGAACAGATGAAAAGGATTCTGTGCCTTATCGAATAATTCCAATCGGCATTATTTACACAGAAAGTCTCATCGTTACGATTTGCCGCCAAGATCATCTGATCTTTCGTCAATTTATGAAGTTGGATAATAAAAAATCCACTTTTGATATTGGAACTGACTTTATCATTCAGTTATTACAAAATAGTGCAGATTATTATTTGATTTCCTTAGATGAAATTGATAAAAAAATTATTGCAGTAGAAAAAAGACTGCAAAGGTCAGTACACAATAAGGAAATATATGCATTGTTAGATCTAAATAAAAGTCTTGTTTTTTTCAAGAAATCACTCAAGTCCAATATTAATGCAATTGAGAAATTGGTTTATATGGAGGATTTCAATAGTAATGAAGGCGATGAAAGGAGGCTGCAAAATATTCTCATTGAGTTGAAGCAGGGGCTCGCTATATCTGAGATTTACAATATGAACTTAAGTGATTTAATGGATGCATATTCAGCGGTCATTGAAAATAATCTTAACGTCGGATTAAAACTACTAACAGTATTTACGATTATTTCGGCCATTCCGATGGCGATTGCTTCTATTTATGGGATGAACATTCCATTGCCATATCAAGATGTGGGAAGTACTTTTCTAGTCCTTATGTCAATCGGAGTTATTCTTAGTTTGATAACAGGCTGGCTATTCTATAAACTGCGAATAATTTAAAAAGAAAGTGGGGGAAACAAATGCTTACTATATATCAAAGTGATATAAAAGACCGATTACAACTCATGCCGATAATTACCCATAATTCATTGATATATTTAGTAGATCCAACAGAAAAGGAAATTTCAAAGGTTACAAAGGAACTCTCAATTTCAAGAGATTTAATTTATCATCCTTTAGATGTTAATGAGCGGTCGCGGATTGAACAAGATGAGAACGCCCTGTTAATTGTTCTCAATCTTCCCATTGCTTGTGAGAAAGGAGATTTAACTATGGATATTCCTTATCGGACATTGCCAATTGGGATCATTCATGCAAGGAACCATCTTGTCATTGTATCGAAGGAAGAAGTCCCGCTATTTCAAGAATTATTTTCTGGGAAGTACGGTGCTTTTGAAACACATATGAAGACGAGGATAACAGTCCTTTTATTTGAAGCGATCGCACAGTCTTATGTGGATTTTCTAAAGCTGATTACGAAGCGGGTTGGACAATTGCAGCTTGAATTGAAGAGAGCGTATCGAAATCGTGAGCTATTTGAATTAATTCGTCTAAATAAGAGTCTTGTTTATTTTTCAACATCTTTACGTTCAATGCGCATTGTATTTATCCGTCTTTCTAAAGGGAAAGATATAAAGCTTTACAAAGAGGATGAACGGATGCTTCATGATGCCTTAGTTGATTTAGAGCAAGCTGTGGAAGTAACGGAGATACGTAGAAATAGCTTGAGCAATCTAATGGATGCTTATGCGGCAGTTGTCAACAATAACCTAAATTCAATTATGAAAATATTAACGACACTTACGATCATGCTAATGATTCCAACAATGATTGGCAGTATTTTTTCGATGAATGTAGCTTTGCCACATGAAGAGGCATGGGGGGCAACAATTGTTGTTGCAAGCTTAATGGTAGTTACGACAAGTATTCTAGTTTATGTGTTTTATAAAAGAAAATATTTACGTTTATAATGTATGCCAAACTGTATGTTAGGAGGCTTGAACAAAGATGCTTACAATCTATCAGAATACAGGTGGAGGAAAAATTGAAAAGAGTCAGGAGATTAAGCAAAATAGTTGGTTAAAACTTATCTCGCCAACGTTATCTGAAATAGTAAATGTGGCTGAAGCACTATCCATCCCACAAAATTTTTTAGAGGATTCACTTGATATAGATGAACGTCCACGTATTGAAGAGCATGGTGAAAATATTTTAATGATTATCCATGTACCGTTTGAAAAAATGGATGTCATAAATTTAGCTGATGATGTAAAATATCGGACGATTCCACTCGGGATCATTCATACAAAAGATCATTTCATTACGATTTGTCGCGAAAATATTCCATTTTTACAAGACATTATGAGTGGCCATGAAATTCAATTCTCAACACATATGAAGACGAGAAACACATTTGGAATTATTCATGAGACAGCAAGTGCATTTATTAAGTATTTATCAAGAATAGATAAAGCAATTATAGAAGCTGAAGAGGAGCTTGCGAAGTCCTATCGCAATCGTGAGTTATACTCGCTTCTGAATTTGAACGAAAGTTTGTTATATATGGCTACCTCATTAAAACAGATGAAATATATGATGCAAAAAGTATTGCATGGCAACTATATAAAACTATACGATGAAGATAAAGCTATAATAGATGATGCACTTGTTGAATTAGAGCAAGCGCATGAAGTGGCAGAAATTAGTCAATCAAATTTAAGCAATCTCATGGATGCTTACGGGAATGTCATACAAAATAATGTGAGTCATATGCTTAAATTTCTTGCAGCGATTACAATAGTTTTCTCAATGCCAACTCTTGTAGCAAGTATATATGGTATGAATGTGCCACTTCCATTTCAGGATGAACCACATATGTTTACGGTGCTGATCATCGTTATGGTTATTCTTTGTGGTCTATGTTCCTTTGTTTTTTACAAAAAACGATATTTTTAATGGTTTGGGGCTTTCCAATAGTCGAATTTTTCGATTTTGGAGCCCTATTTTTAAAAAATGTCCATCAGAATTATGATATATCCGTCAGATTTCCAATATATCCGTCAGTTCCAGTAGTTTATCCGTCAAAATCAGGATATATCCGCCAGTTCTGGCAATATATCCGTCAGTCCGCGTCATGTCAGCCTTTTCAATTGAAGTGCAAATGGCGCTAATAAATAAACTTCCTCTTAAGTATAGATATTCCAGCTTAAGAGGAAGTACCTGTTCCCATGAACCTTGATGTTCCTTTAAAGAAACGGGTTATAAAACCGCTCTCCATTATAAAATGTCACCAGTAATGTAATGCCAAAGATGAGAACGAACAAGGTAAGCACAGCAT
>JAEWDX010000079.1 GCA_023389895.1 Bacillota bacterium
TTTCTTCACCACGCATTTCTGTCACATAAACTTTTTTATATATAAACTTATATCTTTATATTCGTAAATGGTTGATAAATAGTTTTGATTTTCTCAAAAAAATCATATGAAAATTTTGGTTAACTTTTATTATGTGATGACTTTTTCAATTAATCCTTCTTTTTGTATTGATAACAGTTATCTTTCTCACTCCTTTGCATATTTTCGCCATTTTTATGTCCTAATGATGGAAATCCTCATTTAATAGCTTTTTTCATCAAACATTTTCCATAAAAATCCCCTATATTTGCATTTGTTCAAGAGTACGTCAAATCTTTTTTACACAAATGTGAACTATCTCACATTTGTATTTCACACTTTCTTTAAAAGTGGTAAATTTTAAGTGTAGTAATTATTCAATTTTATATTTTGAAAGGATGAGGCTACATGTTTAACAAATTGTTACGTGAAAACAATATTGTCGCTGGTATTTTAACAGTTATTCGAGTTTATTTAGGATGGCATTGGCTTTCTGCAGGCTGGGGAAAAATTACAGGTGGAGGATTTGATGCATCTGGATTTTTAGCAGGTGCGGTTGCAAATCCTGTAGCAAAAGGGGAAGATTTAGTATATCCAACATTTGTTAAGTTCTTAGAATCTTTTGCACTACCAAACGCTGGGCTATTTAACGTTCTTATTCCATGGGGAGAATTCTTAGTAGGTCTTGGTCTAATTCTTGGATGCTTAACAACTTACGCTGCTTTCTTCGCACTCGTAATGAACTTCTCTTTCTTATTCGCAGGTACAATTTCTAGTAACCCATTTGATATTATGCTTGCTCTCTTTATCGTTGCTGCTGGTTACAATGCTGGTAAATTCGGTCTTGATCGCTTTGTAACACCATATTTAAGCAAATTAATCAATAAAGGAAAAGATAAAGGGTATACCGTCTCAGCATAGAAACGCTATCTAAAGTAGATCATTTTCTAAATAAACTCATATTTTGAAAAAGCCATCGTAAAATGATGGCTTTTTTGTGTCCAGCTACAGCGTTCGAGGTCATAAGCCAAATCATTAAATTTTCATACTACTCATATTTCATGATTATATTATATGATAGCTTTTAGAGAAATCATTTTAATGAGATGGGGAGATATTTTGCAAAATAAAATGAAGAAACATCAAAGGATGGAACTGCTCATAAGCTAGATCAAGTCTCCTTCCATATTCCAATGATTGATAGCGAATATACTTATATGGAGCCATGGACATTTTCTTGAACCTCCCACGACTAAAGTCGCAGGATTCTCCATAATGGTGGAGTTTTAAGCCTTTTTTAGCCAACTCTTTCTTTTTCTCTTCGATTGTTTTTCCTTTTGCCATTATGAACACCTCCCATTCCTAATATAGTTATATTTCACCATAGGAACATGCGTTTGTTCTGTGATTATGACTGAAATGTAAAAAAATACGCCCTAACTCCGACTGAAGTCACAAGTGTGCGGGCCTGGTTAATCAAATGATGGCCGTTTTGAAATGGAGTTTGAGCCGATTTTAGATCGGAGTGATTTCACCTCAATTGGCATCATTTCAAGCGATCAGCACCAGGTCTTTGGATACTTTAGTGGAAAGGCGATACTTGATCATGCCCATATATTAAATCTAAACAAACTATTAGGCTTTGCTGAGCGTGTTCATAATAAATGGTGATGGAACTCAGTTAGAACCAATGGGCATTCAATAAGCTACATGACGCCATTCATGCAGCTTATTGAAGTATTTTTTCCTTTTCACTTTAACTTACCTTTTCCTCTACGCTAGATGTTTCCTTCCCTTTTGAAAAAAACCAACCGCCTAATGCAATGAAAATCAATACTGCATAAAATGTAATTTTCCAACCAGATGATTCAGCAAATCCTGCGGGTAAAATTTCCAGCGTTTCATGTGACAAAGTGTATACTAACAATTTCACCCCGACCCATCCAACAATGAGAAAAGCGGCAATCTCCAATCCAGGTTTTCTATTCAATATGCGGACGAAAAAGTTCGCTGCAAAGCGCATAATGATTAAACCAATAAAACCACCAGCAAAGATAACAAGAAATTTACCACCATCAAGTCCACCAATATTCGGTAGACTAGAGTTCGGAAGCGCCATGGCTAGAGCGACTGCAGCTAGAATAGAATCAATGGCAAACGCAATATCGGCTAACTCTACTTTGAAAACAGTCAACCAAAAGCCTGATTTTTTCTTTTCACTTGATTTCTTCGTTTCTTTTCCCCTATTTTTAACAATTATTTTTCTAAAAATATGGTTAACGGAAATAAATAAAAGATAAAGTGCACCAATCGCCTGCACTTGCCAAATATCTACTAAGTACGAAATGATAAACAAGGAGCCAAAGCGGAAAATAAAGGCTCCAGTAAGACCGTAGAACAAAGCTTTTCTACGTTCTTTTTCTGGAAGATGCTTAACCATAATTGCTAAAACAAGCGCATTATCTGCTGCTAAAAGTCCTTCTAATCCGATTAATAGTAATAATACCCAACCGTACTCGATTAAAATTGAAAACTCCATATCCAATCATCCTCCATTTTCCATCTAAAATATAGGTAATCTTATTATTTCTCCGCTTTTTCCGTTTAACCCCCCAGCTAATGAAAAATAAAAAACCTTTACCAATTATCTAATGGTAAAGGTTTAATAAAACAAATAAAGACCTTTACCTAACATAGGTAAAGGTCTTGCTAACAACAATCATGTTGCCAACAAAGCCGAGAGTGAATCACTCCGAAATGACGACTTTGCTGTTAAAGCTACTCCCCTTTAGGAGAAATAATTCAATTATTAATTTTACTATAACGTATTGATGACAAAATTGTCAAAGCTTTTTCTGCAAGCATGACTTATTTTGCTTGCATCCTTTTATCATCAATGCGTTTTTCGATTTTTCTAAGCTCCGTATTATTTTTCATAATTTCCTCTTTATTTTCTTTTATTAATTCATTTAGGCTTAACTTTTTTCTCTTCATTCTATTCTCTCCCTTTGGATATTGTTAATTTGAAATATTTAATTGCCAATTCTTCTCTATTCAAGAACAGTCGGATTTTGCTAATAAACGTCTCCTTATCGGACTTGCGTTACAAATTTTCCGAACGAGAAAGTTCACTATGGCATGATGATGTTCCCCTTTAGGGGTCGGAGTCTCAAATCATCGACGCATCATACATAGTAGGCTTAGAAGTTTGATAATATTCATTTCTAGCTCTTCCTCCACAGTTCGGAACTTCCCCCTGCTAGACGCACAAAAAATGCGTAAGGAAACTTATCATTTCCTTACGCATTTTTACCGATTTTCTTATGACCCCTACGGGATTCGAACCCGTGTTACCGCCGTGAAAGGGCGGTGTCTTAACCGCTTGACCAAGGGGCCAGAAGTGGCGGAGAAGGAGGGATTTGAACCCTCGCGCCGCTTACGCGACCTACACCCTTAGCAGGGGCGCCTCTTCAGCCTCTTGAGTACTTCTCCAATATGGCTCCGCAGGTAGGATTCGAACCTACGACCGTTCGGTTAACAGCCGAATGCTCTACCACTGAGCTACTGCGGAATATTAGTATTAAACCCTAAAATTAAATAGCAATTACAAGTGTGCGGCAAACCTCTGTGTGGTTTGTTGCAGATTGCTACAGCTGACTATTCATGGAAGTAACGCTTCGGACTGCAAGCTTTCGCAATCCACTGAGCTACTGCGGAATATTAATATGGTGGGCCTAAATGGACTCGAACCATCGACCTCACGCTTATCAGGCGTGCGCTCTAACCAGCTGAGCTATAGGCCCTAATTCTCTGGAGCGGGTGAAGGGAATCGAACCCTCATCAACAGCTTGGAAGGCTGTGGTTTTACCACTAAACTACACCCGCATATATAATGTAAAAATAATTAATTCAAACTTACGATTTTTGGCGCCTTTCATGCCTCTTCCTCTACAAGATTAATCAGGAAGCAAATGCGTCGAGGCAACTCGATGATGATTCACAGAAGCTTTGCTCGTGGCTGTGGTTTTACCACTAAACTACACCCGCATATAACAAAGGAAATAAATGATGGCTCAGGACGGAATCGAACCGCCGACACAAGGATTTTCAGTCCTTTGCTCTACCGACTGAGCTACTGAGCCAGATTAGTATTGTTTCCTAAATTAAATTTGCGGTAATAATTGTGCGCCAAATCCCTGCGTGATTTGTTGCAGATTTTAAAAGCTTACCATTCAATGATGCTTATGCTCTGTCGCTATAATCTTTTAAAAACCTCTACCGACTGAACTACTATGCCAGATTACTTTTTTGAAAATGGCGGTCCGGACGGGACTCGAACCCGCGACCTCCTGCGTGACAGGCAGGCATTCTAACCAACTGAACTACCGGACCAGATTGCGGGGACAGGATTTGAACCTGCGACCTTCGGGTTATGAGC
>JAEWDX010000131.1 GCA_023389895.1 Bacillota bacterium
CGGCCGTTCAAGTTGGCGATCCATTTATGGAGAAGCTTTTATTAGAAGCCTGTCTTGAGCTAGTGAAATCGGATGCCCTTGTTGGAATTCAAGATATGGGAGCGGCGGGTCTAACAAGCTCATCTGCGGAAATGGCGAGCAAGGCTGGCTCTGGGATCGAAATGAATCTTGATCTCGTTCCCCAAAGGGAAATAGGTATGACTGCCTATGAGATGATGCTTTCTGAATCACAGGAGCGGATGCTCATCGTTGTCAAAAAGGGAAGAGAACAGGAGATCGTTGACCTTTTCTCCAAATATGATCTTGAAGCGGTAGCGGTTGGGAAAGTAACCGATGATAAAATGCTTCGTCTCGTTCATAACGGGGAAATCGTTGCAGACGTACCAACTGATGCCCTTGCTGAGGAAGCCCCTGTTTATTATAAGCCATCAGAGGAGCCGCTTTACTTCCGTGAATTTCAAGCGATGGAGCAGGACATTCCAGCAGTGGACAATTACAAAGCAACATTGCTTGCACTATTGCAGCAGCCGACCATTGCAAGCAAGGAGTGGGTATATGATCAATACGATTATATGGTGCGGACAAATACAGTTGTTGCACCGGGATCAGATGCAGCCGTTATTCGCATTCGTGGTACGAGAAAAGGACTCGCGATGACAACAGACTGCAATTCTCGCTATCTTTATTTAGATCCGGAAACAGGTGGAAAAATTGCTGTTGCAGAGGCAGCAAGAAACATCGTTTGTTCCGGCGCAGAGCCATTGGCAATCACAGACGGGTTGAACTTCGGTAATCCTGAAAAGCCTGATATTTTCTGGCAAATTGAAAAAGCAGCGGACGGCATTAGCGAAGCTTGTTTAGCATTAAATACGCCTGTAATTGGTGGCAATGTTTCTTTATACAATGAAACAAATGGGGAAGCTGTTTATCCGACACCGATTATTGGAATGGTTGGCTTAGTAAAAGATATAAACGATGTGACAACACAAGCTTTTAAAGAAGCTGGTGACCTTATTTATCTTTTAGGAGAGACAAAGGATGAATTTGGCGGCAGTGAGCTGCAAAAGCTGACATATGGAAAAATTTTCGGCAAAGCACCTGAGCTTGATTTAGATATAGAGGAAAAGCATCAGAAGCAAGTGCTGCATGCTATCCAAGCTGGACTTATCGCTTCAGCACATGATTTGGCAGAAGGCGGTCTAGCTGTAGCGTTAGCGGAAAGTTTGATTGGTTCCGCCCTTCTCGGTGCGAAGGTTCATGTTAGTGGCAATACGGTTTCCGCCCTATTTAGTGAATCTCAATCCCGTTTCTTACTATCTGTTAAAAAAGAGCATCAAACTGAGTTTGAAAGCTTAGTAGAGGCAAAGTTAATTGGGGAAGTGACAGAACTAACGATTCTCCATATTACTTCTGAAGAAGAGGGAGCTGTAGTAGTTGAAGAAGTATCCGAGCTTGAACAGGCTTGGAAAGGGGCAATCACAAATTTATTGAAATAAGGATAACGGTCAGTAGTACATCTTCGCGGGATGAGGAGCAAGAAACGAGCGGCTATTATTAGTTCGATATAAATTTAAGTCACTGACGAAATTGACGAATAAAGGAGCTATCTTATGTTAGCTGAGATAAAAGGGTTAAACGAGGAATGTGGTGTTTTCGGTGTATGGGGACATGCAGATGCTGCACAGATTACGTATTACGGACTTCATAGCTTGCAGCATCGTGGTCAAGAAGGAACAGGAATTGTCATTTCAGACGGTGAAAAGCTAAGTGGAAAAAAAGGCGAAGGGTTAGTGACGGAAATTTTTACAGCAGAAGTAATCGATGAACTAAGCGGGCGTTCTGCCATAGGACATGTACGTTATTCAACGGCTGGTGGAGGGGGATATGAAAATGTTCAGCCTCTTCTCTTCCGTTCCCAAAGTGAAAGTCTTGCCCTTTGCCATAATGGAAACATTACGAATGCAAGTGCTTTAAAGAATCAATTGGAAGGCCAAGGAAGTATCTTTCAATCAAGCTCCGATACGGAAGTGCTTGCCCATTTGATTAAACGAGGGGGATTTTCTTCATTAAAGGATCGTGTGAAGAACGCATTATCGATGATTAAGGGAGCATATGCCTTTCTGATTATGACAGAGAAGGAGCTAATGGTTGCCCTTGATCCGAACGGAATGCGCCCACTTTCGCTTGGGAAAATTGGCGATGCATATGTTGTTACATCTGAAACATGTGCATTTGATATTGTCGGGGCAAAATTTGTTCGCGATATTTTACCTGGTGAGCTATTGATCATTGATGATCATGGTCTCCAATCAGAAATATTTGCCCATGCCTCTAATCTAGCGATGTGTACGATGGAATATGTTTATTTTTCTCGACCTGATAGCAATATTAATGGTATTAATGTTCATACCGCACGGAAAAATCTTGGCAAGCAATTAGCGGTGGAAGTACCGATTTTGGGCGATGTTGTCACGGGTGTGCCAGACTCAAGTATTTCTGTAGCGATTGGCTATGCAGAGGCGACAGGGATTCCGTATGAAATGGGCTTAATCAAAAATCGTTACGTTGGACGAACGTTTATTAAGCCTTCCCAATCATTACGGGAGCAAGGGGTAAAAATGAAGCTTTCTCCTGTTAGAGGGGTGGTCGAAGGAAAAAGAGTCATCATGGTTGATGATTCTATCGTACGTGGAACAACGAGCAAACGGATTGTTTCAATGCTTAAGGAAGCAGGAGCAACAGAAGTCCATGTATTGATTAGCTCCCCGCCAATCGAACACCCATGCTTCTACGGGATTGATACATCAACAACGGAAGAATTAATTGCGGCAAATTACTCAGTTGAAGAAATAAGACAAATAATCGGTGCGGACACATTAACATTCTTAAGTGTCGAAGGAATGGTAAAAGCCATTGGGCAAAAAGTAGAAGGCGGTTCATGTGGTCAATGCTTAGCCTGTTTTACAGGACAATATCCAACCGAAATTTACCCAGCTACAGCGGATGAAAAAGTTCCAATTATTTAAGTTAGATAATCGTTCGGGCAAATAAAACTGATATGCGGCAAATAAGCAGGAGATACGGCAAATAAAATCGAAATACGGCAAATAAACTTTAAATTACACAATAAATTTCCAAAACGGACATTATTTTTATAACTAAGTAGGAGGCACGAGAATGGCAAATGCTTATAAACAAGCAGGTGTGAATATAGAAGCAGGTTATGAAGCCGTTTCCCGCATGAAAAAGCATGTTCAGAAAACAATGCGACCAGGTGTAATTGGTGGTCTTGGCGGTTTTGGCGGCATGTTTGATTTGTCTGCTCTGAATTTAAAGGAGCCTGTGCTTGTTTCAGGGACTGATGGGGTTGGCACGAAATTAATGCTTGCATTCATGATGGATAAGCACGATACAATCGGAATCGATGCGGTAGCGATGTGTGTGAATGATATTATTGTTCAAGGCGCTGAGCCCATTTATTTCTTAGACTATATCGCTTGTGGAAAAGCTGCTCCAGATCGAATTGAAGCCATTATAAAGGGAATTGCAGATGGCTGTGAACAAGCGGGCTGTGCTCTTGTTGGCGGTGAAACAGCAGAGATGCCAGGTATGTACAAAGAAGAAGAGTATGATCTTGCTGGATTTGCTGTTGGGGCTGTTGAAAAAGCAAAGATGATAGATGGAGCCAATATTAACGAAGGTGACGTGCTAATTGGTCTCGCTTCAAGTGGGATTCATAGTAATGGCTACTCACTCGTTAGAAAACTATTTTTTGAAAAAGCAAATATGATTTTGACAGATTATGTAGAGGAATTAGGTTGTACGCTAGGCGAGGAATTGCTTCGTCCAACAAAAATCTATGTGAAATCCGTTTTATCCGCAATCGAAAACTTCGAAATTAAAGGACTTGCCCACATTACAGGTGGCGGCTTTATTGAGAATATCCCACGGATGCTTCCAGAAGGATTAGGTGCAGAATTAATTGAAAGCAATTGGGAGATACCGCCTGTATTTACCCTAATGGAGTCTATTGGTGAGCTCGATCGGAAGGAAATGTATAATATTTTCAATATGGGAACAGGTATGGTTTTAGCAGTTGACAAGGAATTAGAGGATGAAGTCATTGCCTATTTACATGCTCTCGGCGAAAATGCATACTCACTTGGAAAAGTAGTAGCAAAAGCAGGAATAGAAATTAATTTTGAAAAATAACAAATGGAGTTAGTTCGATGATGAATAGGAGGATGAGATGAAAAGAATTGCGGTATTTGCTTCAGGGAGCGGGACAAATTTTCAAGCTATCATCGATTCCACGAATAATGGGCAGCTTGCTGCTGAGATTAAGCTGCTAGTATGTGATCGGCCAAATGCATATTGCATAGAAAGAGCAGAAAAAGCAAAGATTCCAAGTTTTGTTTTCTCCGCAAAGGATTATTTAGAAAAGCAAGATTATGAGCAAAAGATTTTACAAAGATTAAGAGATTTGCAGATAGACTATGTCATTTTAGCAGGATATATGAGGCTGATTGGGCACACTTTGCTTAAGGAGCTTGAAGGAAGAATTATTAATATCCACCCATCCTTATTGCCGGCTTTTCCAGGGAAGGATGCAATTGGGCAGGCTCTCGAAGCGAAAGCAACAATGAGTGGTGTCACGATTCATTTTGTCGATGAGGGGATGGATACAGGTCCAATTATTGCCCAACAAGCAGTTGAGCTAGCTAAGGATGAGACGAAAGCAAGCTTACAGATGAAGATCCATGCAATTGAGCATAAATTATACCCAGCTGTGTTACAAAAAGTTTTCACAAACCAACCTTCATAAAATTAAATGCAAGTATTGCCGGTTGAATATGAACGGATTGAATCAAATACACAACTAAGAAAACAAAGAGAAACAGAACTCAATAATAAAAAAAGTACGTCTGTACTGGAAGTCCATGGGTAGTAATACTCTAAGAAACTTATTAGAAAAGTATCTGTACGAATTAAAATGGCACTATACATGAGCACTAGGAGGAAAACAAATGAATAAACGAGCACTAATCAGCGTTTCCGATAAAGAAGGTGTAGCAGAATTTGCTCAAAAGCTAAGTGAACTTGGCTTCGAGATCCTTTCAACAGGAGGGACGAAAAAGATGTTGGAGGAGAGCGGAATCCCCGTTATCGGAGTAAGTGAAGTGACAGGTTTTCCTGAAATATTAGAAGGACGGGTGAAAACTTTACATCCGATGATTCATGGTGGGTTACTTGCAAAATTTGCTGAGCCTAGTCATAAGCTGCAGTTAGAGGAACATCAGATTCAGCCAATTCAACTTGTCTGTGTGAACCTCTATCCTTTTCAGCAAACAATTGCAAACCCGAATGTATCTGTAGAGGATGCCATTGAAAATATTGATATTGGCGGTCCCGCTATGCTTAGAGCATCAGCAAAAAATCATGAGTATGTGACCGTTGTAGTTGATCCAGCCGATTATGAAACAATACTCACCCAATTAAAGGAAAATGGAAAAGTTCAGCACGAAACTAGACGCAGGCTTGCCGCGAAGGTTTTCCGTCATACAGCTGCTTATGATGCGATGATTGCTGAATATATGACGAAGCTTACAGCTGAAGAAACACCTGAAAAGCTTACAGTAACATTTGAATTAAAGCAGCCTTTAAGATACGGCGAAAACCCACATCAGCAAGCCGCTTTTTATAAAAAACCACTTTCATCAGAAGCATCAATCGCCTATGCGAACCAATTACATGGAAAAGAACTTTCTTACAATAATATTAATGATGCTGATGCTGCACTTCAAATTGTTAAAGAATTCAATGAGCCAGCAGCCGTTGCGGTAAAACATATGAATCCATGTGGTGTTGG
The DNA here is from genome assembly GCA_023389895.1 of Bacillota bacterium. GTDB lineage: Bacteria > Bacillota > Bacilli > Bacillales > Cytobacillaceae > Cytobacillus. The sequence continues at coordinate 5,870 of JAEWDX010000131.1, forward strand.
GATTGGTAATACAACAGTTGAAGCTTTTTCAAAAGCGTTTGCAGCCGATCCAGTATCGATTTTCGGGGGCATTATTGCTTTTAATCGCGAGATTGATGGTGAAACAGCTCGCAAGCTATATGAGATTTTTCTTGAAATCATTATCGCGCCATCATTTTCAGAGGAAGCTTTAACGATTTTAACGGGTAAAAAAAATCTCCGATTATTAACGATTCCTTTTAATAGTAATGAACGGAAGGAGAAAAGGCTGACTTCAATTGAAGGCGGTTTGTTGATCCAAAGCTATGATCAATTTACATTGAATGAGGCTACAATTTCTGTTCCAACTGATCGCGTGCCAACCAATGATGAATGGGAAGCATTGAAGCTAGGCTGGAAAGTGGTTAAACATGTAAAATCAAATGCCATTGTTGTGAATAATGCAGAGATGACGTTAGGAATTGGGGCAGGCCAAATGAATCGAGTTGGAGCTGCGAATATTGCACTAGAACAGGCGGGGGATCGAGCAGTTGGTGCTGTGTTAGCTTCGGATGCGTTTTTTCCAATGAGCGATACTGTAGAGGCGGCAGCAAAAGCTGGCATTACAGCGATTATTCAACCTGGAGGCTCTGTACGTGATGAAGATTCAATTAAAAAGGCGAATGAGAACGGAATTGCAATGGTCTTTACAGGAGTTCGTCACTTTAAACATTGATGGAGGTGAGCGCGATGAAAGTGCTGGTTGTTGGTCGAGGTGGTCGGGAACATGCCATTTGTCATAAGCTAAGTGAAAGCCCGATTGTTACGCAAGTTTATGTCGCCCCAGGCAATCAAGGGATGGAAGATGTTGCTGAGCTTATAGAAATTCAAGAGAATGAGCAGGAAAAGCTGCTCCAATTTGCAGTCGAAAATGAAGTCGGTTTAACGATTATCGGTCCAGAGACTCCGCTCTTAGAAGGATTGGCTGATCGGTTTGAGGAAGCTGGTCTTCCTGTTTTTGGTCCGCGGAAAAATGCTGCGCTGATTGAAGGGAGCAAAGCATTTGCGAAAGAATTAATGAAGAAATATGAAATTCCGACAGCTGAATATGCAGTTTTCTCAAACTACGAAGAGGCAAAGGAATATTTAGATAAAAAAGCTGCCCCAATCGTCATCAAGGCGGATGGCTTAGCCGCCGGAAAAGGGGTAACGGTTGCGATGACGCAGGAAGAAGCTGAGCAATGCTTACAGGCAATGCTTGTAAATGAACAATTCGGTGAAGCATCGTCAACGGTTGTCATTGAGGAGTTCTTAACGGGTGAGGAAATTTCTCTTATGGCTTTCGTCAACGGTGAGAACGTAATCCCACTTGAGATCGCTCAAGATCATAAGCGGGCATTTGATGGTGATAAGGGGCCGAATACGGGAGGAATGGGCGCCTATTCTCCTGTCCCACATATTAGTAAAGAAATTGTCCAAGAAGCCATAGATAAAATCCTAAAAAAAGCAGCAAACGCACTTGTTCAAGAAGGTAGACATTTTTGTGGTGTCTTGTATGCTGGTTTAATCATTACAGATGCTGGTCCGAAAGTGATTGAATTTAATGCTCGCTTCGGTGATCCTGAAACACAGGTCGTCCTCCCAAGGATGAAATCAGATTTAGCTGAAGTGCTGCTCGCAGTAACGAAAGGTGAAATGCCTGAAATTAGCTGGTATGAAGAAGCGATGCTCGGCGTTGTAGCAGCATCGAATGGCTATCCCGAGAAATATGAAAAAGGGATTGAAATACTTGGATTGAATGAGCTTCATTCTGATGTCCTTATCTTCCATGCTGGTACGGCAAAAAATAGTTCAGGGAATTACGTGACAAATGGTGGCAGAGTTTTTCTTGCGGCAGCAAAAGCAGCAACATTGGAACAGGCGCAAGCGAAAGTATACGAAGAGTTAGAAAAGATTCATTGCTCTGGTCTATTTTATCGAAAAGATATTGGCAGGAATGCTATCTCGCGCGTCTTTTCTTAGTTTTTCTCATAAAAGCATATAATGTAGCGATAATGGCACCAATGAGGATAATAACAACAAAGGTCGTATTAGCAAAATAATCCCATGTCATGAAGATTCATCTCCTTATTCTTTAGTAAAGTCTCAAATATAAGGATGTCTCCTGTGATAAATTTCGAGACATCCTTATTAATCTGATAGAAACCTTTATTAAAACTTTCTTAATTGTTCCGAATACATTAAGAGGGGTTATTTGGAAACATATCATTTAACTCTTCATCCTCCTCCTTCATCCAATTCCACCCATTAACAAACAATGTCTTCATTGAATAAAAGCGAACAATTCCTTCTCCTACCTTCATTGCCCCAAAGAGCGCGAAAAATAAAGTTGATTCCCGCCAAGGTTTTTTAATAAACCTTGCAGTTGCACAAGACAAAATTATGAAACCAATGGTTATGCGGATTAATGCGTCAATCGTGTCGATGTTTCGTTTACCATTCATTTCCTTCACCTTTTTCATTAAAATTTCATTAAAAAATTTCTTCTTTACTGCGTTAAATAATGAAATGTGGTACGATTAAACAAAATATGAAAAGGCTTTCAATATGGAAAGTTATTAAATGTACCGTTAGATGAATGTCTAACGAAAAAGCGCTTAGCACAAAGGTTGTTACGTAACAGAAACCATTGTCAAATGCGCTCATTTTTCGAGAGGGGAGGATTTATTATGCTGGAACAGCGTTATCGCTGGAAAAATAAGCATCTTCGTGAACATGCTTCCGTAATAGACGGAAAACTATCGCCGACATTATTGTTGAAAAATGCTCGGTATCTTAATTATGCCTTCCGTAAATGGCTGACAGCGAATATTTGGATATTTAATGATCGCATTGTTTATGTCGGCAATAAACTGCCGGATAATATGAAACAATGTGAAGTAATGGATTGCGAAGGGTTTTTCCTAGTTCCAGGCTATATTGAGCCTCATGCTCATCCATTTCACTTATATAATCCCCATTCATTGGCAAGCTATGCATCTCAATTTGGAACAACAACATTAATCAATGATAATATCGTACTTGCTTTACAGTTAGATAAAATGAAGGCGTTTTCTTTCTTGCATGAAATGAAGTCCATTCCTTCATCAATGTATTGGTGGTGCCGTTTTGACGCTCAAACGGAAATACATAATGAAGAAAAGGTGTTCTCACCCAGCAATATTAAAACATGGCTAGAACATGACTCTGTCCTTCAAGGCGGAGAATTAACAGCATGGCCCAAGCTATTAGCTGGTGACGATCTTATGCTTCATTGGATGCAGGAAACGAAGCGAATGGGAAAGCTAATCGAAGGGCATTTTCCTGGTGCATCAGAGAAAACACTAGCTAAATTAATGCTCCTAGGTGCAAATTGCGATCATGAAGCCATGACAGGAGAAGAAGTATATACGCGCTTGCTGCAAGGCTATACCGTCTCATTGCGCTATTCATCGATTCGTCCTGATCTGCCTGTTTTATTAACGGAGATGCATGAGCTCGGCATTGAGCATTATGATTCATTTATTTTTACAACAGATGGATCATCTTCATCTTTTTATGAAAATGGAATCATTGATACGATGATAAAAATGGCCATTGAGAAAGGTGTTCCCGTCATTGATGCCTATAATATGGCGACGATGAATGTGGCGCGCTATTATCATATCGAACATTTACATGGAAATATTGCAACTGGAAGGGTTGCGAATATTAATTTCCTTACAAGCGAAACGAATCCAACACCTGTTTCTGTTTTAGCAAAAGGGAAATGGGTAAAGCGTGATGGGGTTTCAACGGAGGCCTATAAGACATTTATGTGGGATAATAGCGGCTTTGAGCCGTTAAAAATTACTTGGGATTTACACTTAGATGATTTACAATTTTCTATGCCATTCGGAATAAGAATGGAGAATTCCGTAATTACAAAACCATATTCTATTTCTTTAGATGCTTCTTCAGATGAACTGGAAACAACTCATGATGAATGCTTCTTTATGTTAATCGATCGAAATGGAAAATGGCGTATTAATACCCTCTTAAAAGGATTTTCCACTCATTTAGACGGTTTGGCGAGCTCTTTTTCGAATACTGGAGATATTATCTTAATTGGAAAAAATAAGCTGGATATGATTGCGGCTTTTAACCGGATGAAGGAATTAGGTGGCGGAATTGTCCTTTATGAAAAAGGAGAAATGATTCAAGAAATTCCATTGACCTTAAAGGGAGTTATGTCGGCAGAAAGGGTAGAGACTTTAATTGAAGAGGAGAAGAAGTTTCTCCATTATTTGCAGGAGAGAGGATATCCATTTGCCGATCCAATTTATTCATTATTGTTTTTCGCTTCGACACACTTACCTTATATTCGTGTAACACAGCACGGAATGTTTGATGTGATGAATAAAACAGTTCTCTTTCCGACGATAATGCGTTAAAATGTAAAAGTAAAATATACTAATAACTGAGGTGTTTTATGAAGAAATGGATGGCGGCTTCTGTAGTAATGATGCTTCTAATTACTGGTTGCAGCAAAAATGATAAAGCAGCCTTAGAAGATGAAAATGGGGAAAAAGTTAATGAAGAAGCGGGAATGCATGAAGCGGGAGAAGCGGTTGATCTCCCATTTTCTAATCCGCTTACTGGGACTGGTATAAGTGAAAAAGCTGAAGGTAGAGCCGTTGCTGTCATGATTAACAACCATCCTCAAGCACGTCCGCAATCTGGATTAGAAAAAGCCGATATTGTATATGAATTATTGGCGGAAGGTGATATTACCCGGTTTCTAGCGATCTTTCAAAGTGAACAGCCTGAGAAAATCGGGCCGATAAGAAGTGCTCGTGACTATTATATTGAACTGGCAAAAGGCTATGACAGTCTATACATTGCACATGGATACAGTCCTGATGCGAAGGCGATGCTTGATCAAGGCTATATTGATAGTTTAAATGGAATGAACTATGATGGAACTCTTTTCTATCGCTCAACCGATCGAAAGGCTCCTCATAATTCCTATACTTCCTTTGCAAATATTTTAGAAGGAGCAGAAAGAAGGAATTATGAGATGGATAAGGCGCCATCGCCCCTTGTATTCTTAGATAAAGATGAAAGCCTCGTTGGAAATACAGCTCAATCAGCAATGGTTTCTTATTTTTCGAATAGTATTTATAATTCTATCTATGAATACGACGAAGAAGTAGGAAAATATAAGCGTTATTCAAATGGTGTCTTAACCGTTAATAATGAATCCGGCGACCCCGTTTTGCTTGATAATATTTTTATCGCCGAGACCGATCATAAAGTAATTGATGATGTCGGCCGTCGCGCCATTGATTTAACTTCTGGAGGCAGGGGCTATTTATTACAGAAAGGCTTATGGAGGGAAGTCGATTGGAAGAATATCGAGGGTAAAATCCTCCCAGTTTTAAACGGGAAACAAGTTGCGCTTGTTCCCGGAAGAACGTGGATAAATATTATTCCGACAAATCCAGGTTTGGAAAAAACGGTTTCGTTTGATGTTAGCCAATAACTTTCTATAAAAGGGGAAAATATATATGCAAATTGATAAATTGAGAGGCAGAGAACTGGATCAATTATTCAACTCAATTTTGTCTTTAGAAAATTTAGAGGAATGCTATTCCTTCTTCGATGATCTTTGCACTGTGAATGAAATTCAGTCCCTTGCTCAACGTCTTGAAGTAGCCCGAATGCTACGAGAAGGAAATACATATCATAAAATTGAGACAGAAACAGGTGCGAGTACAGCAACGATTTCTCGTGTTAAAAGAAGCTTGAATTATGGCAATGATGCGTATGAAATTGTTCTTGAGCGCATTAAGGAAGATAAAGCTGAAGATAAATAAATCATCTTTAATCATAGATTGAATAAATGAATGAAGGGCTATCCAAGTTGAGTTCACAGCTTTTGGAGGTCCTTTTTTTAATGGGATTTTCACTATTATATTGATGTCACTTTCACATATTCATTAGGCTTTCCTTTTTGATTCAATTCACAAATGATATAATATGAAATTGGAAAGATTAGAATGGGGGAAGTATGGATGTACGATATTCACAAGTGGAGACATGTGTTTAAGCTTGATCCAAATAAATATATTGCTGATCATGAATTAGAAAGAATTTGTGAATCAGGAACGGACGCGATTATTGTTGGAGGGACAGATGAGGTTACGTTAGAAAAGGTGCTTGAGATAATGGCACGAGTCCGGAAATATACGGTTCCATGCGCTCTTGAAGTTTCGACTATTGAGTCCATTACACCTGGATTTGATTTTTATTTTATTCCAACCGTTCTAAACAGTACGGAAACGAAATGGATTACGGGGCTTCATCATGAGGCTGTAAAGGAATTTGGAGAGATTATGAATTGGGAAGAAATCTTTGTTCAAGGCTATTGTATTCTTAATGAGGAATGCAAAGTAGCTGAGCTTACAAAGGCAGAGACCGATTTAACGGATGAAGATGTAACGGCCTATGCAATGATGGCTGAGAAAATGCTGCATCTACCGATCTTTTATTTAGAATACAGTGGGAAATATGGCAACCCTGAGCTAGTAAAGAAAGTGAAAAAGTATCTTAAGGATACCACTCTGTTCTATGGCGGTGGAATTGAAACAAGAGAACAGGCAAAGGAAATGGCAGAAAATGCCGATGTTATTGTTGTCGGAAACATTATTTACACTGACATCCAAGCAGCCCTCAAAACGGTTTTAATTTAAGTTGAAAAGTAAGTGAACAAGAGATACACTCTTATTAAGAACATATGTTTCTATGGCGGTGATGAATGAGATGAATTTTTTAAAAGATAAATTATTAAATGGATTGAATCCACAGCAGCAAAAGGCGGTAAAGGCAACCGATGGTCCATTATTAATTATGGCTGGAGCTGGCAGTGGGAAAACAAGGGTCTTAACCCACAGAATTGCCTATTTAATAGTGGAAAAAAGCGTAAATCCTTATAATATTTTAGCGATAACGTTTACGAACAAGGCAGCGCGCGAGATGCGTGAAAGAATTGAGAAAATGATGGGTGGGGCAGCTGAACAAATTTGGATTTCAACCTTCCACTCAATGTGTGTGCGGATTTTAAGAAGAGATATTGACAGAATCGGCTATAATCGAAATTTCACGATTCTAGATACAACCGATCAGCAATCTGTCATCAAGTCGATTTTGAAGGATAAAAACCTCGATCCGAAAAAGTTCGACCCGCGTGGACTTCTTGGCTCAATTAGCTCTGCGAAGAATGAACTGATAACACCCGAAGAATATAGCAAAGCGGCAGGCGACTATTATCAGCAAGTCACAAGCGATGTTTATACAGAATATCAAAGAAGACTAAGAAGAAATAGTGCGCTTGATTTCGATGATCTTATCATGATTACGATTCAACTTTTTCAAAGAATTCCCGAAGTGCTCGAATATTATCAGCGTAAATTTCAATATATTCATGTCGATGAGTATCAGGATACAAACAGAGCCCAATATATGCTTGTTAAGCTTCTTGTAGCACGTTTCCAAAATCTATGTGTTGTCGGTGATTCGGATCAGTCCATCTATCGCTGGCGAGGGGCTGATATTGCGAATATCCTCTCCTTCGAGAAGGATTACCCGAGCGCTCAAGTTATTCTCCTAGAACAAAACTATCGTTCTACAAAGAGAATCCTGCAAGCGGCAAATAACGTAATCAGCAGAAATATGAATCGTAAAGCGAAAAATTTATGGACAGAAAATCAAGAAGGCAACAAAATATTTTATTATCGTGCCGATAGTGAACAAGGGGAGGCACAATTCGTCGTTGGCAAAATTAAAGAACTGACGAAGGCGAATAATCGCAAGCCATCCGATATCGCAATTCTCTATCGTACTAATGCTCAATCCCGTGTGATGGAGGAAGTGTTACTTAAGTCGAATATTGATTATTCCATCGTAGGCGGCATTAAGTTCTATGATCGTAAGGAAATTAAAGATATGCTTGCTTACCTGAGGCTAATCGCAAACCCGGCAGATGATATCAGCCTGCAGCGCATCATTAATGTGCCGAAAAGAGGAATTGGTGCTACTTCAATTGATAAGCTTGCTAATTTTGCTATGCTTCATGAGATGACAATGTTTGAAGCACTTGATTCGATTGAATTAATCGGATTAAGTCCAAAAATCACAAAATCGTTGATTGAATTTAGAGAGTTAATTCATAATTATATGCAGATGCAAGACTATTTATCAGTCACAGAACTTGTTGAAGAAATCCTTGAAAAATCTGGTTACCGTGAAATGCTCATTGCAGAAAAATCGATCGAGGCACAAAGTCGTTTAGAAAACTTAGAAGAGTTTCTTTCCGTGACTCAAAATTTTGAAAATAGCAGTGAGGACAAAAGTCTTGTTGCCTTCTTAACAGACTTAGCTC
>JAEWDX010000154.1 GCA_023389895.1 Bacillota bacterium
ACTAGTTGAATTCCCGAGATAATTATAGAAACTAATGAAATAAATGTAATTGTAAATCCATTAACAAGATTCTTTCGTTTTCCCTGGAACAATAAAATAATAGAAAGAACAATTAAACTAATAATAAACGTAATAAAAATTAATCTTGACCAATCATATATACCTAAACCTTCCATCACATATCCCCCTCTTAAGTTGGACATAAAATAAAAGTATGTAACTTAACATACCCGCACCATTGAACAACGAATATAGTTTTAAAAATTAGCTGTTTAAAAGTGATGAAAAATCATAAAAAGTATTTAATACATCTTCACCTAAAGGATGAGCAAAATCTTGTGATTTTAAAGGTAATATCCCTTCACTTTCGAGTTGTTTTAAATATCTTTGAAATCCTTTATCAACAGCTTCTAGATACTTCTTTAAATTAAATTGATATTTATATATACCTTTTGGATAGTGACTTATATGTTCAATAAAAATGTTATTACCATCACAAAAAAAATTATAATAATCAAAGTTTCCATGACATTCTAATTGGGCTTGTTTAATTTCTCCCTTATAAAGTTTTGAAAGTGTTAATAAGAATTGTGGTATTGCCACAAAACCAATACCTGATTTAAAACTAAATAAATGTGTGTCACTTGAAACGTCAAATTGAATATCTCCGCCCAGGAAACAGATATTAATAATACACTTATAACCAGATTCCAAAAATCTCCCCCCATTAACACTTTCTTCTTCAATGTAGTGCAATGCTTAAGAAAACTTAGAAACTCAATTTTAATTTTATTATTTATTTCAGACTCGAATATAATAGTTTTAACCCTTTAAAGAACCATAATCTGAGCTTTACAACGGCTCTGTTCTTCAACTTAAGCACCCGTTCAATACAAGTCTATGAAAAACGGATAACTAAATTCCGTTCTATATTAGAATAACCTCAATTGGTTCCTCATTATTCTCTTCGGCACTCAAAGCATCTTCGTTTTATAAATCCTTCGTACCAGAATTGATTTTTAATGTTCTTTTTTAACTCTTCTGCACCTTCGAAGTATATTTCAAAGTCTCTCTTATTGTAATGTTCAAAAATTTCTCCACTTGTTTAATAAGAAAAAGAGTATTAAATCTTCATAAATTTTTTCAATAACACATCTGATAGGGGAATTTCACAAGTATAGAATATATGAAATAGCTCCCAAAGTTAGTATACTTACAACTGACTGTATCCAAATTATTTTGTTATTGATTCCAGCTTTCTTTTCAAGTATAAAGATATAATTATTGACTAAGGAAAAACCTATTAAAGTTAGCACAAAGCCTTGTACATCATACATTAACGTAAAATATCTTATCACCCCTAATCCAACCACTATCATTCCAATAGTACCAACAACCATATTTGTATATAGATTTTTGCTTTCATTATTAATAAGCCTTTCCCCCTGTTCTTTATTCCACTTACCTGCTTCAAGTTAAAAATCCCCAATTGTAATCTCTTTCGAGAAAAGTGGTAACAATTCCTTTAATATAGAGAATTTATAAGGCGATAGAACATGTCACAAAAAATATAAAAGTAGGACAATCAAAGATATTATTAAATATTCATGAAAGGATACAGTTTTTCAAGAGGGAGTCGCAAGATTTGAATGAGATGACCTCAGTTTTATTTAGAATCCTTGCCTATCAATTACTTTTCTCCTTCATGACAATGCCTTTCTTCCTTTCTCGTATGGCTTGGTTTTTAAGGCGTGTTTGCGTTTGATTGTCTGTTAAACGATGGATAATAACACGTGCTGGAAGCTTCTGATTTTGGTCTATGTATGCCTCGGGGATTTCCATCGTTTCACCAGTAGTTAGGACGGACATCATTTGTGCCATATCAAGCTTGATATATTCTGTTTGCTTTTTTATCGTGCCATTGTTGAAGTATTCTGGTTCAGGATTTTTGATATAAATACGTGTATTTAGCTTCAACCGCGAGATATAATAAGCCTCTTTATCATGAATGGCTTGTAAGTCTCCTAAATCAAAGTAACCAAGATCGCGTAAACATAAATCACCCTCCTCTATTGTTTTAAGGCAGTTGGTACCGTATGTTTTATCATTGTTCTTGCCGGGACCTATCTGTACGTTTAAAAATTGGCCACTCAGTAAATCGTATTCCAATTGGATTTTAATCCCCGCAGTATTACTACTCCCTCCACAGCCTTGATAGTCAGTAGCGAAGGAATCAGGCAGCTAAACACAGTCGCATCTAAAATCCGAATACGTTCGAAAGCAGAAATTATGTGTGAAGATAGTGATTGATTTAAACAGAGTTTTAGAGGTGAATCTCTTACTGGAAAAAGAGGGGTTTATTACGTGGTCGTTAACCGTAAAGCCAAGAATTCTACTGAATTTGGAGGAAATACAGTGGCTGGAGTTGTACTGAGACCAGGTCAGTTTGATGGAATGACTACGAGTTCAGCACGTTGTCCAGATACTAGTAGTAGTGCATGGTCAGAATCTCTAAATGTCGCTCAAAATGGAGGAACAAATCCAATTGGAAAATGTCTGTGGTTTAACACTAATACTTTATATGGAAATCGCACTAAAATTGTAAATAGTAAAGAACACTACACATTTGACCGTACTAATTATAAAGAGGTTGTCGAAAAAGTAATTATAGGTAACCATACCTTCTTCCGAGTGGCAGGTTATTAATTCATAAAATTGACCCTACTCTATATAAATAATTAACCAAAGGCTGTCGAGACTTCTCGATAGCCTTTGGTACTTTCATATGTTTTGGATGGTTAATCATATGATTGAAAGTCAATTGATTTTGCTTGGTACATTTTATCTTTGAATTCGTAAACAATTACAATTTCTCCAATAACAGTTGTTGGGGAAATTTGAACCTCGATTTTAGCAATAAGTCGATTATTATCATTTACATCAAATTTGATATTATTACCGAAATATAAATCATCAAATAAAGTTTCGGGTTGAATGCCTAACTGTTTTACATCAATCTTATACTTTTTATTACCTATGCATATTTCAGCTTCACTTGGGGATAGTTTCGTAATTGTGTTTTTTAATACTACTGCAATCGGGTTGTCAACAAGCACTTCCACAAGTGTATTATCTTCTATACGAAAAACATGAGCTTCTTGCTCCAAGGCACCTGTACCTGCCCCAATAGTTAGAACAATAACTAATTCCTCTTTTCCATTAGTATCAATATCTTTGAAGGTAATTTGTGGTGCCCAAGTTGGATTGGTGATATTCATCCAATATGGCTTTGGATATGTACTACCTTTATAATCAATTTTGAAATCCCTGAATAATCCAGCACCTTTTTTTGCATAAATGATTATATTTTCTGCATCTAATTGTGCTACAACAATATAGTCTTGAGTTTCTTGCAATTCATCCTGTGTTTCATTAGTATTGATGTTTTCTGGATTTACTATACTTGAGGTTGATTCGCTATTTAGGCATCCTGCTAAAAAAAGCAAAAAAACAGAAAGAAAAAATATATGTTTCATCTAAAATCCTCCCACCTCACATATGAATCAATTTTATCTTTTATTCATCTTCATAATTGAGCTAATTAAAATATCAGGTCTATCGATATGTATGGAATGACTGGAATTTTGTGCTATTATCAATTCGCTGTCCTCGCTAAGGTTAACTTGGTCCAAAATAAGTTTGTGCCAGGTATCTTCAAGCAGTCTTAACTCTGACTCTGGTTGGCCTTCCATAGTACCCAAATGAATGTTATATTTTTTATCACGTCCAATTACAACTAGGGGGATATTAGGAAAATCACTGAGTCCCTTTATAATATCAGCATCTTTTCTCCAGTTTTTGATTTCAGAATACATTACTTTGTATAAAGCAGGATTTATTTGAAATTCTAATAAGTGTTTCTGTATATCCGGTGGCAATAGCTTCTGTTTTTCTGTCAGAATAGGCTTAATTATTTCATTTAACTCAACTGTATCCATCGAAGAATATGAACTACATTTTTCCATCCAAATTTCTTCAGTTGAATCCTCGTTTAAAACAGGCAAATCTAATTCATCTAAGGCCTTCAAATCAACAGAAGTTGAATCTACTAACACTATACCAGCTATCTTATGAGGAAACTCCTTCACAAAATGTTGAGCACATAAACCACCATACGAATGCCCAGCAAGTACTATAGGTTTATCTATGTAAAGCAAACTCATTATTTCATTTATCTCATTTACAACTTGCTCTGTGTTACGAACTTCAGTGCCAATTTTTACTCTCTCCAAGTCCAGGTCTATGGTACATTAACACTCTATTTGTCTTGCTTAATATTTCAGTCACTTCGTACCATTCATGGAATGAACTCCCCATTCCAGTAAGTATAATTATTTGAATACCATTTGTTCCTTTTAATAGAACCTCAACTTCATTTTCCTTTAATTTTGGCGGTTTTCTAAAAGATTGTTGCTATTATACGAAAGTTATCCGAGAGTTGTTATAATACATAATAATAACATTCAGATGGGGTGGCGTTTCGCATGGCAAAATCATGGTTAGACCTTTATGCACAGTTTACGGACTTGTCTGAGAAGGATAAACAGCAATTGGTTGAAGCGATAAAAAACGATGTGAATGCCGAACCCAAGAAAGTTATTGGGCTATATGAAGGTATTCGTGAAGCTCGTTTTCGGAACGGATTAGCATGTGTTCATTGCGGAAGTCTTCGTGTGAAGCGAGACGGAACGTATCGCCAACGCCAACGTTATTTATGCAAAGATTGCGGAAAAAGTTTCAACGATATAAGTGGAACTCCCCTTTCTGGCACACATTCCCCAGAGAAATGGATGCGATATTTCTTAATGATGGTTGAAAATAAAGGGAAGTCATTACCAAAAATTGCTGTTGAACTCAATATTCACGTCTCTACTGCCTTTTATTGGAGACATAAGATTCTAAATGCCCTGCGTTCATTAGGTCATACAACACTTCAGGGCATTGTAGAGAGTGATGAAACATATATCTTGGAAAGTGACAAGGGAAAGAAGGGCGGCATCGAACATCGTAAACCTCGAAAAAGAGGCGGTACGGCACAAAAACGTGGGATAAGTGATGAACAAGTATCTATTGTAGTCGCTCTTGACCGTAATGGTGCGATTCTCTCAAAGTTAGCTGGACGTGGACGAGTTACAGCGTCTCAAATCAATGATGTAATGGGGAATCTGCTACGTGGAGACGCTGTGTTATGTACGGATTCTGCAACCAATTACAAGTCTTTTGCCAAGCAAAATAATATTAACCACGAAGTGATAAACATTCGTAAAGATGGGTATGTAAAAAAAGGCATTTACCATATCCAACATGTTAATCGATATCATGGTGAACTGAAATATTGGTTGAAACGTTTTGATGGTGTGGCAACACGCTACCTGGACAACTACTTGTTTTGGTTTCGGTTTCTTGAATTGAACAAAAACCAAGATGACAAGTTAGTTTCAAATGCAATATTATTGGCATCGTGTCAGAAGCCTACCTTTACAACAGTAAGTTCCTTTTAACATGTGATCTATATCGGTCTGGAATTCTCTAACGTTTGCCAGCCCATTCCTT
>JAEWDX010000178.1 GCA_023389895.1 Bacillota bacterium
TCTTATACACGATCTCACGGACCCAACATACTAAACTGATTCAAATAAGGATGTGAAGTTGGTCGGTTTATAATACGGACTCTATATTGGTCCTAGGGGCTGTTCGACCTTACTTCACTTCTACTATAAAAAAATAGTAGCACAAACCATGGCCTTGGTCTGTGCTACTAATGTTAGTATGTTTATGAATAGGATATGCGATTTCGCATTCACCATCGGCATTAACAAGTAACTTTGATGGTCCCTGTATTTACAAACAAATGCCTCTTATGCTTTTGGAGGTGTTCCCTCAGCGTTTGCTACAACTGCATCGATTTGGATTAAAGCATCTTTAGGTAAAGCTGATACGCCAACTGTTCTTCTTGCAGGAGTACCGCCTGGGAAGAATGTTTTGTAAGCTTTGTCTACAGCATCAATATCTTCAATATTTTTAACGAAGATATTCACTTTAACGACATCTTCCATAACGTGGTCGATGCTTTCTACAATTGCTTTGATATTTTTCAAACACTGTTCAGCCTGCTCTTTTATACCGCCAGCTACTATTTCACCAGTTTTTGGATCCAAAGGTAATTGAGCTGAAAGGTGATTGTAATGAGAAAACGCTACAGTTTGTGTAGATAGTGAACTCTTTGGTGCATCTTCAGTATTGTTTGCCCATATAACGATTCCATGTCTGTCTTCAACAGCTTGTGGAGGTGTACCATCTCCGTGTGACACCACTGCTTCAATTTGTACCAAAGCATCCATAGGTAAAGCTGAAGCTGCAACTGTTGTACGTGCAGGGACATAGGCTACAGCCCTAGCGATAGCCGAGTCTGGGAAAAATGTTGTATAAACTTCATTTACCGCATCAATATCCGAAAGGTCTTTAAGGAAGATATTAATTTTAACAATATCATCAAAAGGAACGTCGATACTTTCTAAAATTGCCTTAATATTTTTTAAGCACTGTCCAGCCTGCTCTTTTACACCGCCAGCTACCAATCTACCAGTTTTCGGATCGATAGGTAATTGAGCTGAAAGATTATTGTAATGAGAGAAAGACACGGTTTGTGTAGATAGAGAACTTGTTGGTGCATTTGCCGTGTTATTTGTAAGCTTTATGAGATCGCCTGCTTGTGGTGCGTTTGGAATTGTACCTTCACCGTGTGAAACAAGTGCTTCAACTTGCACCAAAGCATCCATAGGTAAAGCTGCAACTGCAACTGTTGTTCGTGAAGGAACATAGGTTGGGAAGTATGATTTATAAACTTCGTCTACAGCGTCAATATCTTTGATATTCTTAACGAATACAGTGATTCTAACAATATCGCTCATAACATGATCAATGCTGTCTACAATTGCCTTGATATTTTTAAAGCACTGTTCAGCCTGCTCTTTTATACCACCAGCTACCAATTTACCAGTTTTGGGTTCGATAGGTAATTGAGCTGAAAGATTATTGTAATGAGAGAAAGCTACAGTTTGTGAATATAGACCGTTACCGTTTGGAGCATTTTCCGTATTTCTTGCTAATACTGCGTTATAGCCGCTCATAATAGTATTCTCCTTTTAGATAATTTTTTTATAGATATATTGTATTAACTCATGTTTCGCACCGAAAAAACCGGTCTAAACCATTAAAAATGATTTGTTCTGTAGAAATGCAAGGAATATTAATTAGTTCAACCTTGCAACTTAACTATAAAATATAGGGCATTACAGACGAATAAAACTGTAAGGAGATACATTGCACAAAGATTAAATTATATAAAAATACCCGTATTGCTCATTTGCAATACGGGAGTTTAAAGTTTATTTCAGATTCGGTTTCACCTATATGTTTCTAGATACTTTTCAACATATAACCAAGACCAGGGTAAGTAACAATATATTCTTCTTTTTCTTGCGTAGTATTATTTTATAATATTCCCTGTAATATATTAATACTCTAATCTTCCGCTTCCTTTGTACCCCATAGAAGAAGTAAATCCAGCAGCTGTCTTGAATTTCATATGAACATCGTACATATTGCCTATTCCTGAAATTCTATTAGTAAATGAACCTGAACCTGTAATAGTTGTTCCTCCCCAAACAGTATCATCACCAAACCATTTTTTTTCTACTACTTGATAAGTGACCTGAACTGGTCGACCTTCATTTACATAGGAATGTGTTTGGTCACCATATAATGTAGCAGCAGTCCCCATAATGTCAAAGGAGTTTGTTGAATAAAAAGTTGATCCGCTTGATCTTCCGGAAAAGCTCCAAGTTACACCTACCTCAAATGGTCGTATTGAAATAATAGGTTCACCTTCTTCAATTACTTTATAAGCATCTTTGTCCTGAAGAGACCCATCGGAAATATAGACCTTCCAAACCCCATCATTTTCTAATAAAGTGAAAGGAACCTGTACTATTTCACCATTATCGAATGATAGCTCTGTATTTATAAGATGATTCCTATCATTAACCTTTTCAGAATCAAGTATTTTAAAAGTGTCTAATTTTTGTTTGTTGATTTTGTAAGTATATTCATTTTTTTGGAGATTCGGTTCTTCGTTAACATATCTTTCATCTTTAACATTCTTTATGACCTCATCAATATTTTCTTCTTTTACAGCTTCTAGATATTTTTCTAAGGTCAAAATAGGCCCAGATAATTCATTAGCACTAACTGATAAATGTGTAAGGAATAGCAAACTTAATACTCCTATCACTTGAGTAAATAGCTTTAAACTAAATTTCATAGTTTCCCCCTCCTACAATAATATAAAACACTACATTAACATCACATTTCCAATTTTACCATAATTAACTAATATTTCAAGTGTTTAGGTATATTGACGCAATTTACTTTACCATATAGAATACTCTGTATAGTAGAGAGGTGATGATATTGGAATTAGATAAGGAATGGTTAAAAGGCTATATAGAAATTATTATATTATCTATACTTGAAACAAAATCAATGCATGGTTTTTTACTTTCTAAGGAAATAAAGGAATTGAGTGGGAATTCTTTTGAAATGAAAGAATCTACACTATATTTAGCACTTAAAAGATTAGAAAAGAAAGAATTAGTTAGTTCTTTTTGGTCAGATAATAATGGGGGAGGGAGAAGAAAAATTTATGAAATATCTCCTCAAGGTAAAATACAGTACTCTCAAAAAAGAGACGAGTGGGAATATTTTAAACATGTAATTGATATTTTTTTAAGGAAGGAGATTATTAGTGGAGATAAACAAAATTAATGAAAAAAAAATATCTGATTTCTGTAGAAAAGTGTGTAGTAACCTTGATGAGCCTAATAAAGTTAAAAAAAATATAGAAAAAGAGTTAGTAAGTAATATAAAAGAGAAAGCTATGCTTTATATCGAGGATGGAAAAAATCGTGATTTGGCAGTAAGTATGGCCCTAGATGAATATGGTACCGTGAATAAGCTATTAAAAGAAATAAGCTATGAATATAAATTAAAAAATTTTACTTGTAATAAGCTTTTAGGTTTGGCTAGTATATTATTTTTAATCAGTATCTTATTAATCTCAGTTTATTATCTTTGGAATAGTTTTTATATCCAAAGGGATTATAATCTTGTAACAATGGATGTAGAATCTTTTGTAAACAAAAAAGTTGGAAATCAAGAATCATTATCAATTCTCGTTAAAGAAAATCCAACCGTAGAGGCTATATGGACTACTGTAACC
>JAEWDX010000184.1 GCA_023389895.1 Bacillota bacterium
AATGTAGCGATAACCCTTTTTCTGTATTTCATTCAGTAAAGTGGTTTTTCCGGCACCAGGCCCACCTGTTATTACAATAAAATCATCCCTCATTAATTTATTCTCGAACATTTTTGTTATCTCCAATTATTTATTTGCTAGTGGCATTTACTGTTTCAGTACCCCTTAAAGATCTTATTTATAATCTTAACTTTCACTTTATCCATCAACATCATTAATCTCGTATTTCTTCATTAAAATCTTAGCCTCTTTAATATCGGTTTTAGTTAAGTAAACAGATTTAGAACTAATACTTCCACGAATAAAATCCTCATTAGGAAGTTCATTTTAAACATCAAAAGGATAGCCCTTCCAGCTACTTCTCATTTCTCCATACAGCTCATCCTCCTTCCATGACGTTAAATATAACAATAACATTGTAAGTTCCTTAATTTTTTTCTCCATACACATACACCCCTCATCATTTTTCTTAATATATCAAGTCTTATCAAAAAAAAGCACGTTAAAAAATATCATGCGGGCAAACTCCTCTCAAAAAGCGTAATTTGTGAAAATTAGAAGTAGTTTTATCTATTGTAAATAGTGTATAAGGCTGGGTGTGATAGAAACGTTTGAATTGACAAGATGAAGTACTTTTTCCTGCATGTCAGGAGGAAGGTCAAGACTTTCCAAGTGAAGGTTGTGAAGAACTCGTTTAAATTCTTTAGATTCCATTTTTAACTCCTCCATTAACGGCAGCTCCTTTTCGTCAATTGTTCATAATCTTATTATACAACCTTACTTTATGGCTTGCTACTTAGGGGAGATTTTCTAAGAACTATGTTCGTGGTCAATGCGTGTATCTATGGCTGGAAGATAACAGCAAAGCAAATCTTCTAAGAACTATGCTGCTGGTCAAGCCCCTCCTTTTTTCGGCAATTGATTAATAATATTTCGTTTAAAATGAACCGTACAACATTGCCCCGTTGTTCCCATAAACTCTTTAGCAATAGCCTTCTTTAAACCCTTATGTGCAGCAAATATAATCAATTTTGGCGATTGTAAATGTTGAAAAAATCCTTGCAAAGCTTCATAGCTTTAGATAGCGCTCGTATTGAGCACACAAGAAAAACGACGGCTCTGAGATATTTCGAAAGCCGTCGTTCATTCTGTTTCCTTGTATGAAAGTAAGCTATTGTTTGCTAAATTACGGATTTTTCATTAGTCGTTGATTAGCAATTTAGAGATTAGTAATTCCCCTTTAATTCGTTACCGTAAAGATCTTATCATTTTCTTTAAGATACTGTATTCTTTCCAAATAATCTAATTCTGCTTGAGTTTTTGTCAGTATACTGCTGGAAACTAACAAATCATAAAATGACTTCAACATCTGTTCTGATATAAGAAAAGGGTGGCTCTCGGAAGTAACCATCATTCTTTGACCGTCAATCAGGATAGAAGCTATTTTTCCCAGCTGAACAAGCTCAATCTGTACGCCGCTACTGTCTATGACAAAATACATTTCCATTCCGTTTTCAAACGCGATATGCTTTACTTCTGCTCCGTTTGCCAAGCGACTCTGGATTTCTTTCATTGAGTAGCCCGGAATCGGATCATTTTTCAAAAGCCAGTTAGCAAAATCTTTTGCGTCGACACTGTCTGTATCATTTTTTTTCCAAGCTACCCCATTGTCCTTGCTAATTAGTATAGAGTTATCATTCGTTACGCGCAGAACCATCTCGTTGTCCACATAAACTGCCCTATACTTTGAAGCATTAAGCTGGTTAATCAACTGCGGCACGTCCGATTTGGTAAAGGTTAAATCAATCGGCATTAACGCTGTTGAGGATTCGCCTTGATACAAAGCAGGAGTAGTTTCAACCACAGGAATATCGAAATCAGGTGCTGCTTCCGTTTTGTCCAGAGCAGAAGTCGCAAAAACCGTAACCGTTCCGGCCACAACCACAATAGCGAGCAGCATGGCCGCCATAGAGACTTTCTTGGCTTTCATAATCGATATAATCCTTTCTTCAATTGAACTTTTTGAAAAATTACTAACCATTGGCAACAGCCCGCTTTTCTTTTCTTCCAAACGGACAAGTGCCATAGCATAAGCAGGCTTCATGCTTTCCCCAAATGTCCATATGACCGTTTCATCACAGGATAGCTCGATGTCACGGTTGGCAAGAACATACATGACCCAGACGAAAGGGTTGAACCAATGAAAGCACAAGCTGGCGGCAAGCAACCACTTTTTCAGTGTGTCAAATCGTTTAATATGAATATACTCGTGGGCAAGGATAAACTCGAGTTGTTTTTCATCGATATAATCGATATGTTTCGGCAAGAGTATCACAGGTTGAAAAACACCATAGGTGAGCGGAGTCAAAATGGTATCTGACTGCCGAATTTGCACCTTTCGCCATAAAGGATTTGATTTCTGCCATTTTTGGATAAAATCATTTTCAATCGGCAGCGACATTTTATAATTATTACGATACCTTAAATGCGGGATGATAAAAGACAAAGCACATATCGTAAAACCAATAAGCCATACCAGTACAAAAGGAGATATCGATGAAGTCATCTTCAGTGATACGACTGGTGTGAGCATACTATCTGATATGGTTGGCATCGTGACAGTACCGCCATTAATTATGGGTGAATTTTGCGTTAAAGAAATGCTCTTTTGTACTGTAAGCATCCTGCTCAAATCATCAACCGTCGTAAAAACACTAAATCGCGAATGCACAGTAACAGGAATAAGCAGTCGGAATAATGCAACACCCCAAAGAATGATAAAGGTCATTTTCGGAACCCTATGCAGGAGCAGGGAACGAAAGCATATAACCACAAGAATGAATAGGGAAGTCGATATACTCATTTCAAGCAACAGCATGCCCCACCTCATTCCAATCTCTCAATCAGTTGCTTTAAGCGGCTAATCTCTTCAGACGTTAGACGTCTATGCCCTAGAAGCGAAGCAATCAGCCTGTCGGGAGCGCCATTATACATTTTATTGATGAGTTCTGTCGTCTCATACTCTTGCACCTGCTCTCGCGTTACAAGCGCACAACAAACGAAATTTGGCTCTTTCCGCTCAATCGCTCCTTTATCGAGGCACTTCCTGATGACGGTATAGGTTGTCGTCTTACTCCAGCCTATTTTTTCTTTTGTTATTTCTGCAATCCTCTTTGCAGTCGTATCACCTTCTCGCCACAAAATCTCCATAATATTAAGTTCACTGTCAAACAGCTTCATACTCATATGAAAGCACCTCACTATCGTTCTATTACAATAGAATATTATACTTACATTCTATTGTAATAGAATGTCTTTGTCAAACAGGTAAAAGCATTTGCATTAACTTTATCGTTGACTAAAAAGTGGAGGTGAAGATAATATTACTGAGGTTGTTCTTTACAATAATAAAAAAGATGAGAAATTTACTATACAAGTTGATGCGGTACTCGTAAATCACGGTTATCATAAGGATAAAGTAGAGAACGAAGAAGAAGTATCTCAAGAGGAAACTGAATCTAATGCGGGTGAAACAAAAATCTTCACTACTGACAGTGGGGATAAAGTAGAAGTACCTACTAACCCTCAACTTACAACGCAGACATTACTTTACTCGTAATCCGAAGCATTATAAACAACGGATTTTACTAGAATGTAACGAGGAACTTCTGAGTTGTTAAAAGTAAGCAAGTACATGTTTTGGTGAAGAGCCATAATTTTTATTCTTTTACTCAAAATTATCAAGCATTGCACGCACTTCATCTGTTGACTTTGTGCTCATCAATTGATTTCTTAATTCACTCGCCCCCCGAAACCCTCGGACATATATCTTAAAAAAACGATGCAGAGCTGTGAATGGACGTGTCTCTAATTCTTTTGAATATTTATCATAGAGATCAAGCTGCAATCTTAAGAGATTGAGTAATTCATTACTGCTATGTTCTTTCGGCTCTTTTTCAAAGGCAAATGGATTTTTAAAAATACCACGCCCAATCATGATGCCATCAACACCATATTGTTGAGCGAGCTCCATGCCAGTTTGACGGTCAGGAATATCCCCGTTAATTGTTAAAAGTGTATCTGGTGCTATCTCGTCACGAAGTTTTTTGATCTCCGGAATCAACTCCCAATGAGCATCTACTTCGCTCATTTCCTTTCTTGTACGTAAATGAATAGAAAGATTAGCAATGTCTTGTTTTAAAATATGAGTTAGCCAATCCTGCCATTCGTCTATATCCGTATACCCCAGCCTTGTTTTCACACTTACAGGCAATCCTCCTGCTTTGGCCGCTTGTATGATATCTGCAGCAACTTCTGGACGAAGAATAAGGCCACTTCCCTTCCCTTTCGATGCCACATTAGGTACAGGACAGCCCATATTTATATCTACACCCTTAAACCCTAGTTCCGCCATCCCATTACTCATTTGCCGAAAATTTTCAGGCCTATCCCCCCATATATGGGCAACAATTGGTTGCTCATCTTCTGTAAAAGTCAAACGCCCACGCACACTTTGGTTCCCTTCTGGGTGACAATAACTCTCCGAATTCATAAACTCCGTAAAAAACACATCAGGTCTAGCAGCTTTACTCACGACATGACGGAAAACAACATCCGTCACCTCTTCCATCGGAGCTAGTATAAAAAATGGACGCGGTAAATCACGCCAAAAATTATCTTTCATTTCAAACTCAAATCCTCTCACTATGGATACAACTTCAAACTCTCATTAAAAAATAATAAGCCAAATGTTCCACTTCTTTTACACTTATACCATGCTTCATAACTTATTATCAAACACAAGTGCACTTGGATATTTATAATTTGTGAAAAACTATTGTGAAAATCAGCCAATGTTTATTTTAAACAAAATCTGTCCTAAATGGTATTTATATAAATAAAAAAGCAGATGGTATAGATTTTTTCTATATCGACTGCTTTTCTATTATATCAACTCCAACCATGTGACCGCTTCACAATGGCATGAGTTGATAGCAAGTATGTCTCGTACCACTGTCCGTTATCGGTAACCAATCAATAGGATTTTATGGCTTTTATCCGTTCTTGGAAAACTATCTATTACTGATTTGCATTTTTTATATAAGTTTTTATATTATCCAATCTTTCTTCAGCTACATTTCTTCCGATTTGATACACTCGTTCAAGCTCATCCGGATTCTTTTCCATTTTGCCGATTTTTAGTGGCTCATCAGGACAAATGACAAACAACTCGCCTGCAAGCACTTTATTGCGTATGTAGGCTGTTGCTTCATTATAGACTTCGTGCCTCTTTGCCATTACTTCAATGATGGCAGGATATTTTTTTAGCACAATTCGCATCAAAGATTGATACTTATTCCTTTCCTTGATATAGCCCATCGGCTGCGTGAGAATTACGACATTACGGTCATATCCGATTTGTTCAAAATATCGAATTGGAATGGAATCGGCGATACCCCCGTCAAGCAGCTTGCTATCTCCGATTTCGACCGTTTTTGATACAAGTGGCAAAGACGCCGACGCTTGAATCCACCGAATATCCTCCGCTCCTCCGTCCGTACATTTGTGATACACAGCATGTCCAGTTTCGGCGTCCGTGCATACAACATAAAACTCCATGGGGTTTTCCTGAAAGGCTTTTCTGCCGAATACATCCAAACTGTCCGGAACTACCCGATAACAAAAATCAGCATTATATAAATCGCCTGTTTTCAAAAGCGACCCAATACTCACATAGCGCTTGTCGTTGCAAAAACGTTTGTTATAGCGGATCGCACGCCCGATTTGGCGCGACTTATAATTGCATCCAAAGGCTGCTCCGGCAGACACGCCGATTGCGCCGTCGAATTCGATTCCATTTTCCATCAGCACATCAATGACCCCACAGGTAAACATTCCGCGCATTGCGCCGCCCTCCATGATAAGACCTGTTCTCTTTGTTTTCATATTTTAACCCCTCTTATTTCGTCGCTGAAAAAAACTTTTTCATCAAGATTTCTGCCATCTTCCGCCGAACCGCCTGCGCATCATCCTTAAATTCATTGGCAATTACCGCAGCAACATCTTTAACGAACGTTTATCTTTTTTATGGGATGATGTTAGCAAACTCTTAACTTTCCTACTGCATACTAACACATAGCATATACTCTTTCCATTACCGTGCGGAAGATACATTCTATATCTCAAAAAGCTGATCATTATCTTTGTTATAAAAATAAATAAAAATATACAAAGCATTTTTCTTTTTCGTTCGTATGAAGAATTTCAACCTCAAGAATGACTCTATGGTATTCATTTTCAAGGGCAGTTGATCTCCCACCTATCTTCTTTTAATTGTTTTCTCAGAATCTTGAGGTGGGAGTCTTACGACATACAGGACGTATTAGTGCCGACGTCGCCACAGGACGTGGCGTTCTTAGTCGGCCTGCCCGTTAAGAGTGGGATAAACAAAAAGATTGATCGCTTTCATTAGCAAATTTCTCCACCTACTGCTTTAATATCCTTGTCATTGATAATGCAGGCTTCAATCGCAAGCTCCAAGCCTTTTACAATATCATTCAACGACATGAACGGCGTGTTTTTCTTATCTATAACCTGCGAAGTCATATAAGGAATGTGAATAAATCCGCCTTTTATATGAGGGTACTTTTTATCGATCATGTATAAAATGCCGTACATAACATGATTGCATACAAATGTTCCCGCTGTATAAGATACCGTTGCTGGTATGTTATGTTCATTCATATGCTTAACCATCGCTTTTACTGGCAGATTCGAGAAATAGGCTGGCTGTCCATCTGCTTGTATAATTGTATCTAGTGGCTGATTGCCTTCATTGTCCTTGATTCTGTAATCATCGAGATTAATAGCAACTCTTTCAGGAGTGATATCAAATCTTCCTCCCGCTTGACCTACCGAAATAACAATATTTGGATTATATTTTTCAATTGCAGCTTCAATAGCCTGAACGGATTTTGTATGAACTGTAGGAATAATAACTTTAATTACTTCAGCTCCGCTTATCTGGTCGCTAACCATTTTAACTGCTTCTTCTGCTGGATTAACCAGCTCTCCGCCAAATGCATCAAATCCTGTTAATAGTACTTTCATAGCTTGTTCTCCTTTTGAAAAATTTTAATATATCCTTAATCCAGTAGAGATACCCGCTAAAACAACTACTACAATAGTATCCCACTTCAAGGCAAAGCCTACTATGATAATTAAAATCCCTATTGATTCCATAGGTTACTCTCCTGCTCTATGAATATTCTATTATTTCAAAAAGTCCATAAGGGGAAATTTCTTCAATAATACCTTTTCCTTTGCCATCGGTAATATAAGGATAATGTGTAGCCGTTCCAACGTTTCTAGTATTACCGTACCTGGGACAGGCACTAAATTTCAGCATTCAATATTTTCATCCTAATTCATATTTATGTTCAAATTATGACATTAACTATGAAATTTCGACACTATATGACAACTGTCACTAGTGCTTCTAAATGTAGTACGGTACATTAGCCATACTAGGTAGATTGAACGAAGAAATACGAACGAATTTACTCTATTTGAACTTGATAGTTTTGTTATGAAAATTTGCGCCATATGAGGGAGTTTGCCCATGCCGAAAAAAATTGCCTGGATAACAGACAGTGCTGCACAACTAGAACCATCTTTTATCCAAAGACATCATGTCCATGTTTTACCATTGAGCATTGTATTTGAAGGCGATTCATATCAAGAAGATATCGATTTGACACAGCAAGCTTTTTACGAAAAACTACAAACAACAAAAACACCACCCAAAACATCTCAACCTGCTATCGGCAAAATGATTGCGTTGTATGAAAAGTTACAGCAAGACGGTTATGATTGTGCCATTTCCCTACACGTATCCAGTGGGATGTCTGGTACATTTAACAGTGCACAATCAGCTGCACAAATGGTCAACTTCAAAGTGTATCCAATCGATTCCAAAATCGGCTCCTATCCAATGATTAAAATGATTGAGTTAGGAAGCGAACTCATTGCACAAGGTCAATCAATAGATAATGTTGTAGCGGCAGTGATAGCTATGACCCAAAATACAGAACTAGCCTTTATACCAGTCAACCTAAACCAACTGCATAGAAGCGGCCGTGTCTCGGGAACACAAGCTTTTTTAAGCAATTTGCTCAATATAAAAGTGATTATTTCTTTTGAAGACGGCAAACCAGTCTTACAAGAAAAAATACGGACCTATAAACGAGCACGAAAAAACATTACGGATTTATTTCGCAAAGATCTGGAAAAGGGGTCTATCCCTGAAATCGCAGTCATTCATTGCAACAACCCGCAAGACGCAAATAGTTGGAAAGATGAGTTGATTAAAGAATTTCCCGAGCTAAGTATACAAGTCCTTCCTCTAAGTGTATGTGTTGGCGTCCATGCTGGGGAAGGTACGACAGGTCTGAGTTGGGTTAGATATTAAATACTCATCTATCAAAATGCTGTTTGTCTTTGAACTATGTCCCAAATGTTAGACACCATCTAGCATTTAGAGGTGTATTTTCTATGGTTAAATTAGATAAGTACCTGTTACCATCCGGATACTGTCGAAGCGATTCAATAGTGGAACACTAATGATTTATTATGAATACAGCAAGCGTGTGGGAACTTTAAGGAATAATATTTAAAAGAGGAAGCAGGGTATTCCCTTATCGGGAACCTGCTTCCTCTTTTTAATCATTAATAATAATCTCCTGCTACTCCTTCGGCATTTCAGAAATTTGTTTCGATTAGCAAACTCTTAACTTGACTATTGCATACTAGCGCATAACATATACTCTTTCCAATTACCGTGCGGAAGATAAATAGCTCTGTCCTCAAAAAGCTGATCATTCTCTTTGTTATAAAAATAGACAAAGCATTTTTCTTTATCGTTCGTATGAAGATTTTCAACCTCAAGAATGACTTTATGGTATTCATTTTCAGGATTTTTTTCACTGATGAATCCTTCCATTTGGTCCATCGCATTCATTGTATCTTCATAATGCTCTTCACTCAACACCATGATTTCCCCAAATACTGTATCCTCAC
>JAEWDX010000277.1 GCA_023389895.1 Bacillota bacterium
GTTGAGTATGCCGCTCCCATTAAGCCAAAGCTCTGAACAAGCATTAGATTGGTCACGAATTTAACGGAAACACCACCGACAACGATGTAAGCAGCAAGTTTCGCCAGGTTCATTCCTTGGAGAATTCCTGTTCCTAAAATAGCTAAAGATGTAAATACAGAGCTAAGCCCAATGACACTTAAAACATCGCTTCCTTCTAAATTTTTAAATAACGCTAAATTTATCGGAAGGGTTAAAGCGAATAAACCGATAGCTGCTGGCCAAGAAATTAAATGGGCAAGAAAATGAGTACGTTCGACAATTCCTCTTGTTTCTTTCATTTTTTTCTCAGCGAGAGTTTTCGTAATTAACGGGATTAACGGAAGCACGATGGATGAAGAAAAAACTGTCGCAATCTGGACAAGTGATAGCCCTCTTCCATAAATGCCATATAAATAAGTAATTTCCTCTTTTGCATGCCCCGCACTTTTCAAACCTGATGGAATGGTTATGGAATCAACAAAGTTTAACAATGCCATCGTGATAGCACCGATACAGATCGGCAAGGAAATATAGAGAATTTCCTTGCTCATCCCTTTAAACTCAGCGAATGAGTATCGGCTCAGACTTTTACTAGGCTTTAAAGGAGATTTATGAAAAAGCCAATTTAAGTAAATGGTGGACATGAGCGCACCGATAATGGATCCGACCATGACACCACCAGCCACTACTTCATTCGAATGATTTTGCTGAACAAGAACGTAAGCGGAGATGAGGATAATGCCTACCCTAATTAGCTGTTCAAGCACTTGCGAAATGGCAGTTGGCCTCATATCTTGGAAGCCTTGAAAATAGCCTCTATATACAGCCATATAAGGTGCAATTAATAAAGTGCCCGAAACAATGATTAATGCGAGCCTCGTGCTTGGTCCCCCTAAGACATCCGCAATTTGTGCAGAAAAGCCATAAACGAGTGAAAAGCTGATGATTCCAAACAGGATAGCAAGAATAACAGCTGTTTTGTAAATATTCCGAATGCGGATTTCATCTTTTTTAACAGCGGCTTCGGAAATTAATTGTGAAATGGCAACTGGAATTCCTGCAACCGAAAGGATGAGCGCAACCATATAAACAGGATAAACTAAGCTGAATATGCCAAGTACTTCATCCCCAGCAATATTTTGCAGCGGGATACGAAAAATACTTCCAAGCACTTTGGATAATAAAGTTGCAATAGATAAAATAAGTGTGCTTTTTACAAATGTATTGTTCATTTCGTTAATTTCTCTTTCAGAATTCTTATCGCAAATTTTGGAAGTGACATCATTCTTCCAAAACGACTAGGCTGCTTTAGTAGACGGTAAAGCCACTCAAGATTAACTTTTTGCCAAATTTCAGGTGCTCGTTGGACCGTCCCCGCTATTACATCAAAGCTGCCTCCAACACCGATGAAAATTCCTTTTTCGAAAAGATGGAGGTTATCGGCAATCCATTTCTCTTGTCGAGGTACACCTAAGGCGACGAAAATTAGATCGGGCTGCGATTGTTGGATTTCACTTTGAATTTCATTGCTTTCCCAATCGAAGAAGCCATTATGTGCGCCGACAATTTGAATTTGTGGATAATTTTCATTTATATTGCTGACTGCTTTTTCTAATGTTTCTTGCTGGGCTCCAAGTAAGTAGATCTTCCATTGTTGTTTGTCGCCCAAATCCAGTAAATCAATCATTGTATCATAGCCCGTTACACGTTCCGGTAAAGGGTGTCCTAGCATGCCAGCAGCCTTTACGACCCCTATGCCATCAGCCGTTATGTAAGTTGCTTGATCAATTAGTTTTCTATATCCATCCTCTTCCACTGCCTTCATCACAATTTCCGGATTCGCTGTGACGACGAATGTTTTCTCTCTGCTCTGAATACGAGTAGCTAGTAGCTGAACAAATTCAGCACGTGTAGTATTTATAAAAGGAACACCTAAAATGTCCACAAATTTCAAGGTCATAGTCTAGCTCCTATCTAGTAATTCGACAAGCTTTTTGGATTTTTTAAACACTTACTAATATATCATAAAAACGGTGGGAGTTCTAACTTGTGCTCGAGCAAGTTTTGGCTGCTGCTGCTTCAATGGGGTGGGAGAAAAAAGGGGCTCTATTGGGGGATGATGGGGTAGCTTTTTCGCGGGGTAGAAGGAAAGGTGCTCTAATGGAAACTAAAGGGGCAACTTTTTCAACGGAGTAGAGGGAAAGGTGCTCTAATGAAAGCTAAAGCGGTAACTTTTTCAACGGGGTAGAAAGAAAGATGCTCTAATGGAAACTAAAGGGGCAACTTTTTCAACAGAATAGAAGAAATGATGCTCTAATGGAGGCTGATGGGGCAACTTTTTCAACAGAGTAAGAGGAAAGATGCTCTAATGGAAACTAAAGGGGAACTCAATAAACAAACGCAGAGCACTACATACATTAACTCAAGCCGGCTCCTCACTTACAATAAATAACGGTAAGCTGCATCCATCCAAATGGAATAGCTTACCGTTTCTTAGTTATCTAGCAAGTGGCATTTCTGTTACATATTGGCCAAGTGAGCCATTTCCGTAAACATAGCCTGTGCGATTATGAATATCATCTGTTACGATCTGATACCATGTTGCTCCGTCTTGCTGGGTTTTGTCTGTGAAAATAAACGGAATGCCAACAATCTTTAATTCATAGAGTAATGGATTGCTTGTTCCATAGCCCGTGCGAATATTCAATGATGGGATTGTGTTATTGGCAAGCTGATAGAAATTTATATCTCTACTACCTAAGAAAAGATCGGCACGATACATATGACCAGCAATCTTTTCACCCCAGTAAGGGTCAGATGCATATTTCACATTCATCCCAACGCTTTTATTCCCAACAACAGCACCGCTGTAGTAGGCGCCGCGCGGAGATTGGTATGCACTTGAAACATATTTCGCAGCATCTTCAATCGATTCATTGAATGAAGTGTAAGTTGTCGCGCTATTATATGGATCGCCATCGTATGCCTTCATGCCATATAAATTCTTCTTATCTTGCGCAATTTTGCTTGTGCCCCAAGCACTTTCATGAATGGCATGGGCCATTAAGTAGAGGGCGTTTACCTCGTATTTCTCTTCCATCTCTTTAAAATCCTTACCTGTTCCAGCTAGAGGACTTTCAGGAAAAAGTGCTTTATAGGAATCTGGATATTTTTCTGTTAAATAACGATCGATGTCTTCTGCAGTGTAGCTTGTTTTCGAATGCAGAGGCAAGAATTCGAAATATGTATAAGCTTCTCCAGCTTTTGTCCCATCGGAATGGTAGTATGTCACGCCATCCCAGCTGTAATAAGTTTGACCTGCTACCATAAAGGATGGTGCTTTTCCTATTAAAATATCAGCAGAAACTTTTGCAAGTGGATTATAAACTGTATGGTAAAGATCCCCACCAACCTGCTTATAGTAAGAGCGGCCTGTTATAAGTGAATTTGGAATTAAATTCATGCTATCTGGTGCTACATAGCCTTCAGTATTCGCGATTAAAATTTTGACTGATTTCTCTGTTGCGTCAAAGTATTTTAATTCCGTACCTGTAGCAACATAGGTTTTGCTAATTCCTGTTAGGTTAGGATTGTCATATATTTCAGCTAGCTTATTCGCAACAGCCATTCCGCTTTTTATATAAACGATATGGTTTCCTTTCAGAACAACTTGGTTGTCTACTACGCTACTTTTTGCTTGCTCGAAGTTGTCGAACTCCCTAACTGGAATTGGTGTTCCATCTGGACTTAGCGTAGCTACCTTGTATTCAAGATTTTGTGGTGGCGTAAGAATTTTGATCATTCTGTTCAAAACTGCTGCTGTCTGTCCACGAGTTGTTTTTGTTTGTGGACCAAATGTTTGATCAGCATTCCCTGACATAATTCCTAAAAATACTAATCTTTGAATAGCATCTACAAAAATAGGGTTAATTTTATCAAAATCCTTGAAATCAAGTGTTACAGGATTTGAGTACACGGATCTTGATGATAGGGCCCGCATAATCATCGCGGCCATTTCTTGACGTGAAATTTCATTATTTGGTTTAAACGTACCGTCAGGATAACCACCTACTATTCCTGCCTTCACAGCAGCATCAACAGCGGCAAAATACCAATCTCCTTGTTTAACATCTTTAAAAAGTGGCTCTGCAACCGCAGCGACGGAAAACTCGGCTACCTGCACTGACTGAAGATCGAGTGTTCGAACGACTAGAGCGGCAAACTCGGCACGAGTCACTGTGTTATCGGGCTTATACACACCCGGGCCGTATCCTCCCAAAATCTCTTTTGCAATTAGAGCTCTCATATCTTTTTCAAAATAATGACCTGCTATATCATCCGCGGCATATGTACTTGGAACATGAAGCAAAAGCAAAAATACAGAAACAACTACTAAAAACAACCGTTTCATTACAACGCTCCTTTATACCTTTCTATTTATTAATCTAGCAAAAATTAGTTCTTTTAACTAGTGTTTTTTCCAAAATAAGAAAAAGACTATCCTATCAGTGCAAACAACCACTGATACGACAGCCTTTCAATTATGACTTCAGATTTACCACTTTTCCCTAAAAACATCAACAATGAGTTTCAATCGTTAGTCAAGGGTAATTAAATCAATCGCAATCGGCAGAGCTGAACCGCCACTGTGCATAATTTCTAGTTCGATGTTTCCAGTTTTTCCTTCAACTGGATAGTCAATGACATTAGCAGCTTCAGAACCAGCTTTTAGAACTGGAATCATATACACTTTGTCATCATTTACCTTTATGGCACCGTTGTAATCTCCGCCTCGTGCACCAATCCGAACTCTTACTGTTTTCGTTTCGCCAGTATTATTCGTAATAGGAATTTTCACTTTATACGTTGCCCCATAATGACCTGGGTTTTTGACTAAATTCTCTTTTTCTCCACTAAGTGATTGCTCAACAGATAATAAATTATCCGTTACACCATTGGAAATACTATAAGCTATCTCTTCAGAACCAGCTTGGTAGGTTGGAAGCTGCGTAACAAGCTGCGAGCTTTTCCAAACCCCACGTGGATGAAAATTAATTCGGTCTGATTGAACTGCACTGCTCTTTATATTCGTTAAATCTTCATCTACCTGAGTCATAACAACTCTGACAATATAAGATAGATTCCCAGTTCCAGATTTTCTTTTAACCGTAAAATCTTTCAAAAATCCGACTAAATATTGGTTATCAGCCGAAAATTCATTAATGACCGCTGTTTCATTAGATCGTACAATTGAATTATTCATCTGAATCGGGAAGAGCTTATCGCTTAATACAGCTTCTGCAAGCGGAAGACCAACATCACTATGTGCCCAGCTTTCTTGTCCTCTACGATCAATCCCTTTAATGTCAACGATTTCAAGCTCATTTGTCTGGGAAAGATTCTCGATCGTAATGCCGAATTTCACTTTCCTTCCTAACTGATTCACATGCCAGCCATAAACTCGATGGTCTATTTTCTGTTCAGATGAATTCACTTTATCATCCCATAGTGTCGAATTTTCCAGCATGATTGTATTTGCATTCAACGTCTCCGGATTATCGCTCACCATCAGTCTTCTATTGCCACTAAATGTAGCATTTGGGACATTAATCGGTTTATCAATATACGCTTCTTCTTTCTCCAAATATTTACTTCTTAATTTTGTTAAATTAATTAACATATTAATATCGCTTGAGCCTGGTGTAACATGAACGGAGCCGCCAAATAAGTCTGTCATATAACGTGAAGGCGCATATACGATTCCATTATGTACAATTGGACAATCATTTGTATCCATAAAAACACCATTTAATTGTGCGTATTTTTCACCAACATATACAGTTAAACTCGAACCGTCAATATCGATGTAAATTGCATTATCATGCTGCTCATAATAAGCGTCCTGCCCCATTTGCCTAATAAATGATTCTAATGGAACATACACTTTATTGTTTAGATTAATTGCAGGGTTATCAAAAATAAGTAGTTCGTGATTTAAATAGACTTGGACTGGATTAATAGGTGGTTTTTCATTGTCTGGCTGCTTATTAGCTGTTACAATCGTTACCACTTTCGATGTACCATTCCAGTTAACTTGACCTTGATAGTTTTCCCCAATAAATCTAAGCGGCACTAGCGTTCTGCCATCAATAATCATCGCCGGAACATCTAATCCCTTTTGCTCACCATTTACAATGGCTTTCTTAGAATCAACTTGCAACTCAATATTCTGATCATTTTTTGAAGACGTTATCGTTTTTGAAATCTGATCAAAAGCAACTGTCGCTCCAAAGGCTTCAAATAATGCACGAAATGGAACGAGCACCCGATCATCCTTCATGATTGGCTGCACATCAAAATTAAGCTTTTTCCCATCAAGCGTTACAGTAATCGGAATATTTTTTCCATTGGCTTTCACTTCATGAAACGGTATAAACATACTAATCACGAGAGTAAATACAAGCAACTTGCAAACTAAGCTTCTAGACATTTTCAACAATTTAAACCTCCATATTAAGTCTTTCAAGAAGTAGATTAAGAAATTTCCAGTTTTGGATACGGCAAATTTCCCAACTTCTCTATAGTAACATTATTCAGAAGAACTTTACATTAATTAGCAGGATAATTTTTTACATGTAAAAATTTTACTGAATCTCAGTAATAGGACTTATGTTTCATTTTTCTATCCATTGGCCTTCAGTAGGCTATTTGGTGTATTTTAATAGACCTACATATGTTAAAATAAAGGCATAAAATAGTGCCTTTTAGGAGGTAGGAATAGAAAAATGAAGAAAAAAATTACTTCTTTTGTCACTGTCGCTATACTCTCAGCTTCGATTTCGACTAACGCCCTCGCTTCTTCCTATACTGTTCAAAAAGGCGATTCCCTTGCTAGTATCGCAAAAAAGAAGCAAACTACTGTTCATTCAATCAAAAAGCTAAATAATCTTAAATCTGATGCATTGTTCGTTAATCAAACTTTAATAATAGATTTATCCCCCCCCGCTAAAACTACTAATACAGTAGCTGCTAACACCCAGCTCGGGCATACATATACAGTTGTAAAAGGTGACAGTCTTATTAAAATTGCTAATAAACATGGAATTACTTTAGGAGAATTAAAAATTTGGAATACCCTGGAAAATGATACGATTTATATTGATCAAAAACTAGTCGTAGCAAAGGCAGCAGCAACTCCGAAAAAAGAAGCTGCTAAAGAGGCTAGCACTCCACAGGCTTCGAAAAAAGATCCGGTTAAAGATTCTGTTTTAACAAAGCCAACTACAGTTGCGCCTTCTGATAAGACAGGCTCTGCACAAGAGAAACAAGCTGACCAAGCGACGGCTGTTCCATCGGCCAATGGAGAATACATCGTTATAAATGGGGATAATCTATCAAAAATAGCTGCAAACTATCGCTTAACGGTTGAGCAATTAATGAGCTTGAATCGCTTAGACTCTGATTTAATTTTTGTTGGGCAAAAGCTAATCGTCAGCGGAGAGGTCAAGCCTAGTATGGAGGAAAAGCATCCCGCTGAAAACAATCTTGTCTTCGATACAGCAAATGTCCTTTTAAATGAGGCTATGAAGCTCGCTGGAACTCCTTATGTATTTGGTGGTTCTAACGCTGAGGGTTTCGATTGCAGCGGCTTTATCCATCACGTCTATAGCAAGACCGGAACGGAGATTACTAGACAGTCATCTCAGGGCTATTATGACCGCTCCTATTATATTGATTCTCCACAACCGGGCGATTTGGTTTTCTTTGAGAATACATACATACAAGGAATTTCTCATATGGGCATCTATATCGGTGACGATCAATTCATTCATGCCAGTGACCCAAATGGGGTTGAAATAGCAAAGCTAAGTGATGCATACTATCAAAAGCATTTTGCAGCGTTCAAACGGTTTTATTAATTAAGTGTTCGGATATGTCGAAAAGGGCTTTCCTTTATACCGGGAAGGTCCTTTTTTTGTTCTGTTAGGGGGGGCTTTTTTTCGACTCTGGGGGGAGAAGTGGCTTCTTTTATTTTTATTAGGGTATCTTTTCTACTGCTCTGTTGGAAAAGATGCTCCTTTCGCTTTCATTAGAGCAGCTTTTCTATTATTCTTTTGAAAAAGATGCTCCTTTCACTTCCATTAGAGCAGCTTCTCTCTTATTCTGTTGAAAAAGATGCTCCTTTCACTTCTATTAGAGCACCTTTTCTTCTACTCCTTTGAAAAAGATGCCCCTTTCGCTTTCATTGGAGCACCTTTCCTTCTATCCCGTTGGAAATGTTGCCCCTTTCGCTCCTATTAGAGCACCTTTTCTTTTACTCTGTTGAAAAAGATGCCCCTTTCACTTCCATTAGAGCAGCTTCTCTCTTCTTCTGTTGGAAATGTTGCTCCTTTCGCTTTCATTAGAGCAGCTTTTCTATTATTCTGTTGAAAAAGATGCTCCTTTCGCTTCCATTGGAGCACCTTTCCTTCTATCCCGTTGAAAATGTTGCTGCTTCCGCTCCTATTAGAGCACCTTTTCTTCTACTCCTTTGAAAAAGATGCCCCTTTCACTAGCATTAGAGCACCTTTTCTATTATTCTTTTGAAAATGTTGCTCCTTTCACCCCATTAGAGCACCTTTTCTTCTACTCCTTTGAAAAAGATGCCCCTTTCGCTAGTATTAGAGCACCTTTTCTTCTACTCCTTTGAAAAAGTTGCCCCTTTCGCTAACATTAGAGCAGCTTTTCTATTATTCTTTTGAAAATGTTGCTCCTTCTGTTCCCATTAGAGCAGCTTTCCTCCTACTCCATTGAAAAAGTTGCCCCTTTCGCTCCTATTAGAGCACTTTTTCTTCTACTCCCTTGAAAAAGATGCCCCTTTCGCTCCTATTAGAGCACCTTTTCTTCTACTCCCTTGAAAAAGATGCCCCTTTCACTTCCATTAGAGCACCTTTTCTACTATTCCTTTGAAAAAGATGCCCCTTTCACTTCCATTAGAGCAGCTTCTCTCTTCTTCTGTTGGAAATGTCGCCTCTTTCGCTCCTATTAGAGCAGCTTTTCTACTACTCTGTTGAAAAAGATGCTCCTTTCACTTCCATTAGAACACCTTTTCTTCTATTCTTTTGAAAATGTTGCCTCTTTCGCTTTCATTAGAGCACCTTCTCTCTTATTCTTTTGAAAATGTTACCTCTTTCGCTTTCATTAGAGCACCTTTTCTCTTCTTCTGTTGGAAATGTTGCTCCTTCTGTTCCCATTAGAGCAGCTTTTCTACTATTCCTTTGAAAAAGA
The DNA here is from genome assembly GCA_023389895.1 of Bacillota bacterium. Lineage (GTDB taxonomy): Bacteria > Bacillota > Bacilli > Bacillales > Cytobacillaceae > Cytobacillus. The sequence goes on from JAEWDX010000277.1 coordinate 9,289, forward strand.
TGCCCCTTTTTCAGTAAAAATAAAAAGGATATCCCGTAAGTCCAATGGTGGACGGTGGGATATCCTTTTCTTCATATAATAGTTCGTTTGTTAATGAGCTAGCGTTTTCTTTGAAATTAGTTCATTAATTTAGCTGTTGTTAAGAAATTAGCAAGGATTTTCGCCATTTCATCACGTTGTGTATATCCGTTTGGATCAAATTCTTTTGTTTCACGTCCGGATACGATGTCAGCTTGGTATACAGCTTCGATTGCTTTTTTATTCCAAGCTTGAAGTTTACTAGCATCTTTGAAATCAGCAACTGTCTTTTTGCTATCAAGTTGAGATTTGTCATAGTTCACAAAGTTCAAGTTCATTGCACGCTCGATCATAACTGCAGCTTGAGCACGTGTAATTTTTTCCTTTGGAGCAAAGTTTCCGTTTCCAACGCCTTCAATTAAACCATGCTCAACAGCTGCCATGATTTCACCGTTTTCGTTGAACCATTCGTTGCCTTTAATATCTTTAAAGTTATTATTATACTTCTCAGCTGGTAAACCTAATGCACGAACAAGTAAAACAGTGAATTCTGCACGAGTCATTTGATCTGCTGGCGCATATCCGTCAGCTGTTTTTCCTTTAACAATTAACTTATTAGCTAAAGTTTCGATATAACCTTTTGCCCAGCTATTCTCTTTCACATCTTTAAATGTGATATTGTTTTCAACAACTGTATATTTAGAGTTTGTTAAAGATTTAACCGTTGCTTTTTTACCATCAAAAATAGTTGGTAGTGAAGTAAGCGTTCCATTATCATTCACGCGTACAGCAACTGAATTTCCTTTACTAAAGTCTTTTGTTCCTACAAGTACACGCTCAACATATGTACTGAATGCAGTAACTGGAACCTTCTTGTCACCAGCCTCTGCTTGGATTATGAATTCCACTACACTTGAAGCACTATTTTTCACGTCAGCCTTTACAACGTTAACATAGACAGAAATTTTCACATCTTTCGCAGCGACGCCAAGCTGATTAGCTAAACTAGCAATATCGATTTCTGTAACTGGAATCTTGTAAACCGCAGCATCTGTTTCAATGGCAACGATTGTATTTTTGTTTTTCTTAGCAGCTTCTGTAAATAACGCACCTGCGATTTCAGCTTTGGCAATCTTACCATCTGTTACTTTCGCAAGCTTAATCGTGATAACATTGTTTTTCTCAGTAATAGCGTTCACGATTCCTTGAACTTGTGCATCAGAAATTGAAGTGATTACTTCGTTCCCTTTATTTTGAACTGTTGTTGAACCACCAGGTAGGGAAACGTTTCCGCCACCATCGATTGCACCGCTACCGCCGCTACCACCATTTCCAGTAGGAGGCTGAACTGTTTTAAGAGCATTGACTAAAGCTTGTCTAGCCTTGCCATTTGGGTCGATTTTTCCATTAATATCTTTAGCAACATTTATTGATTCAGTAACATTTACTGCTTTTTTGAAGCTAGTAAATAACGCACTATTTTCATCTTTTGTTCCTTCATCTAAAATAGCTGCCGTTAGATAATCTTCAAATTGACTATTAGATGTACTTCCTAAATCTTTTCCTTTAATTCTATTTAAAAAATTATTTTGCACATCAGTAATAAAGCCAACAAGTTTTTCAGTCGTTACTTCAGGACCAAAAACATCTTGGACATCTGATTTATGATTTGTACGGAAAGCATCAAGTTGCTCTTTTACATTTAGAACTGTTACACTTGCAAATACCTTTGTGATATCTTTCAAAAGCTTAATTTCTGCATCAGGTGCTTTTTCACCTTTTTCAGAAATTCTCTTAGCATACGCTTCCCATTGAGGCTCACTAATTGTATTAAACTCGGCTCTAGCATCAGAAATTGCTTTCTTATCCTTCTGGTCTAAAGAACTGTAAATCCCTTCAAGATAATCAATTAAATCATAAGCAGCATCGTTTGTCGCTGCCTCTACCTTCACAGGTGTTGAAAATGTTGATGCGGCAAATGGCGATAGTGCGATAGATGCAGCTAATATCGCTTTCATTGCTTTGTTACTAAATGGATATTTTTTCATCTTTTCACCTCATAATTTTTTTTTGCACATATTCGTTACTACTATATGCACAAATTGTCAAAAATTGTTCTATTATACCATAATCATACTAGTTATTCGGAAGATAATCAATTAAAATAGGATTATTTTATTAGTTCTTTTATCCCAATTCATACTATACCTATCAAGTTGCATCTTACTTTTCATTTAGTGATATGATATATTTTTAGAGACTATAGGAATATTATTGAGAAAGGAGTAGGTCCCTGAATGAAAAAGTGGAAAATAATATTGTCGATTTTCGTCCTTTTGATATTAGGCGGAGTAGGTACAATTTACTATCTCTTCGAATTGAAAGAATATGATGTCGCTGATGAAAGGGTAGAGGAAATTATAGATTCCGAGTATGACATTGTGTTGCCTGATGACAATAACACAACTGAGGCTAGTGGTGTAGCTGAATCCGGGAAACAGTCACCCAGCACAGACGGTGTCACAGATTCAAATAGTACATCTGCTCAGAATGACGGATCGAACCAAAATGGAGAGGCTGCTTCGACGAATCAACCAACTGTAGAAACTGAAATTACTGTTGCTTCAATAAAAGAAAAATACCGACCTTCATTTGAGAATTTACAAAATCAGGCGAACGGAAAAATAGATTCACTTATCAACAAAGCGTACAATGAATATAAAGCAAAGAAGAATAATGGTGAAAGCATCTCCTTTGGATACTTCTATCAGAAATATCAAGGAGCAGGTCAGGCACTTGAGGATAAGACCGATGGCGCTTTCCAAATCATTTACAAAGCACTACAGAATGACCTAGAGACAAATGGCTTTAGTAAATCACATGCGGATGAATTTCTTAAACAGTACGATGTAGCTAAATCCGAACGTGAATCAGCTCTTTTAAAAAAGGCGAAGGAAGCATTATAATACATAGCGCAATCATTTAGATTTGTTCACTGTTGCTCTATCTAATGATATTGTTGTTCGCAAGTACCTCCTTATGTGTATACGTTCACAACGTTATTCGTACCGAATCTTACCTCGTTCGTATACATGTAAGGCTAAAAAATAAAGCTTTTTATGATGGAAAAGCCTGTGGGCGGTCATCATAGAGCGACTATAGTCCTGATTCGCTTACCTCCACGGACATTTCCGATATTATTCTACAATAACTTTTACAAATTTAAGCATGTAAGATTCTTGCTTCAAATCTACTCACTTCTGCCGCTGCATTTATTTTCTCAAGTAATAAAGGATGATCCCAACTATAATCCCAAACATACCGCCTAAAGAATCCAGCATAACATCCTCAATTAATGGCGTTCTACCGCCTGTTAAACTTTGGTGAAATTCATCAAAGGCTGCGTACATTCCTACAAATATAAGCGCAATTAAAATACCCCTTCTTTTCTTTTTAAAAGTAAGATAAAGGGCTCTAATCGTTAAAAATCCTAATAAAAAGAAAATGAAGAAATGAGCACCTTTTCGAATAAAAAATTCGATAAAGTTGTAGGTTCCGAGAGCCGCAACACTAACTTCTCTCCCACTATAATGAAAAGATATTGTAGAAAAGTATTTACCTATCACGTCAAGCGCTTTTACACTTTCTAAAAACGGAATGAGGCTTTGCTTTGAATAGGGCTGTGAAGAAAAATAAAATATTAATCCTCCAACTAAAAGGATGGGGAGCCAAACTTTCAATAAACTCCTATACATCTTGTTTAATGATAAATTCTAATTTATTTGTCAATTCATCAAAATAATCTTTAAGAGAAAGATCCTGGTTCGTAATACCCGTTTCATAAAATTCTTTCAGTAGTTCAGCGAACTCTTCGGGAATATTCGGGATCGCTGTATTCATCGTCAACAAATTGTGCACCTCTCCATTTCCTATTTTTACGTATTATACTATTTATCGGAGGGAAATCCTACTAAAAACCTATTATCCTTTTTAAGACTCTTTAACTCTAGCATAATGTGACTCTATCTTTTTTATTTCGTTCGCAGCCCAGTGTTTTTGATCCACATCTTTAAAAATAAAAAGTGAAAAAGACTGAAAAAAACATAAGCATAGTTCAAGAAAATATTTGGAATACACTTTCACACTCTCGATAGGTTAGTCACTATATTCCGATTGTTTGCCCGCTTTATATAGAAAAGCGAGCTTAATAACCTCGGGTGGCAAAAGTCGATATTGTGTAACATCCGACTCCTCGGTGGGAGAATCATGCCTGCAGAGGCTCCATATCAAGTGTCATGGCTCAACTCACTTTTATTAGGGCAAGCGTTTTAAAAGAAATTAACTATTAAGTGTCCAAAAAAATTGACATAACTCCACTATTATTCTTTTTTAATCAGTGTGTTGATAACCAATAACTATAAGAGTATAACATTACCTATTAATAACCACATTAATACTAAAAGCAGCGAAATAATGAGTATAGAATTGTTTCCTTCTAATGTCTTTCTTTCAAAAATAACCGTCTGTATTATAATACTTATCATCCAACAAAGAATAATTGTAAATGAATAGGGAGAAAAACTATAAGTTATAAAAGTTAATATAATAAATGAAATATTAGTAATAAGAGAAGTTATCACTAAAAATTTGTATTTTCCTTTAGCTTGTAAATATTCATAACTTAAATTTCCTTGAGCAATTAATACTATTGTTATTAACATAAATACATATAATAATATATCCTCTTTACTAGTTAAAATACCGTTTAATATATAATTATTGACCCATGGGTAAATAAGAATTAAAATCGTATAAAGAATTGTATAAAAAAGCCAACTAATACTGATAAATTTTTTATTTTTATTTAACTCAGATGAGTTACTTGCGAAATACGAAAAAACAACCATTCCTAACCCATTAGAAAAAAACCATATTTTAGATAATAGATCGTAAGCACTTCTATATATTCCCAATCCCTGTAGTCCAAATAATTTAGATATTACTAATGAAATCATACCATTAAGATTTATTTGCAGTGCTTGTGTACATGACAATAAGATCGATTCTTTATATAAGCCAAAAACATTTTTAATGTTAGATTTACTGAGACTTCTCAAATTAAATATAACTATACTCTCTTTAAGAATAGATCTTGATAACTTTATATCAAAAAATCTCCTTATGGCCATAAAAATAATTAAAATATAAACATTTTGAGTAAATAAAGAACCTAAAATCAATATTAAGTAACGAATTAGTCCAGATATAGAGTTAAACAAGCTTAATCTCTCAAAGTTTTTATGTGCTCTTGCATATGCCGAATATATTTTAGTCGGTAAAAAAAATATATATTCAATTGATGCAATAATACCTATAAATGCTCCTTTTCTCCAATCTTCTTCAAGTAAAAAATACATAATAAAAATAATTATAGGCAAACATAAAATAACCATCACCGTCGTAACATAATAAAAATTACTAATTAACTCGTCAACTTTATTAGTTTTCTGAGCGATTAATCTGATTAAGTGCTTAAGAACACCTAGTTCAAAAACGGTAAAGTAAGAGGCAATAGTTAGATATAGTGCATAGAGACCGTAGCCATCTGTACCAATATTACCCAACAAAATGGGGACTGTTATAATACCTAATAATCCGAGGATTAAATTACTACTGTATACTGATAATAGTTTTTTTATCATTAAATACCTTCTCTAATAAATAGTACTGTTTTTCAAGGAATTAAAGTTAATTTCAACTTTTAAGTTTTTTATTTTACAAATAAATAGCATTTATGTTAAACTAAAATTTCCATTTTTTATATAAGATGTATGAGATTGGTGTACACATTGTAGCCAATATAGGATAACCACTACTGGAAATGATCTTACTATACTTTAATTTAGCAAATAAACCATACGTAACATATAAAACCATTTTTTTTATTCTTATTTTTATTGAAATATCCTTTGTTAAAAACTCTTTAGAAATTGCCATTCCTCCTAAAGGATTCCTCACTCTCATTCCTCTACCAGCTATTGATAGACCATCTTCAAGATACTCTCCTAGATAAATTACTTTGTTAATAAACAAACATTTATATTTATTACCAATTCTTTTATGCACAATTCCCTCCCCAATAAATCTCTCGCTTTTATAAACTGGAAAAGGAAATTCTTTACGATTATTCGTTAAATAAACTGATCTCTTATCACCTTTAATTCCTGAGTTAATCATTATATCAGTATAAGACGAAATGAATTCATCTTCGGGAAACTTATCACCAATTAAATTCCCTTTAATATCACTTTGTAAAAACCAATATGACCCTATATCAGTTCTTTCTTTATATAAATTCCATGTTTCAAAAATAACACTTACAGCATCCTCTGTTAGATAATCATCACTATCTACTATAAAAGTAAGTGGAGTTTCAATTTTATCAATTCCCACATTTATTGCTGTATGTTTGCCCTCATTTTTTTTGTAAATGTATTTAATCAATACAGAAGAGTTTTTCTTGATTTTGTTAACACACTCTTCCGTATCATCTGTGCTACCATCATCAATAATTAGCCACTCAAATTCTTTAAAGATCTGCTTTTCCAGACTTTCATGAAGTCTTTTCAATGTGTGAGCTCTATTATATGCAGGTGTTAAAATAGTAAGAAACATACTTCTATCCACCTTTCCAACTTTATTGAAGTGTTATAAATATTTGCCTATAAGTAATGATAATTAAAATGAAAATAAAGATTAAATAATAAAGTATTTTTTTCTTTTGATTATTAATTGTATTAAATAAATAAGGGACTAAAACCAAAGTAGGTAGTAAGAAATACATGCCCATTCTAAAAAACCAATACATGTTGTAAGTTAAAAGCCAACAAACTGAATAAAAAACGGAACATACAATATAAAAATCTGCTTTATACAATATTTGCTTTAGTTTATTTCTTCTTGCTATTGCCACTATCGTTAGGAAGTAGAAAGGTAGACCTTTTAAAATTGAAGTTAATGATCCTCCACCCGTTGATAGATTCATATCTTCAACATCTATAAATTGATCAATATATGGTATTTTGGGCAATATCATATTAATTGTAAAGCCAAATGAAACGAGGACTACAATAGAAATTATTATAAGATAGAAATATTCTTTTGATGTTTTAACTCTTTTGAAAATAAAAAATACGGGAAATAATATTATAGAAGTTGCATGAAATGATAATGCGACTATACAATAGAAAAAATATTTAAATTTTTGCTCCCTTAAATATGCAATAAATGCCAAGTTAACGAAAGAAACTGATAGAGTCTGACGTAATAGAAATGTTGAATAAAAAAAATATAAACTTGCCAAGTACAGAAACACTAACAGAGCGTAACTTTTACTTATTTTGGAAGCAGTATATAAATTTATAAATGTTGTAATGAAAGCCACAAACAAAAAAAGCCAATATGGGTTATCCGTAAAACTATCTATTAACATATTTATTAATAAAAACCCAATTTCTGTTCCAGAATTGTATAAAGCTCCTAGTGATTCATAATATGCTGGATACCTATATAAGAAACTCCATGCATATCTGTTAGTATCCATTAAATATCCTGATGTTGCTAGGTAGGCTGAATACAAACTAAGAGTAATCGCTATAAGAAAAATATTAAGAATAGGCGCTCTATTCATTTGTTTAGTTAATACTTCACTCTTTATAAATGAGTTATGCTTATATTTAAGTTTTTGAAAAAAGTATTGCCTAAAAAGAGCAAGATTCACAACTAACATTGTCACTGCAGTATAAATCATTAAATTAAACATATCTTCACTCGCTTCAAGCCAAATTAATTTATCCCTATATACTAAAAGTAATTTCTTGGTTAATTTATAAGTGAGTAGAACTTTTATAAAAGTTCTCTAACCACTTTATTTGTGAATTTATGTCATATCCTTTTTGCTTTATTCTTTCTATTTCTTTCGGTCTAACATTATTAGGTAAATTGAATAACAATTCTAACCATGAATCTCTGGTTTCTTCTAATGATTTAAAATACACAAGTCCTAATCCCATATCTATTTCGCTAGTAACACTTTCAGAAACTATACATGGTAATGATGCTGCCTGAGCCTCAATTACAACATTAGGCATTCCTTCAAATAATGAAGGTAAAACAAGAACATCAAAAACACTCATAAGTTTATTAACGTCGTTACGTAATCCCAAAAATAATATTTTTTCATTCAAACCTATCTCTGAAACTTGTTTTTCAAAATCATTTCTTAACGGCCCATCTCCAACAAGACAAAGCATAGACTCTATTCCTGTTTTATTTATTTGGTCAAATAAATTAATTAAAAATGAATGATTTTTTACAGGAGTAAAACTTCCAACATGCCCAATTACAAAAGAATCTATCGGTATACCTAACGCCTTTCGTAGATTCTCTCTTGCTTCAGGATCATACTTATAAAATTCTAGATCCTTTGCATTAGGAACTATTTTTATCTCTGTTTGAGCTATCTTTTTACCATATAACCATTCACCAGCATCTTCTCCTACTGCCCAAAAATGAGTAGCACCTTTTTTAATAAAATGTTTCATCATTTTTTTAAAATGATTTTCTATAAAACTCTTGATATTTGAATTTTTGACTCCTTGCTGTGCAGAATGGCTTTGAGCTATTCGTACAGATACATTATTTTTTTTTGCTATATTTAAAAACAGCCCTGACCAAGTATTCATATGACAATGAACAATTTTATACTCTTGGTGACTTTTAAAAAATTCATCTATTTTTTTAATGAATTTATTTAGTCCTACATTCCTAACGCTAGGAATCCTATAAATTTTACCACCTAAGCTTTCTATTTCTTCATCAAAAACACCGTTTTCTTCTCTTGTTACAAGAAAATCAAATTGAAACTTATTCCTATCTAATTTTCTGTATATATTCATAATTTGGGTTTCGATGCCACCTCTATTCATAACTGCTACAATTCGCAAAATACGTATAGGATAGTTATCCATATATCAACAACACCAACCCTAATTTTAGTAATCTTAATTGATACTTACATTATTTTTTATCATTTTAAATTTCCCACTTTTTTCTCGCGAAATATCATCGACATGTTCGATTGTGATTTTCGTTTTTGATCCAAACTTATGAATAAATTCTTCTCTCAATAAATCATCATACTCAGATTTATAAAGCTTTTTATCCACCTCAAGTTTTATTGTTATCTCATCTATTTTTTTCTGAACTGTTTGAGCTCTAATTAATGCATTCGGCATATTTTTAAATAGATTTGCAACATTTCCACTATTAATCTTTGCACCATCTGCACTATAAAGAAAATCTAGTCTCCTCCCTTGAATTTCTTCTACAACGGAGGTCTTCATACCGCATTTGCATATTGTATTTTCCTTACTTAGAATCATTGTATCGCCAATACGATAACGAATTAACGGTGTACCATGCGTGGTAAAACTAGTTACTAGAACCTCATTACTATTCTTATCAAAATGCTCAAATATACCTGAATCTAATTCTAAATGCAATACTTGATTGCTGCACTCTGTAACAAATGGTGCCCCTTCACTTGAAGCATACTGATCATAAACCTTACATTTGAATACTCTCTCTAATAATTCCCTTCCTGTTTGTGTTAAAGTTTCAGATGTTGGAAAAATCGCAATGGGTGTAAACTCCAGTTTAATATTATGTCTTTCAATGAAAGCAGCAACGTCACATATTGACATAAAAAAACCGTCAATTGCTTGGGGCATGAATTTATTCAACGAATTAACATAATATCTCATATTATCTTCTGTAAGATGAAACGAAGAGTAAATCATTTGCTTACATGCCGCATTATACCTCCAGAAAACTTTCCTCTTTTGACACGGTGGAATAATATGTTTTCCATTAAAAGTTGCACGTCTCATTTTTCTGTGTTTGAAACCGACACGTGCTTTAAAATGATCAAGCGAGGCCATTCTTCTCATCATATCTTCTGGTGTAAATAATACCACAAGTGATTTTCCTGTCGTTCCTCCAGTATGCCCTTCTACGGCTCCTTTGTGCGGTATTGTAAATACATCGTCGATATTTTCCCGTAACATTTCCTTATCAACTATAGGTAATTGCTTAAGATCATCAATTGTTTGAATAGAATCAATATCAATTTCCTTATATAAATTTCTATAAAACTTACTATTTTCTACAGCATACTTGATAAACCTTTCTAATTCCTTATTTTGAAAATCTAACTGTTCTTTCAAACTCCAATTATCAAATTTCGATAAAAAATCTAAATATTCATGATACTTCTTTCCATAACGAGTCTTATTGCGTTGATAACCAGATATTGAAACCATCAGATTTTGAAAAAATATTGGTACTCTATCATATAGTTTTTCAAATAATCCCATTACAAATTCTCCTTATACCACTGTATAGCAGTCTCTATACCTCGCTCAAAACTCCATTCTGGTCTATAATCTAACATTTCCTTTGCTTTACTTATATTAGCATTACTATGCTTAATGTCACCTCTACGCTCAGGTCCAAAAATCGGCTGAATATCTTTTCTTAATGCTTTCAATAACTGGGTGTAGATATCAATTAAAAACTCTCTTCCACCGTATGCTATATTATATGATTGTCCTGCTGCTTCATGGGATGCTTTACATGCTTTCAAATTAGCTTCTATTACATTTTCGATATAGGTAAAATCCCGACTCTGCTTCCCGTCTCCATTAATAGTCGGTTCCTCATCATTCAATAGTTGTTTAATAAATTTCGGAATAACCGCTGCATATGCCCCCTCAGGATTTTGCCTTCTACCAAACACATTAAAATATCGTAGACCAAAAGTGTCAAGACCATACAGTTTTGTATAGAGTTTTCCGTATTCCTCATCAACCCTTTTAGTAAGCGCATATGGAGACAGTAAGTTCCCTTCTCTTCCTTCTTTTTTAGGAAGATTAGGTTCATCACCATACACTGATGAACTAGAGGCGTATACAAATTTCTTTACTCCTTTTTGTCTAGAAGCTTCCATCATGTTCAAAGTGCCCTTTATATTTATCTCTTCATACAATAGTGGCATCTCAATACTTCTCGGAACACTTCCCCATGCCGCTTGATGTAAAACAAAATCAATACCTTCACAGGCAATTATACAGGTTTCAATTTCCCGAATATCTCCCTCAATGAATTCATAATTTGGGTTATCTAAAAATTCTTCTACATTTTCTTTCCTACCAGTTGAAAAGTTATCAAGGCCTCTGACTTTATATCCTAGCTTAAGAATTGCCTCCACTAAATTTGAGCCGATGAAACCAGCTGATCCAGTCACTAAAAATTTTGTTCCCTCTGGAAATTTTATATTTTCATATCCCATTTTATAACCTCCAATATAAAAGACCAGAATTCTCTGCATCTTGTCTATTAAACATTCCTTTTATATCGATTAAGACACACTTGTTTTTCTTAATCTCTTCGTCAGCCTCAGATGTTGCAGCTACCTCTTTCATAACTTCTAAATTGGAATACCCTGTTGTTCTAAACATTCTTTTAATTTCTTCTAGACATATTAACTTAAACTCTTCATGAGGTACTGCAAATATTACTGCATCCACTTCTTTCACCTCATCTACTTCACAAGTACTGATTCTATATTCATGCCATAAATTTTCTTTATCCGCTACAGGATCGACGACTTTAACTTCTACTCCGTACTCTTCTAATTCTTTAATTACATCTACTACTTTTGTATTTCGAACATCAGGGCAATTTTCTTTAAATGTAACACCAAAAATGGCTACCTTTGAACCATTTATTTGCTTATTAGTTTTGATCATTTTCTTAACTGTACTTTCAGCTACATATTTACCCATATCATCATTTATTTTTCGTCCTGAAAGAATAATTTGGGAATGGTAACCCATTTGCTCCGCTTTGTATGTAAGGTAGTATGGATCAACCCCAATACAGTGACCACCAACTAATCCAGGAGAAAAATTAAGAAAGTTCCATTTTGTTCCAGCCGCCTCCAGTACTGCTTTTGTATCAATGCCCATTTTATTAAATATGATAGATAGTTCATTCATAAAAGCAATATTAATATCACGTTGTGAATTCTCTATAACCTTTGCAGCCTCAGCCACCTTTATGCTTTTTGCTTTATACACACCAGCTTCAACAACTAATTCATATATTTTTGCAACAGTATCTAAAGTTTCTTCATCTTGACCTGATACAACTTTTACAATGGTCTCTAATCTATGAACTTTATCACCAGGATTAATTCTTTCTGGAGAATAACCAACTTTAAAATCTACTCCACACTCTAATCCAGATTCTTTTTCTAAAATTGGAACACAAATATCTTCAGTTACACCTGGATAAACAGTAGATTCAAATACAACTATCGAACCTTTTGTTAAGTTTCTACCTAAAGTGCGACTTGCAGATTCTACAGGTGTTAAATCAGGTGTATGATCATCTTTTACAGGTGTAGGAACAGCTACAATATGAAATTTTGCGTCTCTAAGCCTAGTTTCATCTGAAGTAAAATCAACAGTTGTATTTTTGATTACTTCATTTCCCACTTCTTTTGTAGGATCTACATCATTTTTATAAAGTTGAATTTTTTCTTTATTAACGTCAAAGCCAATCACATCAGCTTTTTTAGCAAAAGCAACAGCTATTGGCATACCAACATAACCTAGTCCAATTAATGAAATTTTCGCTCCTCTATTAACAATCTTCTCATATAAGTTCATGTTGAATTCTCCTCTTTTTATGTTAAACCCATTTCCTTCATAATCTTTTTATTAATAATCTCCACATCATATTTTTCTTTTGCAATCTTCAAACTTTCTTTCCCCATGTTTTTACACACTTCTTGATTAGATATTAGGTACTCCATCTTATTTACTAGTTCTTGGACATCTTTAACTTTTACCAAGAATCCATTCATCCCATTAATAACAGTTTCTCTACATCCAGGTGCATCACTCGTGATGATTGACCTTCCCATTGCCATAGCTTCTAGTACAGTTTTAGGCGTACCTTCATGATAAGACGGTAATAAGTATGTGCTACATTGAGAGATAAATGGTCTCACATCGCTTTGTTCTCCAAAAAATTCAATAACTCCACTTTCTATATAGGGATTCAGTTCTTCTGACTTTATGGCAGAAGGATTGCTATCAAAAGGCCCTACTAGCATACAACGAACCTTCGGGTGCTTTGCCTTAACATTTTTACAAGCCTCAAGGTATTCCATTATCCCTTTATCTTTGATAAGTCTTCCGATAAAAAGAAAGGCTGGATTCTGTGGTAATGGAGTTGGTTTGAATCTCTCAAGATTAACTCCGGAACCATTTATAATAACGGTTTTATCACCTTTTATTAAACCGTTTAGAATAAACTCATTTTTATCATCTTGATTTTGAAAGAACACTTTTTTGCTAGATTTACAAGCCACCCAATATTCAATTTTCATTATTGCTTTTACTATGCCGGTTTTAAAACCTCTCCCTCTGAATACCGAACCAAGTCCAGCTATTAACGGGTAAATTTCAGAAATACCATTTATCTTTGCAGCTATACTCCCATAAACAACCGTTTTGGCTTGATATGCAAACACTTTGTCAGGTCTTTCTTTTTTCATAAACTGATGAAGTGACCTCAAAGTTCTTAAGTCTTTTAGTGGATTCATACCATTTCGTTCTATATCTAACTGCCTATAATCGATACTGTGTTCTTCGAATTTTTTCTTCCAGTCTGCTTCAGGCTCAGAGCCTAGAGCAATAACGGTATGACCTTTTTTTATAAAGTTTTTCATCATATCCATACGAAACCAAAACAATGATGATGTATGGCTCGATAGTACAGCTATTTTCATATCAGTGCTCCTACTCTCATATTGACTAGTTGCTATTTTTCTCTAGATACTCTCGTACTTCTACTTGAATTCCTCTTTCGAAAGTCATTGGATTATATTCGAAATCAATAGTTGCATTATCATGGGAATAATTTCTATTTTCCCCCATTCTCTGGACTTTCTCTATATAATCAATTCTTCCTAGAGTCAGAGTTTTAAGAATTCTCGCCAAAAATACCCCTAAACTTAATGGTACGCTGATATAAACGGTTTTTTTATTGAGCTCTGTGCTTATTAACTTGAATACTTCAATCATTTTGATTGGCTTCTCACCAGTTAGATCATAAGCTTTCCCGTCAGTTTTTTCAGGAGACATTAATACAGTGAAAAATGCATTTCCTAAATCTCTGGCATTTACTGGTTGGATTAAACTATTTCCACCACTGATGATAGGCATAATTCTAAGCTTATCTACCATCTTAATAAACTTACTCATATTTCTATCACAGAGATCTCCATATATCATAGAAGGTCTCAAAATTGTAATATTTGTTTGGCACTTTGGGTCGCCTTTTAATTCTACAATTTTTTGTTCTATTTTCTTATATCCTTCAGATGCATACTTGAATTCTGAGTATATTCCTGTTGTGTGTACTAATATCACTCTTTTTACATTATTCTTTATAGCTACTTGTAAAACCATGGGAGAGTGATGAATATTATAGATATGCATTACAGTTTCAACACCATCCATTACTCTATCAATAAATTTTCTTTCGTCTAAATCTCCAACTATCTTTTCTATTAATAACCCACTGTTATCTAATTGCGAAGTGTCAGATGTTTCCCTAACAATACAGCGAATGGGACCTTCATATTTGTTATTAATAAGTTCTTGTAAAAAATATCTTCCCGTATGACCAGTAATTCCTGTAACTAATAACATATCTACACCTCTATCATCCTATCTACTTTCATGATGAACTGGTTTCTTTAGAACTAGTAACTTTTTTTATCACTCCAGTCCCACCCTCAACAACCCCATCACTCTTCAAAACACTCACGATGGTAAAAAAGAAACACTTTACATCCATCCAAAAGCTTATCTTCTCAACGTACTCTCCATCTAACTTGGCCTTAACCTCAATAGGTAGTTCATCTCTACCATTGATCTGGGCCCAACCAGTAAGTCCTGAAGGTACATCATTCGCACCATATTTATCACGTTCGGCAATTAAATCATATTGATTCCATAATGCTGGGCGAGGACCGATAATACTCATCTGTCCAACAAAAATATTCCAAATCTGAGGAAGTTCATCTAGCGAAGTTTTTCTAAGAAACTTTCCTACCTTGGTAATATATTGATCTGGATTCTCTAACAAATGAGTTGGAGTATCCTTCGGTGTATCTATTTTCATCGTACGGAACTTCAAAATATTGAAATGAGATTTGTTAATTCCTACTCGCTTTTGTTTAAAAAATATTGGACCCCTTGAATCCAATTTAATAGCTATGATTAATATTAAAAAAATAGGTGACAACAATATTAGTCCAATTAAAGAAAGAACCATATCTATCAACCTTTTAACCTTTAAATACATAGTTGTAGCACTCCTTGAAAGTTTTTAGTGAATTAGGACTTAATTGGATTTCCCCTCTTCCAATCAACTACTAACCCACCAAACCAAACTATCTACTTCACCATCTTTGTTGCTTCACATTCTATGGTATGAATCATAAACAGCCCTCCGCATCAAGCAGAGGGCTATCATCTTCAACAATTTACTACTAAACTACACAGTTAGCTTCTTATTCTCCAACACTTCCCGTAAATACCCCATCACCTGCGCCCGTAAATCATCCCGCTCCAACGCAAACTCAACTTGCGCCCGTATAAAGCCAAACTTATCCCCTACATCATATCGGATGCCTTCGAATTGATAAGCACAAACGAGCTGTTTCTCATTCAAACTCTTAATCGCATCCGTCAGCTGAATCTCTCCTCCAGCACCCGGTGTTTGGTTGTCAAGAATTTCAAAGATTTCTGGCCTTAAGATGTATCTACCCATAATTCCATAATTAGAAGGCGCATCTTCAAGCTTTGGTTTCTCGACTAAATCATCCACATGAAAACAGTTTTCTCCGATTGCTTCATTCTTCATCGCAATAATTCCATATTTCGAAACATCTTCATCTGGTACTTGCTGTACACCGATGACAGAGGAATTATAACGTTCGTAAATATCGATTAACTGCTTTAGGCACGGATTACCAGGAGAATGGACAATATCATCCCCTAACAATACTGCAAAAGGTTCATCACCGATAAATCTGCTTGCACAGCTAATCGCATGACCAAGTCCTAGTGGTTCTTTTTGGCGAATGTAATGGATGTTCGCAAGCTTCGAGATGCTTTGAACTTCTTCAAGCTGATCGAACTTTCCCTTCTTCGCCAATGTTTCTTCCAGCTCATATGATTTATCGAAATGGTCCTCAATTGCCCGCTTTCCTCTACCTGTGACGATAATAATATCCTCAATGCCGGATTCGACTGCCTCTTCGATTATGTATTGAATGGTAGGTTTATCAACAATTGGCAGCATTTCCTTTGGCTGCGCCTTCGTTGCAGGTAAAAATCTTGTCCCAAGACCAGCGGCAGGAATGATTGCCTTTCTCACTTTTTTCAAAACCATTCCCCTTTCTTCTATTTTTAAATGAATCTTTAGCAAAAATAACTCCATCATATGTATTATTAATCGCAAAATAAGAAAAGCTATTTTCTGCTCCATTTGGAGGGAAACAGAAAAACTTTTCGCTATAAGCATTCATGAGTTTTCACTCTCAACCGATGAATGAAAAAAAATTTTATTTTCATAGAAAACTACGTGCACTTCAGAATAATGAACTTACCTTACTGCCCCTAACAAAAACAAGCTCTCTTTCCGAAAATTTGCGATATTGAGCACCTCTTGGCGGATGCTTTCATCTTGTAATTTATCCAGTTCGTCAAGTAAGCGGTTTGCCACGCTGATATTGAAGTCTGGGGTTTTTCCGCGATAGATTTTTGGAAATACTTGTTGGTTATGGACTTCATTCTTGCCAAGCAATTCTTCGTACATCTTCTCACCTGGACGGATGCCGGAATATTCGATCCCGATTTCTTCTATTGTATAGCCCGATAATTGGATGAGGTTCTTAGCTAGGTCAACAATCTTGACAGGCTCGCCCATATCAAGGACAAAGATTTCTCCGCCTTGAGCTAATGCACCTGCTTGCAGCACTAATCTTGAGGCTTCAGGAATTGTCATAAAATAGCGCGTCATCTCTGGGTGGGTGACGGTTACTGGTCCACCTGCTTGAATTTGTTTCTTGAATAAAGGAATGACACTGCCGCGGCTGCCGAGGACATTACCGAATCGAACTGCGACGAATTTCGTCTTGCTGTGTTTATTTAGTTGTTGGATAACCATTTCAGCCATTCGTTTTGTTGAGCCCATTACGTTTGTTGGGTTGACCGCTTTGTCAGATGAAACGAGGACAAATGTTTCAATTCCAAATGTGTCCGCTGCTTCAGCAACATTTTTCGTACCGATGACATTATTCTTTACGGCTTCTCTTGGATTATATTCCATTAACGGTACATGTTTATGAGCAGCTGCATGGTAAACCACTCTCGGTCGATGTTTTTCCATTACTTCAAAAATCCGATTGCGATCTTGAATATCAGCAATGATTGGAATGATATTGATTTGTTCCTTATATGTATTTCTTAGTTCCATTTCAATATGATAGATGGAGTTTTCGCCATGCCCGAGCAATAGCATCGTCTTTGGTTTGAATTTACAAACTTGACGGCATATTTCCGAACCGATTGAGCCGCCAGCACCTGTTACAAGAATGATTTTTCCCGATAGCTTTTCTGAAATGCTATCCGTATCGAGCTGCACCGGATCACGGCCGAGCAAGTCCTCCACCTCTACATCACGGAACTGATTGACCGATACTTTGCCAATCATGACATCTTCAATCATCGGCATAATGACGGTCTTGGCGTTTGTATCCGCACATCGATGGAAAATTCTTTGCATATCTTCTTTATTTAATGAGGGAATAGCAATGATGATTTTATCGATTTTCAACTTATCAACCATCTTGGCAATGCGCTTCGAATCTCCAACTACAGAAATTCCATGAATTTGTAATTTATACTTTCTTGGATCATCATCAATGAAGGCAACAGGCAATATCCCTGCATCGCGATTGTTAAGTAGCTGTCTTACAAGCATCATCCCAGCTGCACCAGCACCAACAATTAATGCACGCTTTGAATCGGCCTGTGGTTTTATATATCGATCACGATAAACCCTCCAAGAAAAACGCGAGCCGCCAATTAAAATAATATGAAGCATCCATGTAATCATCAATGCCCGAAAGTAAATGTCATTTATATAGATCTGCTGCATAATGGCAGTTGTCATAATCGATAAACTAACGGCTTTCACAATCGCAATCAATTCTCCAACACTTGCATATTCCCATGCTTTATTGTAAAGACGATAAACAGAAGCAAATAAATAATGGCTTAATAATAAGGTAAACGCTGTCACAAACAACACATGATTTGTAAAAATCTGTAGTGTTGGATGCAACGTTAAATAACTTATGTAAATAGCTGTTAATACGATGAAGGAATCGAGAAAAAATAATAAGGTTAACCGTTTATGATAAGTCAAATCCATCCTCCTCTCTAATTGATATCTCTACATTGAACAACTTCATTAGAGTTTCCTTTAGAAAAAGTCAGCAAAAATATCGGTCAAGCTAGTGAAACTTCACTTTTTAATCGTGGATTTTAGCGGTTTTCACTTTGCTAAACAGGCAAAAATAAATATCTAATGGCAACACAGGATAGATCCTGTCCTAGCATTAGATATTTATGAATAGGCATTTAACCTACCCTCACACCACACTATCGATGACTCGCATCTAAGGTCGGGAATCAAGTTCTCACCCACAGCATGGTCGAGTGCCTCCGTTGGTAACGGTTAGGAGACATTACCGGTCAAGAATCAGCCTAAACTAAATGTAAGGAAAGTGTTGGAGCTAAATATTTATTTAACTCTTTAAAATTCATATTTTCCTATCTTTGGCTATGTTCGTATTTGTCGCTAAAAAACAGCCTTTAATAGACACGTTCATTACGTTTATTCGAATGAATAGCGTAATAAACAGGTTTATCAAAGATAGTTAAATGCCCCAACAATATTGTTTACTAAAGACTCTTTTTAAAAAACCCCAAGAAACTTCTTGTTCTTTGTCCGCATTGGCGGCTCTTTATAGACTGCTTTCCCTTTTACAAGCAACTCTGCATTTTCTGTAAAAAGATATACCATATCGTTGCCATATTTCTTCTCAATTTCTGTAAAGGCTTCGACCATTTTGAACGAACGATTTTCAAGATTATGAGCATCAGATGCGATAAAATGAGTTAAATTTGCCTCAATCAATTGGAGGGAGAATTTCTTGATCTTTTTTCCGAAGTAGCCTGTCGTACTAGAGGCAGTTATTTGGGTCAATGCTCCCCTCTTAACTAGCTGATAAAGCAAATCAGGAGTTTCAATTATTTCTTGATTACGCTCTGGGTGCACAATGATTGGCGTTAATCCAGACATTTGAATATCAAAAAGGAGTTGTTCCGTATATCGTGGAACATGCCCAGAAGGCAGTTCGATAAAAACATATTGCCCGCCATTCGCAAGTGTCAAAATTTCCTCCTTGCGATAATCCTCAAGCAATTCGCCAAAAATACGCGTCTCCTGACCAGGTAGAATGGTAAGCGGAATATTTTCACTTTGTAAAAGCTGATTTAGTTCTTCCACCTTTTCCAATATGAAAGGTTTCGGATTTTCAAAGCTTCCGTTTTTATGGTGAGGTGTTGCAATGATTGTTTGAATCCCTTCTTTTACTGCTGCCTTTGCTAAAGCAAAACTGCCTTCTAGGTCTTTAGCACCATCATCTATTCCAGATAGAATATGGCAATGAATATCAATCATTACATCTCCTCCAATTTTCCAATGTTACCATGAATCTTTAGTAGGATAATAGTACCATATCATGATTTTTTTGTATAGAAATTGGTAAAGTTTATTTAATTTTTACCATAATAATAGTAATATTGGCTGTCCTTTACCTTTTTCTGGTTTAGTACTGTTCCAAGTAGCTTACCTTTTGCCGTTAGTAACAGCTCCTTTGACTTCGTCGCAGCTTCCATCTCTGTATTCCCACTGCTTACAACTAGAAGCGTTCCATCGCATTTGTTCGCAAGAATTTGGGCATCTGTTACAGCTAAAACTGGAGGTGTATCAAACAGGATTATGTCATATTGCTGATAAGCTGCTTCAATCATTTCCTCCATTGATTTAGAACCGAGGAGCTCTGCAGGATTTGGTGGAATCGGCCCGCTTGTAAGAACAAATAAATTTTCTTGTTCTGTTTTGTTAATTGCTTTTGATAGTTCCGCTTGCTTTGTTAAAACATTTGTTAAGCCAACATTATTATGTAGCTGGAATGTATAATGAACAGTCGGTTTGCGCATATCTGCATCAATAAGCAGGACCCTCTTTTCCTGTTGAGCAAATACAATCGCTAAATTCGCGACAGTCGTTGATTTTCCTTCTCCTGGCCCTGATGATGTCACCATTAATGAACGGATTGTAGAATCAACAGCGGAAAATTGAATGTTCGTACGAATGGTGCGATATTGTTCTGAGATTGGTGATCGTGAATCTGTTAACGTAATTAAATTACGTTGATTAGATAGTTTATTTTTCTTTTTTTTAAGAATCAATGGTCGCACCTCTCATTTCTGGTCTTGTCTTTTTCTTGCTCTTATGAGTGCTCTTTTTCTCCGCTTCCATTGTTGTAATGGCTCCCAAAACTGGCAATTCAAGAATTTTCTCGATATCCTGTTCATTCTTGATTGTGTTATCTAAATATTCTAATAAGAAGGCAAGACCAACTCCTGCCATTAATCCAACGACTAGAGCAATGGCGATGTTTAGAGTGGGCTGTGGCTTGACTGGTGATGGCTCATCCTTAACAACTGCTTTCGCTAGAATACTAACGTTGTCAACATTCATGATAGTCGAAATTTCACGTTGAAATACAAGTGCTGTTGTATTCGCAATATCCGCTGCCATATAAGGGTCTGCATCTTCAACTGTAATGGCAACAACTTGTGAATCTCTTTGGCTACCTACTTTTATCTTTTCATTAAGTGCCTCTGTACTTGTATCTAAATCAAGGTCTTTTTTTACTAAGTCTAAAATAGCTGGACTCTTGATTATGACATTATATGTGTTGATCAACTGTAAATTCGTTTGAATCTCTGAAGGATTATAAATTGGCTGCTCATTTTTCGATTGGTTGACTAATAATAATGTTGAAGATGAATAGATTGGCGTTAATACAAAGAAACTAATAAGGCCGCTTAAGATCGCAGCAACTAATGTAATTGATATAATGAGCCCCATTCGTTTACGCAATGTTTGAAATAATTCTTTCAGGCTAATAGTCTCTTCCATTGTTTCCTCCTAGTTCTTGAGTACCTAGTCAAAACTTCATTATGACCACTTTTATCCCGTTATGAATACGAGCGAGACCTTTCTTATGCCTCATAAAATCAGTTGCTATCGTGGTAAATGAACGTAATCTATCGCTGTTATCGTATTAACTAAGGAAATTTCTCTGCTTTTTTACATATTTCTTGGTATAATGACAAATTACGCTAATTTCATTATAGCCATTCTTTTCAAGCATCTCTACCCTTTCGACAATTTTTCTCTAGGAGGATATACATATTTACCGACTTCATCTTCTCAGGCGTGACAATTGTACTATTCTAAAAGAAAAGGAGCCAGTTTCCTTTATTATTTCCAGTATTCAAGCTGGAAATAATATTATAGGAATCAGACACCCTATTGTCGAAATTTTAATTTTGTTATTTTGCTTAATCGTTTTTCAGCTGCGTCGAGGGATTAGTATCCGAAATTAAATTGATCCTATCATTTTTTGCGGAAATTGACATTTTCATTTTTATCGGAAGTAGATAATAAGAACTAATCCCTTCGACATTGTTCGTAGCTATATTATCATGTTTTGTCTAGAAAGGGAATATAAACCAAAAAATTAGTAGAATTACTTTAATAGTATAAATCCCCCAGAAGTGATAGTGTGGTAGCTTGAGGTTGTTTTGAGAATGATAATGTACAAAATAAGAAGAGCTGCCTAAAAGTCGGAGAAATTACGACTTTAGTTCAGCTCTTCTCTGCTATTACTTTTTAAAATTCTCCTAAAGCATTAAGAAAGCGATAAAGCATGACTGCTGCCTCTGCACGATTTGTATCATCTTGCGGAGCAAAAGTGTTGCCCTCTTTTCCTTTAATAATACCTAGTGCCGCAGCTTGTTGGACTGCGTCTTTCGCGTATCCACTAATTTTGCTTTCATCTGCGAACTTTGTCGTAGATGCTGCATCATTTAATAGATTTGCATTTTTGTATTCAATTGCACGGACAATCATGGAAGCCATTTGTTCGCGAGTTACTTTATCTTGAGGATTGAACTTGCCATTCTGATCCCCTTTAACGATTCCTACGCGATTCGCTGCTTCGATTTCGAGTACACTCCAGCTTTGCTTTTCAGTCACATCTGAGAAGATGCCTTCATAAGACTTTGTTGGAATGTTTAGCGCTCTTACAAGTAAAACTGCGAATTCTGCTCTTGTTAATTTGCCTTCAGGAGTGAATGTTGCAGCTGTATTTCCACTTGTAATGGAACGAGATGCTAATACTTCGATTTGCTCTTGTGCCCAATGTTTTTCAATATCTTTAAACGTAACAGCCTTCTCAACAATTACAAATTTCGAGAAGTGTGATGTCTTGAATGTTGACTTTCCATTTTTATTTGCTCCGCCAACATAAGCAAGTGCATTTGTTGAACCGTTTAGATGGTATGCTGCTGCTTTACGCTCATCTTTAACTGCAGATGTTGGTACTGTTACTTGAATCGGCTCTGAGAATTCAGAAACGATTGTTGATTTACCATTTTTAGCAGTTGTAATCGTAAATTCATAGATAGCAGAAACAGCTCCATCAATACCCGTTGATTTCGACGTTCCGATAGAGATGATAACACTGTCAGGAGCACCTGCAGCAATGTCTTTCAATACTTTATTCGAAATATTCATTTCGACATCACCAGATTTGAGCACTAATGGTTTTGAAGATTGAGCGAGCTCCTTCAATGATGAAGCTTGCAGCTTCGCACTAATTTTCGGTTGTGCGTCTGTTAAAGCTGGTATGTCTACTTTGACCTCTTGCTTAGCTGAATCTTTAACTTGTCCAGCAATCAGATTTACATTCACATTCACTTCACCTTTTGGTGTTGAAGGTATTGAAGGTGCTGAAATTGATGGAGTAGTTGGTGTTACTGGGCTTGGTATACCTGGTTCAACTGGTGTCACAGTTGAATTCGTTACAGTAACGTTGACGGTTATTGAGTTATCGCCATGAGTAATGGTTATTTTTGATGTTCCTACTGCTTTTGCCGTGATTACACCTTTGTCTACAGAGATTATTTCTTCATTTTCTACCTCATAGTTAGCCTCAGATGTTACGTCTACTTCTTCTTTTGTTCCATCTTCATCTACTGTTGCTTCTGTGACTGTTACCGTCGCTGTTTTACCCTTTTCAATTGAGATAGATTCCCGATCAACCGAAAGTGTAACACCTGGCTCTAACGGATTTTCACCAGAGTCTTTAACTGTTACGTTAACGGTTACTGAGTTCTCGCCATAGGTAATCGTTATTTTTGATGTTCCTACTGCTTTTCCAGTAATTACACCTTTGTCTACAGAGACTACTTCTTCATTTTCCACTTCATAAGTAGCTTCAGATGTTACGTCTACTTCTTCTTTTGTCCCATCTTCATCTACTGTTGTTTCTGTAACTGTTACCGTAGCTGTTTTGCCTTCTTCAATTGTAATATTTTCTTGGTTAACCGTGAGAGTAACACCTGGTTCAACTGGAATATCTTCGGAGAAAACTTTCTCACCTTTATTTCCAGCCGCATCTTCAACCATAACAGTTAATACATCATTTTCACCAAGAGTATCTAGCTCAATTTCGAATGAACCATTTTGATTAAGTTCAAATGGTACAGCATTACCCGCCACACCATCGCTTGTGACAACGTAAGATGCCTTAAGCTTGGAATTAAGGTCGTAATGAAGCCCGTAATTTTTCAGAACATCATTGTAATCGATATACTTATCTGTTACTTGACCTGTTAATTTACTTCCCGCTACATTTCCTTCAATCACAGGCTTTGTTGATTTAACAACAATTGGACCAACATAGTCACCTATTTCATTTCCTGCCTTTGTCTCTGCTGAAAAATCAATTGTGTATAGTCCATCTGGGATCTGTACAGGTGTAGGTGCAGTTTCTCCCCAAGGTCGATATTGACCAGCAATACTTAATTGATATGATCCCGCTCCTAGAGAAGTGGCTGCGTGTAGATAGCCGATATAGCCATCCCCATAATATCCACCATCTGGATTCTCAATATCCCAAAGTTCAATATAGTTATCTAAAACATCCCCTGTAAGGGTGAAATAAAGCATGGCTGTGTCTTTCACACCGTCATCATTAAACGAAAGATCTGTCTCCGTAATCCGCATATCTTTGATTTCTACAGGTACTTCACCGCTGAAATCCACTGCAAACGGCAAGGATACATGATTTTGGCCCCCATTAATATGGATATAACCAAGGAATTCATCACCTAATTTTGTACCTTCATTTTCGGAAGCTGTTAATGTCACATTTACGAGTTGCTCGCCATTTGGCGCTAATGTAAAGGACGACTCGTCAATTGTTAATTTTGCATCAGCAAATGACTTTGTTACATCCACCTCTACAGTGAAGTTACCTCCTACACCCTTTAGGTCTTTTACACGAATTTGTTTCGTGACGGAAATAGCCTCATCTAATTCTTGGAAGCCGAATGTAACCGTTCCTTTAACGTTATCAACTTCTTCTCCAGCGTTATTTGCCTTGTCTAAAGCATAGGCAAGCACACTTGGATGGGCAGCCGCATAGGCATCCACACGTCCAGGACCTTGGGCAAATACATCATACTTCTCTGTATTCAGAAGTTTTGCTGTATTCGAAAGTGCTACTTTCACGTCAAATGCATCCCAAGTTGGATTTGCTTGTTTAATAAGAGCAGCAATTCCAGCGATATGTGGTGTTGCCATAGATGTTCCTGTAGAACGATCATAAGACTCTTCATAGCTTGCTTCAGGGAAATCCCATTTATAAGCTGGAACTGAAGACATAATATTCGTTCCTGGTGCTGTTACATCTGGTTTAATATCAAAGTTCGGAGTGGATGGACCACGGGAACTAGAGTCATTAACTTCATCTCCGAGCGTTTTCGATGAACCAAATTTTCCAAAAGTGACTTTTCCTTGGCCATTCTTAAGCGCTTCACGAACAGCCGCTCCATCCGTTACTGACATATCAATTGACGGGATGAAAGCGAAGGAATCTCCAAGAAAAACGTCAGATTCATTTGGTGCATTCGTTCCTCCAGCAAAGTTATGGATAATGGTTGCGATTGCACCGTTTTCCTTTGCGGCTGCAATTTTATCGACAAAGGCAATGTCGCCACGGGAAATCAAGGCTACTTTCCCCTTAACATCAATTCCGTTGTAATCAGTAGCCTTACCAACACCTGGAACTGCTACTATTTCAAACTCACCTTCAAGCTGAGTGGAAAGTTCTTTTCCAAAGGATGTTGCCATAAAGCCTAGTTGTTTTGAATAATTGTAATCTCCTACTGTAACATTCACTTCTCCATCATACATTGTTTCAGGATTGGTTGTGTTCCCAACTGCAATTCCAAGTCGAGCTGTTGAAGGAGTCCCTATCGTTGAACGGTTTGGACCATCGTTTCCCGTTGCGACTACTGAGATTGTACCTGCCATCATGGCATTATTAATCGCAAAGGAACCGAGATCGGTTTCAGAATTATTATCATCCCCTAATGACAGGTTGATGACGTCCATTTTTTCAATAACAGCTGTATCAATCGCTTTGATAATACCAGAATTGGAGCCACTACCATATGCTCCAAGTACGCGATAAGCATAAAGA